>CANFTO010000018.1 GCA_947449945.1 Actinomycetota bacterium | reverse complement strand
GCTAATACCGTGTACGGGCGAGCCTCAGAGCGCATCAATGTGATGGGTGTGACAGGCACGAATGGCAAGACCACCACAGCAACGATGATCGAAGCTGCCTTAGCAGCTGATGGTCGATCCACAGGATTCATTGGCACAACCGGAATTCGAATCGGCCCGACGCATATTGAAAATAAGCGCACGACACCTGAGGCTACGACTCTGCACGGAGTGTTCGCTCAGATGGAAGATCGATCAGTGAGCGATGTCGTAATGGAAGTCTCAAGTCACGCAGTGATTGAGCATCGCATTAGCGGTTTACATTTTTCAGTCGTGGGTTTCACGAACCTTTCTCAGGATCATCTTGATTATCACCACACCATGGAGCAGTACTTCCTCGCTAAGTCGGCACTGTTTACGCCGCTATACGCAAAGCAAGCAGTTATCTGTATTGATGATGAATGGGGCGAACGCCTTGCGGCAAGCGTGACTATTCCTGTGACGACAATTTCGGTCACCGGAAAGCCCGCTGACTGGACGGCACACTTAACAGCAGATGGTCTCGTTCAGATTGCAGGGCCAAATGGAGTTGCCGTGTCAACGGCATTGTTGCTACCTGGCGAATTTAATCGAGCAAATGCATTACTAGCCTTCGTGATGTTGTATTCGGTTGATGTTGCCCCGGAAGTTATCTCTGAGGCATTTTCGACCGCTCAAGTCCCCGGAAGACTCGAACAAGTTTCCGCAAGCAACGGTGCAGCACAGATACGCGGAATTGTTGATTACGCACACACTCCCGATGCAATCGAGCGGGTCGTCGCTGCAGTGCGTGAAGCAACGTCAGGTCAGCTGATTGTGGTCGTAGGTGCGGGTGGAGACCGCGATGTAACCAAACGCCCACTCATGGGTCAGAGTGCGGCGCGCCTAGCCGATCGGGTAATCGTGACCGACGACAATCCTCGTTCGGAAGATCCCGCATTCATTCGGGCATCAGTAGTGAAAGGAGCGCGCGCCGTGTCTTCGATGAGCGGAAGCGCCCTTCTTGAAATTGGCGATCGCGCGGAAGCAATTCGCGAAGCGGTAAGTCAAGCCCGAGCAGGTGATGTGGTGCTCGTGTTGGGCAAAGGCCATGAGCAGGGTCAGGAAATCAACGGAATTGTGACGGCCTTTGATGATCGCGAGATTCTCAATCGTCTGCTAGAAGTGAGAAATGGTGATGTCGCGTGATCGCTCTCACCGTTGCGCAAGCTTGCGAGGTCCTCGGGGGTTCACTTTTTGGAACGCCTGGCGATGGCCCGATCACGTCAGTGATTGTAGATTCCCGTGCCGTCACGCAAGGCGCACTCTTCGTTGCAATTCAAGGTGAACGGGTTGACGGTCATGACTTTGCCGACGAAGTCATTGCCGATGGTGCGATAGCAGTATTGGCGGAGCGCGAACTTGATGTGCCGTGCATCGTGGTGCCAAACACAGTTGAAGCATTAGGCAAGTTAGGTAAGTACGTGCGCGATCAACTTTCCTGCACCGTTATTGCGATCACGGGTTCCAGCGGGAAAACTTCCACGAAGGATTTGTTGGCTGGCGTCCTCGGTGAATTCGGTGAGACCGTCTCTCCAGTGGGATCATTCAATACCGAAGTAGGTGTTCCTCTTACCATGCTTCAGGCTGACGAATCCACGCGTTTTCTTATCCTTGAGATGGGTATGCGGGGTCTTGGCCATATTGAGTACTTATGTGATTTAGCCAGCCCTTCGCTTGGGGTGTTACTCAATGTTGGGTCGGCACATATGGGGATGCTGGGTTCCCAAAACGCTGTTGCGCAAGCAAAGGGTGAAGTTATCGCGGGATTACCTGCATCCGGGCTAGCCATCTTGAATGGTGACGATCCATTCGTGCGCGAACAAGCACAGCGAACTCGAGCGCGCGTTGTGATGTTTGGAGAATCCGCAAATGCTGACGTTCGAGCATCAGATGTCGACCTTGATCCGATGGCACGCCCGAAATTTACGCTTCACTATGCCGGGAATGAAGCGAAAGTAAAACTGCGTGTTCACGGTGAACACTTCATTTCTAATGCGCTCGCTGTTGCAGCCGTTGCCTTGGAACTTGGTTTGCCACTCGATGAAGTCGCAGCAGCCTTGAGTAAGGCCACCATTCAAAGTAAATGGCGTATGGAAGTCACTGATACTGCTGACGGCGTGATTGTGATTAATGATGCCTACAACGCCAATCCCGAATCAATGCGTGCAGCACTCAAGACCCTCGCTGCTATGGGAACAGAGCAAACAACCTGGGCAGTTCTGGGAGAGATGCTTGAACTTGGTGACGATTCCATGATGGAACACGATGCAATTGGTCGGTTGGCTGTGCGGCTGGATGTGTCCCGATTGATCTGTGTCGGGCCGGGAACCCGAGTCATGCATTTGGCGGCCAGCAATGAGGGCTCATGGGGGGATGAGTCCATGTGGGTTGAAGATGCTGACGCCGCGATCGCAGTGTTACGGGAGGAACTTCTCGACGGCGATATCGTGTTAATTAAGGCTTCGCGCGGGGTAGGACTTGAGCGGGTAGCTGCAGCACTCACAGACCAGGAAATGCCATGAGACTCGTAGTTATTTCGATGATGATCGCCACGATCGTCACGCTCATTGGCACTCCGGTGCTCATTAAATTTTTAGCAAAACACGGATATTCACAAGCTATCCGTGTGTCCTCAGAAGGTGAGCTCTATCCCGATCACGAGAGCAAGCGCGGCACACCTTCGATGGGTGGTGTCGCCATCATCTTGGGCGTGTTCGTTGGCTACTTCTTGACGCACTTAATTACCTGGCGGCCAGTGACTCCATCGGCCATGCTCGTGTTGTATTTAACGCTGGGTTTGGGTTTGGTTGGTGTTGCTGATGACTATCTGAAAATCTTCAAACAACGCAGCACTGGGCTTCGCGCCCGTACCAAACTCATTGGTCAAGCGTTTGTCGCACTCAGCTTTGCGTGGCTTTCCCTGCAGTTCACCAATGAAGGTGGCGCGCCCGCGTCGATGGCTATTTCATTCGTACGTGACACCGCCATCGTTCTTCCATTGGGCTTGTTCCTGTTGTGGGTGTGGTTCTTAATTACCGCAACCACAAATGGCGTAAATCTCACCGATGGTCTTGATGGGTTAGCTATCGGTGCATCGATCATGACGTTCTTGGCCTACGTGATCATCACGGTTTGGCAATACGGACAAAACTGCGCATTCCCTGATTCGGTTGCGTCTACTTGCTATTCAACCGTGAGTCCATTGGATTTAGCGATTGTTGCAGCAGCGTTAGCGGGCGCAAGCTTTGGCTTCCTGTGGTGGAACACTGCGCCTGCCCGAATCTTCATGGGTGATACCGGATCGCTTGCACTAGGTGGAGGAATTGCCGGACTCGCAATTTTGAGTCGCACCGAGCTCTTGTTGCCGTTACTTGCTGGTCTTTTCCTTATTACTTCACTTTCCGTGATCGCCCAGGTGGGTTCGTTCAAGCTCACGGGCCGTCGTGTATTTCGCATGGCCCCGCTGCATCACCACTTTGAAATGTTGGGGTGGCCTGAGATTCAAATCGTGGTTCGATTCTGGGTCATCCATGGCCTGTGCATCGGGGCAGGCATCGTGCTGTTTTATGCGGAATGGGTGCGTTCGTGATCCACAGTTTTAACCGCGATTCTGATTGGTCGAGTGTTCATGTAACAGTCGCTGGAATTGGTATCGCTGGATTTGCTGCAGCGGATGCAATTGCTCAACTTGGCGGTCGCGTCACGGTTGTTGATGCGGGCGATGGTGAAAAACAGCGGGAAAAGGCCGACATTCTTGATGTCATCGGCGTTGAGGTGATCCTTGGCCATGACGGCGTGTTGCCGAAGACAGACCTTCTTGTGGTTTCTCCAGGACTTCGCCCATCTGACCCACTGATCGTGCAAGCCGCGGAACGCAATATCGCGGTGTGGGGTGAATTAGAGCTTGCATGGAGATTGCGTGCAACGCAAGGCGCTGCTCCATGGCTCGTTGTGACAGGGACCAATGGGAAAACCACCACAACGTTGATGCTGGAATCGATGTTGAAGGCTGCGGGCCTGCGAACTGTGGCTGCTGGAAATATTGGCAATTCACTCATCGGTGTAGTGATGCACGATGAACTAGATGTCATAGCCGTTGAGGTCGGTGCTCCGCAATTGCCATTTGTGGAATCCATGAGCCCATTTGCTTCCGTGTGCCTGAACATCGCTGATGACCACATCGATCACTTCGGCTCATTCGATGCGTATGTCGCGGCTAAAGCAAAAATCTACGAGCGCACACAAGTAGCAGCGATCTTCAATGTTGATGAGCCAACAACGATGCGCCTTGTTGAACAGGCAGATGTAGTCGATGGATGCCGGGCAATCGGGTTCACCCTGGGTGTTCCAGATGTCTCAATGCTTGGTGTCGTTGAAGAGTTTCTTGTTGATCGTGCTTTTGTCGACGATCGACGCAATGCTGCCCAGGAACTCGCCAATGTTCATGATGTTCATCCATTGGCCCCACACAATGTTGCGAATGCGCTTGCTGCTGCCGCATTAGCGCGTGCCTATGGTGTTTCCGCTACAGCTATCCAGCAAGGGCTTCAAGATTTTGAACCTGCTGGTCATCGCATTGCACATGTGGCAACCGTGGATGAGGTGACATACATCGATGATTCCAAGGCGACCAATACACATGCGGCGTTGACCTCACTTCGGGCTTATCGACCAGTGGTGTGGATTGCCGGTGGAATGGCTAAAGGTCAAGATTTTGATGAGTTGATTCTCCAAGCAGGCGAGCATCTACGCGGAGTGGTGCTTCTTGGAGTGGATCGAGATGTTATCGCCCGTGGCCTGGCCCAACATGCACCGCAGGTTCCTGTCTCTGTGATTGAAAGCACTGATCCGGAGGCAATGGTTGAGGTGGTTGCGGCAGCGCGTGCGTTTGCACAAGCAGGGGACACGGTGCTGCTGGCTCCCGGTTGCGCATCTTGGGACATGTTCCGCGACTACTCGCAACGTGGCGATCTATTTGCACAAGCCGTGCAGGCGTTGGCGCAGGATCAGTGATGAGCACGCCAAAGAGAGCCGAACCGGCTAAGGACAGTCGCCTCAAATACCTCCTCAACCACCCCTTGAGTACTTATTACCTCATTGGTGGATCCTCGGTTTTGCTCTTACTGCTTGGTCTCGTGATGGTGCTTTCAGCCTCGAGTATTGAAAGTTTCAAGACCTTTGGATCTTCGTACACGCTCTTTGGGAGGCAAGCGCTTTTTGGTGGCCTCGGGTTAGTTGGCATGTATTTTGCTGCTCGGACGTCCATCCAATTTTGGCGCGGTATTGCAAAGTGGTTGTTCATCATCGCTGTGGTGTTGCTGCTTGCGGTGTTGGTGATCGGTGTATCGGTTGCGGGCCAGAAGAACTGGATTGAAATCTTTGGACCGTTCCGCCTGCAGCCATCTGAGTTCGCAAAAATTGCGCTCGTGGTGTGGGGTGCAGATCAGGTATCTAAAAAGCTTGAATACAAGAGGCCTTGGAAAGAGTTGCTCTATCCAATTCTTCCCGTGGCCGCTGTGTTCATGGTGTTAGTTCTCTTTGAAGGTGACTTCGGTAACACCCTGCTGCTCGCCGCAATTCTGTGTGGCATGTTGTTTGCCGCCGGCATTCCTGGTCGTTTCTTTGCTGGCTTCGCTGGAGTGCTCGCATTAGGCACACTCGTACTTTCAATCGCTGCTCCATATCGAATGGCGCGCTTCACTTCATGGCTTGATCCAAATGCGGATCCGCTCGGCACCGGGTGGCAACTCACCCAAGGGCAATATGCCTTGGGTACAGGTGGGGTATTTGGCGTTGGGCTTGGTGCAAGTCGTGAAAAATGGGGAGCACTTCCTGAAGCGCATACCGACTTCATCTTCTCTGTGATCGGTGAAGAACTGGGTTTGATCGGTACGTTCTCCGTGCTTATCTTGTTTGCAGTGCTGGCATTCGCAATCTTTCGACTGTCTCGCACGTCAAAAGATAATTTCGTGCGCATTGCAACAGCCGGTGTAGGCGTGTGGATTGTGTTCCAAGCGATTACCAATATCGGCGCAGTGCTGGGGCTTTTGCCAATTACCGGTGTGCCACTTCCATTTGTTTCCTACGGTGGATCGTCTCTCATTCCAACCTTGGGTGCGATTGGCATGTTGTTGTGCTTTGCTCGAAATGAGCCAGGAGCACGCCAATCATTGCGTCGCCGTCAAACTGCACGTTCCTTGGCCCGCCGATGAGCAGGCCAACGCATGTCGTGCTCGCTGCTGGCGGGACTGCAGGTCACATTGAACCTGCGCTCAATTTGGCTGATGCCCTCACGCAACTTGAACGAGGGATTGAAGTCACCGTTATTGGCGGAGAGCACGGATTAGAAACCACATTGGTTCCTGCACGCGGTTACGCATTACGTACGGTTCCTGCCGTTGCTATGCCGCGCAAACTTTCTGTAGATCTGCTGACTGTCGGCCCGAAAGTTCGCAAGGCCAAGGCGCTCAGTGGTGAAATTCTTGATGAAGTCGATGCCGACGTAGTTGTAGGTTTTGGTGGATACGCAGCATTGCCTGCTTACCTGGCTACAAAGAAGCGTGACTGTGGATTGGTGCTTCATGAAGCCAATGCAACTGCTGGGCTTGCTAACAAAGTCGGTGCTCGATTCGCTGACTCAGTAATGGTCAGCGTTGCTGGTAGCTTGCCCGGAACAACCTTGGCCTTGCCGCTGCGAAGTGCAATTGCCAACCTTGATCGTTCCGCAATGCGCTCATCGGGTCGTGACTATTTTGGTTTGAACCTGAACGACCCAGTGTTGTTGGTATTTGGCGGTTCCCAGGGCGCTCAACACATCAATGCAGTGCTCTCGGAATGCTTGCCACGATTGTTAGCTCAAGGCATTCAGGTGTTGCATGCTTATGGCGCGAAGAATGAAGCTCCTGCGCCGTTGCCCGGCTACGTAGCTGTGCCCTATGTAGATCGGATGGACCTGGCTTATGCCGCGGCCGATCTTGGTCTTACTCGTGCAGGCGCGATGACGGTTGCTGAGGTTGCTGCTGTGGGTCTGCCTTCGATTTTTGTGCCACTTCCGATCGGCAACGGCGAGCAACGTTTCAATGCTTTGCCCATCGTGAATGCGGGCGGAGGGCTTGTGATTGAGAACGCTGCCTTAACCGCGGAGTGGCTCACAGGCACGGTAGCTCAACTCGTGAAAGATAGTGATGCATTACAAGCGATGAGCCAGGCTGCAGCACAGTGTGGTGTTCGAGACGCAGCGACCAGATTGGCAGCAGAAGTGCTGCGTGTGGCTGCGGCGTATCAAACCAAGAAAGGCGTGGCGCGTGGCTGATTTAGGGCATGTCTTCATCGTTGGGATCGGTGGAGCTGGCATGTCGGGCATCGCGCGTATCTTGGCCGCTCAAGGAGCCCAAGTTTCTGGCAGTGATGCCAAGGATTCTCGTCGACTTGATGCACTTCGAGCCTTGGGTGTGGATGTGCATATTGGGCACTCGGGTGAGTGGCTCAAGGGTGTTGACACCCTGGTGTTTTCAACGGCTATTCCTGAGACAAATCCTGAACGGCAGGCAGCGTCTGAGCTCGGCATTGCTGAAATGAACCGAGCTGAAGCGCTCGTAGCTGTGATGGCTGGTAGTCGTGGTGTGGCAGTTGCTGGAACGCACGGAAAAACAACCACCACGTCCATGCTTACCGTGGCTCTTCAAAGCTGTGGCGCCGATCCTTCCTTTGCAATTGGTAGTGAACTCAATGAAACTGGTGCGAATGCGCATTTAGGCAGTGGTGAAATTTTTGTCGTTGAAGCCGATGAGAGCGACGGCGCCTTCTTACATCTGGATGCAGTCGCGGCAATTGTCACCAATGTTGAAGCTGATCACCTAAATCATTGGGGAAGCTTGGAAGCCATTGAACAAGGCTTCTTGGAGTTTGCCAAGAATATTCAAGCCCGCTCTGGATTTCTAACCGTGTGTATTGATGATGCAGGTGGGCGCAAGTTGGCTGTTGATTCAGGATCGCTTGGCGTCGATGTGCGCTCGTACGGCACGTCAGTGGATGCGGACTACCGCTTAGTGAATCCGACCCTGGTTGGTCGTGGCTGGGAATATTTCGTCGAGCATGCAGGGATGACCATCGGGCCAGTGCGCTTACAGGTGCCCGGTGAGCACAATGCCTTAAATGCCTTGGCTGCATTAGTTACAGGCATGGGCTTGGGCTTTTCAACAGATGACCTCATCGCGGGGCTTGCGGAATTCACCGGCACACGCAGGCGCTTTGACTTCAAAGGTGAAGCCGATGGTGTGCGTGTGTTTGATGATTACGCGCATCACCCCACGGAAATTGCTGCCACGCTTCGCGCTGCTCGCGATGTGGTGGGTGAAGGACGTCTCGTCGTGGCGTTCCAAGCGCATCATTACTACCGAACTGCCATGTTTTTAACGGAGTTTGGACAGGCGCTTGGCCTTGCTGATGAAGTGATTGTGCTTGAGGTCTATGCACCTGGTGAAACACCAATTCCTGGTGCAAGTGGGCAAACTATGGCTGCCAATGTCCCATTGCCTGCAGAACAGGTGCACTTTGAGCCCTCATGGTCTGCAGTAGCAGGTCAATTGGCAGCCCGCGCTCACTCAGGGGATCTCATCATGACCTTGGGCGCTGGAGATATTGGCTTATTGGGTACTGAAGTGCTGGAGATTTTGGCTAGGCGCACATGAGTGAATCTGAGATTCCAGCAACAGGTGAAGATTCAGTCGTCGATCTTGATGCGCGACGAGTGGTCACGCCAACAAAACGTCGACGCACACTGATCACGATTTTCATTCTGATCGTGGTGCTTGCGGCTGGATGGGTGGTGTGGTTCTCATCGCTACTGACCTCGGAGAGCGTCAGCGTTCTGGGGGTCGAGGGAGCACCCGCACAGCAGATTCGTGAAGCAGCACAGGTGCCATTGGGCGTCCCACTTGCTCAGCTCGATACCCAAGGCATTGCTGATCACCTCTCTTCCATTCCTTGGGTCGCCAGTGTGGATGTACGTCGAGGTTGGCCCCACGATGTCGTGATCGCGGTCGTTCCGCGCACTGCAATCGCAGTGACGGGAAGTGGGCTGGGTGTTGATGCTCATGGTGTGGAATTCGCACCAACGAGTCCGTTGCCAGCCAAGTTACCGACAGTTACCGCAGATGGCATCGGCTTGGTATCAGCGATGGGTGTTCTGAATTCCTTGCCCGATGATCTTGGCCCAAAGGTGGCCAAGTTGTCGGCCACTACCCGTGACAATGTTGAGCTCACTTTGCACAGTGGCGCCATCGTGAAGTGGGGAAGTGTTGAGCAAGCCGAACTCAAATCACAGGTCACTCGCGCCTTACTCAAGCGCAAAGCAAAGATGTATGACGTGTCCGCTCCAGAGCTGCCGACCACCTTTAAAGAGAAGATCCAGCACTAATGTGACGTAGGTCGCTTCCAAAATGGCTGACCGCACTTGCGCAACGGGGGTGTGACCTACTACCTTCCCGCCGCTTGAAACCGAGCTCATATTTCAGCCTCTAGTTGAGGTTGAGGGTTCCGGAAGCAGGCGAAGGGGTCGACTTACCAAGTTGATCCGCCAACGAAGGAAGGGAAGCGCACGTGGCGGCTCCACAGAATTATCTCGCTGTTATCAAGGTCGTAGGCATTGGTGGTGGCGGCGTTAACGCGGTCAACCGCATGATCGAGGTTGGGCTCAAGGGCGTTGAATTCATCGCCATCAACACTGACGCTCAAGCTCTGCTCATGAGTGACGCAGACGTGAAGCTCGACATCGGACGCGAATTGACTCGCGGCCTGGGTGCCGGCGCAAACCCAGAGGTTGGCAAGAAGGCCGCCGAAGATCACGCAGACGAAATCGAAGAGGTGCTCAAGGGCGCTGACATGGTGTTCGTGACCGCAGGTGAAGGCGGCGGTACCGGAACCGGTGGTGCACCAGTCGTCGCCCGCATCGCACGTTCCCTCGGCGCATTGACCATTGGCGTGGTCACTCGTCCCTTCGGCTTCGAAGGTCGCCGCCGCTCGTCTCAGGCTGACGATGGCATCGACGCACTTCGCGCCGAGGTCGACACCCTTATCGTGATTCCAAACGATCGCTTGCTGTCGCTCTCAGATCGCAACATCAGCGTGATCGATGCATTCCGGCAAGCAGACCATGTGCTGCTCCAGGGTGTATCTGGCATCACCGACCTGATCACGACTCCAGGTCTGATCAACCTCGACTTTGCAGACGTCAAGAGCGTCATGCATTCAGCTGGCTCAGCACTCATGGGTATTGGATCTGCACGCGGCGAAGACCGTGCGATCGAAGCAGCAGAAAAGGCCATCTCCAGCCCACTTCTTGAAGCCGGTATTGATGGCGCCCATGGCGTCCTGCTCTCGATCTCGGGTGGCAGCGACTTGGGTCTGTTTGAAATCAACGAGGCAGCTCGCTTGGTCAGCGACGCTGCTCACCCAGATGCGAACATCATTTTCGGTGCTGTCATCGACGACACCCTTGGCGATGAAGTGCGCGTCACTGTGATCGCTGCCGGATTCGATGGCGGCGAGCCACCTGCTCGTACTGCCTCCGTGCGTAAGTCTGCTGAGCCACAAGCACCAGCAGCTTCCGCAACCGGCGAAGTGCCAGTGGTGACTTCACCACCTGCACGTCCAGTTCAGCCAGCTCGCACCATCGTGTTTGACGATGCTGACGATGATCTGGATATCCCTGACTTCCTCAAATAGGGAACTTCCCCAGAAATCCCTATGAATCCTCTTGCCGCGGGACGTTTCAGGCCCGCGTCACCCTGTGGCCGCCCAGTGAACTGGGCGGCCACAGGTCGTTTGGGTGGGGGCAGTAGTGAACCGTTTGACTCCCTGAACCTTTCGACAACTGTGGGCGATGACCGGGCAACTGTTCTGAAAAATCAGCAACGCGTTTCATCGCTAGTCGGTGCAAGTGAACTTCATGTTCTCGATGCCAAACACGGATCGCAGGTGGGCGTTGTCGCGGAGGCGGGCATTGCTGAAGGGTGCGATGGAGTAGTGACAGCCTCGCCAGGGCTAGCACTTCTTGCGCTCGCGGCCGACTGTGTTCCGATCGTTTTTGCAGACCCGGCTCAGGGCGTTATTGCTGCGGCCCATTGTGGATGGCGGGGGCTCAGCGCAGGAATCGTTGAAGCCACGATTACCGCGATGCGGGCACAGGGTGCAAGAGCTATTCAAGCGATTACGGGGCCAGCGATCTGTGCTGCTTGTTATCCCGTGCGGTCCGATTGTGTGGATCAACTTCGTGATGGCTTACCTCGGTCGCAATTCGAATCAGTCGTTACGAAGTTGAGTGATCAGTGGAGTGTTGATGTGCGAGCGGGTGTCCATCTGCAGCTCGCAGAACTGGAGGTTGCAGTCAGCAGCATCAATCGCTGTACGTATGAAGATCAGACTTTGTTTTCCTACCGGCGTGACGGGCGAACAGGCCGTCAAGGAATGATCATCGCGCAATGACGAACACGCGACTTGATGAACTCGCTATGAACCTCCGTGAGGTCAATGCGCGAGTGGATGCCGCATGCGCGGCGGCGAACCGTCCGCGTACTGACGTTCACATCCTTGCCGTGACAAAAACCTTTCCGGCGTCAGATCTCGATCTTCTTGCACAGTTGGATTGCACAGATGTTGGCGAAAGTCGTGACCAAGAAGCGCGCGCCAAAAAAGATGAAGTGGCTGCTCCTCTTCGCTGGCACATGATCGGCCAAGTGCAACGCAAGAAGGCCAAGCACGTGGCCGCATGGGCCGACGTTGTTGAATCCGTGGATCGCAGCGAACTGGCAGTTGCCCTAAATCTCGGGGCGCAAGCTGCCGGCAAACGCCTTGATGTGCTCATCCAGATCTCATTGGATCCATCCGGAACGCCAAATCGAGGGGGAGTGGACCGAGGTGAAGTTGCTGCTTTGGCGGAGCTCATTATGGGCTCAGGGCACCTCAACCTGACTGGAGTGATGGCGGTGGCGCCCCTTGAGGCCAACCCTCAGGCCGCCTTTGAACTTCTAGCCCAGGCTCATGGCGACCTATTACGAGTGGCGCCTGCGGCACTGACGGTGTCGGCTGGAATGAGCGGGGACTTGGAAGCTGCCATTGCTTACGGCGCGACACAGGTGCGCATAGGGGGCGCGCTCCTAGGGAACCGGCCCCCTCTGAAGTAGCCTGAGAATTCCTGTAGGTCGATTTTCGGAGGTTTTACGCTCATGGCTAGCGCAATGCGCAAGATGGCTGTGTATCTCGGCCTCGTAGAGGACGACGATCACGAGGAACTCTACGCCGACGATTACGAGGACGTGCGCCAAAACGTGCGCACCCGCGATCGCCGCCCAGCAGCTCCTGCCTATGAAGAGCGCGAACCTGATCGCTACCAAAGCCGTAGCGTTCGTGCGATTCCTGATCAGCGTGCGGTGCGGACTTTCCGCGACGACGCCACTCCAGATCGTCGACCATCAATGGCGCCGATGGCTGATCGCCGCCCGGTAGCACCAGTTGAATTTAGCCGTATTGAAACGGTGCATCCGCGTAGCTACAACGATGCTCGTCGCATTGGCGAGGACTACCGCGATGGCGTTCCTGTCATCATGAACCTCACTGAACTTGATGATCCTGATGCCAAGCGCATTATCGACTTCGCAGCAGGTTTGGTCTTTGGCATGCACGGCAGTATCGAACGCATCACCAACAAGGTGTTCTTACTTTCACCACCAAATGTTGACGTCGGTGAAGCTGCACGTGCGCAGATTGCCCAAGACGGCTTCTTCAACCAGAGCTGATGCATCAAGTAGGGCAGATTCTTGCCACCATTCTGTTTATTTACCAGTTAATTTTCTTTGCCCGGATCGTGTTCGATCTGCTGCAAATGTTTGCGCGCTCGTGGAGTCCTCGCGGGCCCATCCTGATCGTGGCTGAAGTCATTTATTCGTTAACTGACCCACCATTGCGGTTGCTGCGCAAAGTTATTCCGCAGGTGCGCCTCGGTGGAGTAGCCCTTGATTTCTCGTTTTTAATCTTGCTCATCATCTTGCAGATACTGATTGGGATTTTGAGCAGCATTGGCTAGTGCCCAAGGAACTAGTTGCGCGCAATTCCAATTGAACCGGTGAACTCAGCAACATCCACATTGATTGTGCCGCCAAGATCGTTGTGTACCGCAGTAGCAAGAACTTCACCGGCAATTTCGTCGGCGTGATCTGCCCACATCTGCATCACATCGGAATCTAGGGATGACCACCACAATGTGATTCGGTCCGACACTTCAAATCCAGCGTTCTTACGCGCCTCTTGAATCGCGCGTACCACTTCGCGTGCAAGTCCGGCTCGGCGAAGTTCATCAGTGATGGTCAGATCCAACGCGACACTTTCGCCGCCTTCAGAAGCAACCGCCCAGCCCTCACGTGGTGTTTCGGTGATCACAACATCGTCAGCAGTGATCTCAACTGTGCCAAGTTCGCCTGCCTCAAGCGACACTGAACCGGTACTTCGCATGGTTTGGTGAAGTTGGGCTGCATCAGAGGCAGCGATGGCAGCGGCAACTAATTGAGTTTGCTTACCAAAACGTGCACCAAGGGCGCGGAAGTTGGCCTTCATTGAAATATCAACAAGGCCTGCTTCATCTGAGTCCAAGGCGTCACTTGATTGAATGTTGAGTTCTTCACACACTTGATCGCGTAGTGCCTGAGAAAGTTCTGCCCAACCAGGCGCAGATACAAGCGCGCGACGAAGTGGCTGACGGGTGCGCACACCACTTGTCGCACGGGCTGCGCGTCCAAGTTCAACAATGCGGCGAACGAGAGCCATATCGGTTGCAAGCTTTTCGTCAACAATGGATTCATCAACCATTGGCCAAGATGCCAAGTGCACTGAATCTGGCGCATCCCCAATGCTGAACAAGTCTTGCCACACGCGTTCTGTAATGAATGGCGTGAAAGGAGCCATGCACAAGGTGACTGTGCGCAAAGCTTCATGCAAGGTCGCAAGCGCAGCGGCATCGCCATCCCAGAAACGACGACGCGATCGGCGCACGTACCAGTTGGAAAGATCGTCAATAAAGGTGGCGATCAGTCGACCAGCTGCTTGCGTATCAAATTGATCAAGTGCAGCGTCAACATCGCGAGCAAGGCGATTGGCTTCAGAAAGTAACCACTGATCAATGATTGGACGATCGCCAACTGCAGGTGCTGGTGAGGTTGGATCCCAATCAGCAAGGCGTCCGTAGAGTGATTGGAACGCAACCGTGTTCCAATAGGTGAGCAAGGTTTTACGCACAACGTCGGCGATAGCGCCGTGACCAACACGACGAGCTTGCCAAGGTGAACCTGACGCCAGCATGAACCAGCGCACTGCGTCGGCACCGTGATCGTTCATCAAACCAATTGGTTCAAGAACATTGCCAAGGTGCTTACTCATCTTGCGGCCATCTTCATCAAGGATGTGGCCAAGGCACACAACGTTCTTGTATGAAGACTGATCGAACACGAGAGTGCCGATTGCCATCAGGGTGTAGAACCAACCGCGGGTTTGGTCAATTGCTTCGCAGATGAAGTCAGCTGGATATTGCGCTGCAAAATCAACGTCACTTTGTGGGTAACCAACGGCAGCAAAAGGCATTGCACCTGAGTCGTACCAGCAGTCGATGACTTCTGGAACGCGAGTGGCTGTCGCAGCACATGTTGGGCAAGGGATGGTGATGTCATCGACGTACGGACGATGTGGATCAGTGTCTGACACATCGCGACCAGCAAGCTCGCTTAGTTCAGCAAGTGATCCAACGGCAGTGAGGTGGCCTTCGTCGCATCGCCAGATTGGCAGGGGGGTGCCCCAGTAGCGATTGCGGGAAAGCGCCCAGTCGACGTTGTTATCAAGCCAGTCACCAAAGCGACCATGCTTGATGGTTCCTGGGAACCAATTCGTGTTTTCGTTTTGCGCAATCAGTTGATCTTTGATCGCGGTGGTGCGGATGTACCACGAAGGTTGTGCGTAATAAATCAATGGGGTGTGGCAGCGCCAGCAGTGAGGGTAGGAGTGCTCGTACTGCACGTGTTTAAAGAGTCGACCCGACTTGTCGAGCATTTTCACGAGCTCTTCGTCGGCCTTCTTGAAGAACACGCCACCTACAACGGGAACTGAATCTTCAAAGTGACCATTAGGCATCACAGGGTTTACGACAGGTAAGCCGTAGGCGCGGCAGGAGGCAAGGTCGTCGGCGCCAAACGCCGGTGCCTGGTGCACAAGGCCAGATCCGTCATCGGTAGTGACGTAATCAGCCAAGATGACGAAGTGAGCATCAGGGATTTCAATCAAATCAAATGGGCGGTCATATCCGATGCGCTCGAGTTCAGTGCCGGGCATGGTTGCCAGCACTTCGAAGCCTTCTTCAAAGAGACCAGCGGCGAGTTCTTGTGCAACAACGAGAGTTTCGCCATCAACCGTGCGCACCACCGCATAGGTTGCGGTTGGCTTTACAGCTACGGCCGTGTTGGAAACTAAGGTCCAAGGAGTTGTGGTCCAGACCAGCAACGATGCTCCTGGGAAATTCGCTAAGAAGTCAGCATCCGTCACAGGGAAGCGTACGTAGACCGATGGGTCCACAACTGTTTCATAGCCCTGTGCAAGTTCGTGATCGGAAAGTCCAGTGCCGCATCGTGGGCAATACGGCGCAACGCGGTGATCTTGAACCAGCAGGCCCTTGTCGAAGATTTGCTTGAGTGACCACCACACGCTTTGGACATAACTGGCATCCATGGTCCAGTACGCGCTGTCCATGTCGACCCAGTAGCCCATGCGGTTGGTCATCTCGGTGAATTCACCGACGTGACGCAGTACTGATTCCTTGCAGATTTCATTGAACTGCGCGACACCAAATTTTTCGATGTCCTGTTTGCCGGAGAATCCAAGTTCCTTTTCGACCGCAAGTTCAACGGGAAGACCATGGCAATCCCAGCCCGCTTGGCGAGGGACGTGATAGCCCTTCATTGTGCGGTAACGCGGGAAAATGTCTTTGAAGGCTCGAGCCTCAACATGGTGAGTACCTGGCGTGCCATTTGCGGTGGGTGGGCCCTCATAAAAGACCCAGGTTGGGCGACCTTGGCTTTGCTCTACTGAGCGAGCAAAGGTGTCCTTTTCTTCCCAAAGCGCCAAAACCTCATGCTCCATCGCAGTGAGGTCGATCTGTGCGGGCACAGCGCGATACATGGAGCTCCTAGCGATGATGAGGTGAGTGGCAAGGATATCGGCCATGAACTCTTAGGGCTGCTTGTGCCTCATGCGGCGCGGGAACAAGGTAAGGGTGGCCTTATGACCTAGAGTCCGCCGGGATTAGGAAGCAAGGGGGCACGACCATGGCTGCAAAGAAAGCGGCGGCAAAGGCACCGGCAAAGAAGGTTGCGCCGGTCAAGAAGGCTGCTCCGGTGAAGAAGGCCGCTGCCACTAAGCCTGCAGCTAAGAAGGTTGCTGCTCCTGCCAAGAAGATCACTCCAAAGCCAGCAGTCAAGAAGGCTGCTCCGGTGAAGAAGGCCGCTGCCACTAAGCCTGCAGCTAAGAAGGTTGCTGCTCCTGCCAAGAAGGCCGTTGTTCCAGCAAAGCCTGTTGCGAAGAAGGCTGTCGCTAAAGCTTCTCCAGCCAAGCCTGTTGCCAAGAAGGCTGTGGCTAAGGCCGCTCCAGCCAAGCCTGCAGCTAAGAAGGTTGCTGCTCCTGCAAAGACAGCTGCCAAAGCTGAACCGAAGGCAGCTGCGAAGAAGGCTGAGGCAGCAGCAAAGGTCGAGGCCCTGGTAGTTGAGGCCGAACCAGTGAAGCCAGTTGCCAAGCGGATCGCCCCAACGATTTTCGCGAATAAGCCAAGGAAGCAGCTCGCGCCAAACGGTAAACCATTGGTTCGCGAAGACGAATCACCTTGGACGCCTGCTGAACTGAAAGAAGTGCGCAAGGCTCTCAACGAAGACATCAAGCGTTTGGAAGAAGAGCTCGTCAATGCAGAAGCCGGTCTTGAAGATCTGATTCGTGACTCAGGTGACGGCGCAGGCGACGATGCTGCGGATGCTGGTTCAAAGACTTTCGAGCGTGAACATGAAATGTCGCTGGCAAATAATGCGCGCGAAATGTTGCTTCAGGTTGGCCATGCAATCGCACGCCTTGACAATGGCACCTATGGCGCTTGTGAGTCATGTAGCAAGCCAATTGGTAAGTACCGCCTGCAGGCTTTCCCTCGTGCAACCTTGTGTCTCATGTGTAAGCAGGCTGAAGAACGCTTGATGCTCTAGCAACTAGAGTGCTCATGTGAGTACCGCTTCAAGTCGTCGCCCAATCATCGTTTTGGCGGCTGTAGCACTCGGAGTCGTAGTTCTGGATCAACTCACCAAAGCTTGGGCAGTTTCAGCCTTGCGTCCGCGCATGCTCAATGGCGAAGGTTCCGTGGAGGTTCTTGGACCGCTGTTGAAATTCACGTATACCCAAAACACAGGTGCTGCTTTCAGTATTGGCACAGGTTCTACCTGGATCTTCAGCCTCATCGCTATTGGTGTTGCGGTGTTTATCATTCGCTCTGCAAAGGATCTTGGCAGTGTTGCTTGGGCGGTGGGCCTTGGCGGGTTGCTCGGTGGCTTGCTCGGTAATTTGATTGACCGACTCACGCGCTACCCAAGTCCGGGTCAAGGCTTTGTTGTTGACTGGATTCAGTTACCGAATTTTCCCGTGTTCAATGTCGCCGACATGAGCATTACTTTTTCTGCCATCTTGATGGTGATCCTTGCAATGCGCGGGATTGACTACAAGGGAACTGCGAGCGCACGTTCATGACGATTCGTACGATTCCAATTCCTGATGGCCTTGATGGCGAACGTGTTGATGCCGGACTTTCGCGGCTGATTGGTTTGTCGCGCACCAAAGCTGCTGCGCTTGTCGATGCTGAACATGTGTTGATGGACGGTAAGACGTTAATTAAGAGCGATCGACTTATTGCGGGCGCAATGCTGCAAGTAGATCCCGATGCTCTCGATGTTGATAAGAACGTAGATGAAGTTCCACAGCCCGTTCCAGGCATGAAGATTCTTTATGACGATGACGATTGCGTGATTGTCGATAAGCCTGTGGGTGTCGCAGCGCATGCAAGCCCGGGCTGGACTGGCCCAACTGTTGTGGGCGGCTTGGCTGCAGCTGGTTACAACATCACCAGTTCCGGTGCAGCTGAACGTCAAGGCATCGTGCATCGCCTCGATGTTGGTACCTCAGGTGTCATGGTTGTGGCGAAAAGTGAGCGCGCATACACAAGTTTGAAACGTCAGTTCAAAGAGCGAACAGTTGAAAAGATTTATCACGCAGTTGTGCAGGGCCAGCTCGATCCACTTCGCGGAACGATTGATGCTCCGATTGCACGCCATCCGCATCATGACTATCGCTTTGCCGTGATCGCGGGCGGCAAGGCCAGCGTGACTCATTACGAAACCTTGGAAGCTTTCACCCATGGTTCGTTAGTAGAAGTGCATTTGGAAACGGGTCGCACGCATCAAATTCGCGTACATATGTCGGCGATGCGTCACCCGTGTGTGGGGGACCTGACATACGGCGCGGACCCAACGTTGGCGAAGAAGGTTGGGCTCGAGCGCCAGTGGCTCCATGCGGTGACCTTGGGCTTTGAGCACCCCTCTTCGGGTGATCGAATCGTGGTGACCAGCCAGTATCCGCAGGATCTGGTGACCTCACTTGCGCGCCTTCGCGATGGGGCCTGAGGCCAAAGTTAGAGTGGGTCAATGACATCGGAGGAGCAGTTCGTTCACCTCCACGTGCATACCGAATATTCGATGCTCGATGGGGCTGCGCGCCTCGATGATCTCCTTGGTGAGGCCGTAAAACTTGGTATGCCAGCCATTGCCATGACAGACCACGGCAATCTCTACGGAGCCTATGAGTTCTACTCCAAGGCTAAGAAACACGGCATCAAGCCCATCATTGGGCTTGAGGGGTACTACGCACCTCAAGGTCGCTTTACTCGTGCCCAGTTCGACTTTGGTGGCGGCTTTGATGAAGGCACGCCTGAGGATCCAACAGCAGGTCGCGGTAAGCAGAGCTACACACACATGACCCTGTGGGCAGAAAATACTGCCGGCATGCACAACCTGTTTCGAGTTTCTTCCCTTGCAAGCCTTGAAGGGCTCTATCACAAGCCACGCTTTGACCGAGATCTTTTGGAGCGGTACGGCAAGGGCTTAATCGGTACTACCGGTTGCCCAAGTGGCGAAGTTAATCGTTGGTTGCAGGCAGGCCAATACAAGAAGGCTCTTGCTGCTGCCGCCGACTACCGAGACATTCTCGGAGCGGGCAACTACTTCTGCGAAGTGATGGATCACGGGCTGCAAATTGAAACGCAGTTCCGCCTTGATCTGATGAAGATTGCCAAGACCTTGGAACTTCCACTTATCGCAACCAATGACTTGCACTATGTGCGCGCTACTGACGCAGATACGCACGATGTGCTGTTGTGTATTGGTACACGAACCACGATGGATGACCCAAAGCGCTTCCGGTTTGATGCACGTGACTTCTACTTGAAAAGCGCGGAAGAAATGCGCAAGGTTTGGCATGAACTTCCTGAGGCTGTTTCCAACACTCTCTTAATTGCAGAGCGCTGCGATGTCACCTTTACTGAAGGTGCAAACCTGATGCCTGCGTTCCCGGTTCCGGAAGGGGAGTCGGAAGAGTCGTGGCTGGTCAAGGAAGTAGAACTTGGGCTTGCAAAGCGTTACAAGGGAGAAATTCCTGACAACGTGCGCAAGCAAGCTGAGTATGAAGTCGGCGTCATCATGCAAATGGGTTTCCCGGGCTACTTCCTTGTGGTTGCCGACCTTGTGAAGTACGCAAAAGACAACGGCATTCGTGTTGGACCAGGTCGTGGATCTGCAGCGGGCGCGATGATCGCGTACGCACTTGGTATTACTGATCTTGATCCGATTAAACATGGATTGTTGTTTGAACGTTTCTTGAATCCAGAACGTATCTCGATGCCCGATATTGATATCGACTTCGATGAACGTCGTCGCTCAGACATGATTCGCTACGCAACCCAGCGTTACGGTGAAGAGCACGTCGCACAGATCATCACGTACGGATCAATCAAGGCAAAGGCTGCGATTAAAGACAGTGCTCGTGTTCTTGGTTATCCGTACGCTGTTGGCGATCGCATTACCAAGGCAATGCCACCTGCTGTGATGGGTAAAGACATCACCATTGCAGGCATGTTTGACCCCAAGCACGAGCGCTATTCAGAAGCTGCTGAATTCCGTGCGCTGGTTGAATCAGATGTTGATGCAGCGCGCGTGGTTGATACTGCGAAAGGTCTTGAGGGTCTGAAGCGTCAGCCAGGTGTGCACGCAGCCGGAGTGATTTTGTGTCGTGAACCGTTACTTGATGTGGTGCCAATCTGGCGCCGTGAACAAGATGGGTCCATCATCACGCAGTTCGATATGGGTGCTTGCGAAACCTTGGGTCTGCTCAAGATGGACTTCCTTGGTCTTCGTAACCTCACCGTTCTCGATGACTGCTTGAAAAACATTCAGGCTAACCGCGGCGAAACTGTGGTGTTGGAAGATCTTGGCCTTGAAGACAAACTCACCTACGAGCTCCTTTCACGTGGTGACACCTTGGGGGTCTTCCAACTCGATGGTGGACCGATGCGGCAGTTGCTGCGTTCAATGCAGCCCGATAACTTCGAAGATATTTCTGCAGTGCTCGCCTTGTATCGCCCAGGACCGATGGGCGCTAACGCGCACAACGACTATGCCGATCGCAAAAATAAGCGCAAACCTGTGGTGCCAATTCACCCCGAACTTGAAGAGCCGCTATCGGAAATCCTCGGTGACACCTACGGCTTGATTGTGTATCAAGAGCAGGTTATGGCGATCGCGCAAAAACTTGCGGGCTATTCACTTGGCGCTGCAGACCTGCTTCGTCGTGCCATGGGTAAGAAAAAGAAGGAAATCCTCGAGCAGGAGTTCGTGCCGTTTAGCGAAGGCATGAAAGCCAATGGCTATGGCGATGCTGCGATCAACAAGCTCTGGGAAATTCTGGTTCCCTTCTCCGACTACGCCTTCAATAAGGCGCACACTGCTGGCTACGGGTTGGTCTCTTTCTGGACTGCGTACCTGAAATCGAATTTCCCGTCTGAATACATGGCCGCACTGCTCACGAGCGTAAAAGACGATAAAGACAAGTCAGCGGTGTACCTGAATGAATGCCGACGCATGGGTATCAAGGTTTTGCCCCCTGATGTGAACGACTCCGACTTTGATTTCACGCCTCGTGGAACTGATATCCGCTTCGGGCTTTCCGCAATTCGTAACGTCGGCGGCAATGTCGTTGATTCGATTATTGAAACTCGTCGCAAGGTTGGTCGCTTTGCCGATTTCCACGATTTCATTGCGCAAGTTGAAGCCTCGGTTTGCAACAAGCGCGTTGTTGAGTCCCTGATCAAGGCTGGAGCCTTCGATTCGCTTGGTCATACGCGTAAGGGCTTGGCCTCCGTGCACGAGCAGGTTGTGGATTCAGCCGTTGATATCAAGCGAGCCGAAGCCGTTGGTCAGTTCGATCTGTTTGGTGGGCTCGATGCATCCAATGACAACACCTTGGTGACTCCTCCTGATATTTCGATCGGGGAGTGGGACAAGAAGATTCTGCTCGCACATGAACGCGACATGCTTGGGCTTTATGTCAGTGATCACCCGCTGCACGGAACCGAACGGGTTCTAGCCCAGCTGACTGATCGAAGTATTGCTTCGCTCATCATGGATGAAAACGTTGATGGCGTCATGGTCACTATTGGTGGCCTGGTTACTTCTGTGCAGCGCAAAACCACGAAGCAGGGTTCTTCATGGGCGATCGTGAGCCTTGAAGATCTTGAAGGCTTGGTCGAAGTCATGGTCTTCCCTCAGACCTATCAAAAGGTCAGCACGATGCTGATTGAAGATGGGGTGATCATCGTGCGTGCACGTGTTGATCGAAGCGATGACGATGGCCTTCGGGTTGTGGCGATGGAAATCAGCGCCCCTGATATCACTGAAGGTGACAGCGGCCCTGTTCGGTTGTCGATGCCAGCGCAGCGGTGCATTCCACCGCTTGTTGATCGTCTGAAAGAAATTCTTGC
>CANFTO010000017.1 GCA_947449945.1 Actinomycetota bacterium | reverse complement strand
CTCTGGGTTGCGAATCTGCGCAAGTGCGTCAGCAACTGTGGCATCTGTTGACATCACGATTGGTTCGGTTGTCATCATGCCGCCAGCGCTGAGTTCGTCATATGAAAGCAAGCGACGAATATCTTCAGCTTCTTCGGGTTCCATGCGATCGAGCAAATCTGCTGCGCGCTCAGGTGGAAGTTCGGAGATGAGGTCGGCAGCGTCGTCAGGGTCCATCTCTTCAATAACGTCTGCTGCGCGCTCGACTTCAAGTAACTGCACAATTTCAACGCGGTCATCTTCAGGAAGTTCTTCAAGAACGTCAGCGAGGCGATCATCGTTGAGTTGACGAGCAATTTCCATCTGACGCTTGATGGGAAGTTCTTGAAGTAAGTCTGCAATGTCGGCGGCGCGCAAGTTATCAATGGATTCAAGCATGGTTGTTGCAGATTGATCACTTGTGCTTGGAAGCGCAAGACCGCTGACTTCATCCCAATCCACGACGATGCGCTCACCGCGACGACGGAAACCGCCATTGCCTTTTTGAATAAAGAGTTGGGTGACGATCCAGTCTTGGGTGCGATCGCGTTCAACGCCGACATCGATAACCGAGACTTCTTCGCCGGTCTCAAGGAATTGCACTGTGCGATCAAGAAGTTCTGCTGTGAGCAGGGTTTCATTTGGTCGTTTAGCAAAGCGGCGCAGGTTCACAACTCCAGTCACGATGATCTGGTTGGCATCGACCGAGGTGACCTTGGACATTGGCACAAAGATGCGACGACGCGCCTGGACTTCAACCACGAGACCAGTCAGGCGAGGGTTTGAGGAGCGCAGCACGATGATGCTGTCGCGCACTTTGCCCAGCTGCTCACCATTGGGATCAAAGACGCGGACCCCGGCAAGGCGGGCAAGGAATACCCGTGTGGCTGCTGTGGTCATTGTGAAAGGTTACCGGGGAGGGCCAAAACTGCCCAAACAACGACTTCTTGGCCCCTTTGAAGCCAGCCCCACTCACGACTCAGGGTGTTCACGAGGGCCAGGCCTCGACCACGTAGGCCCGGCTCCTTGATCATCCTTGGGACTGGTCCTGATCCCGCCCCAGAGGAGGTCTGGATGACCTGGATCCGAATCTGGGTGGGGAATGCGGCCACTGCTACCTGAATGGCAGGCAAGCCATAGGTCAAGGCGTTACTGGCTAATTCATTGGTGACGATCAAGAGGTCATCAACCAAAGCTGGGTTTACCTGAGGCCAATCGTCCAAGGCTTGGCGAAGTGCGCGCAACTGTTGCGGGTCGCCATCGAGTTGATAGGTGAACCGCATGCCTCCAAGGGTAAATCTCAAGGAGCACAATGAGCACGTGGCTCACGTCCTTGCGTTCGCAAATCAAAAGGGCGGCGTGGGAAAAACCACCACTGTGGTCAGTGTTGGCGCAGCCTTGGCGGAGCTCGGCTTTCGAGTGTTGGTTGTTGATCTTGATGCGCAAGCCTGCGCAACGTTCAGTTTGGGGATTGACCCTGAAGATGTGCAGTTGTGCACACGTGAACTCATCGTTGAAGGCAAGCCGGCGCAAAGAGCGATCATCAACACCAGCGAAGGAGTGGATCTCCTTCCAGCAACAATTCGCCTCGCAGATGCTGATGCAGCACTAGCAACATCCAAGGGGCGAGAATTCGCCGTGCGTGATGCACTGAAACCATTACGGGATTCATATGACTGGATCTTGCTTGATTGCGCACCTTCACTGGGCATCG
The DNA here is from genome assembly GCA_947449945.1 of Actinomycetota bacterium. Classification (GTDB taxonomy): domain Bacteria; phylum Actinomycetota; class Actinomycetes; order S36-B12; family S36-B12; genus UBA11398. Next base: position 20,483 of record CANFTO010000017.1, on the reverse strand, counting down.
TCACAGTTGGTGCACTTATTGCTGCGAATTCGGTTGCCATTCCACTTCAATGTGAGACGTTGTCGCATCGCGGAGTAGGACAATTGATGCAAACCATTAGCGATGTGCGCACATACGCAAATTCGGAACTCAAAGTTGCCGGCATCATCCCAACGCAGTACGACGGGCGAACTACACATGCGCGTGCAGTATTAGCGGATCTTCCAAATACCTACGGTGTGCGAGTGCTTCCTGCTATTCAACGATCAATTCGCTTTGCAGAAGCTCCAGCTACAGGTAGAACAGTGCTCGCTACGGCGCCAACAAGTGTTGGCGCGCGTAACTATCGAGAACTTGCTCAAGCATTGCTTGCGTTGTAGTTATTCAGCAGCGGGTGTTGCAGGCTTACCGCTACGAGTGCGACGACGCTGACGAGCGCCTTCAGTTTTTAAGGCTGCCGCGTCGGACTTCGATGACTCTGACGTAGATGCATCGGATTTCGGGGCGTCAGGCTTTGGCTTGTCATTACGCGGACGATCGTTACGTGGCTTGTCATTACGTGGACGGTCGCCGCGTGGCCGATCACCCTTTGGCTTATCGCCGTGTGACTTGCCATGATGCTTGTCGTTATTGCCAGCTGGCTTTTTCTTTCCAGTTTCTCCAAGGTCTTCAACGCCTTCAGCCTTCAAGCCCTCTCGGGTTTGACCTGACTTTGGCAATGAACCTGTCGTGCCAGCTGGAATCTTCAAGCCGGTGTAGAGGTGATCGCTAGTTGAGTAGGTCTCAATTGGATCCTTGAACGGAAGCTTCAAGGCGCGATCAATCATTTGCCAGCGCGCAATGTCTTCCCAGTCAACGAGCGTCACGGCGACACCTGAGTTGCCAGCACGACCAGTACGACCAATGCGGTGCACATATGTTTTCTCATCATCAGGGCATTCGAAGTTGATGACGTGCGTGACGTTGTCGACGTCGATTCCTCGAGCTGCAACGTCGGTGCAGACAAGAACATCAACTTTGCCGTTGCGGAACGCGCGTAGCGCTTGTTCGCGAGCACCTTGACCAAGGTCCCCATGAACGGAACCAACAGCGAAGCCACGCTCTGTGAGATCGTCGGCAATTTTTTGAGCCTTGCGCTTAGTGCGCGTAAAGATCATTGCGAGTTGACGTCCTTCAGCCTGAAGCACCCGTGCAACAACTTCGACCTTGTCCAGTGGATGTGCGCGCCACACGTGCTGCTCAATTGCATCGACAGTTTGAGTGTCGTTGCCAGGTTCGCTAGCGCGAATATGAGTTGGCGTGGTCATATAGCGACGAGCGAGATTCAGGATCTGGCCCGGCATTGTTGCTGAGAACAACATGGTCTGACGCTTTGCAGGAACTGCTGCAACGATGCGTTCAACGTCTGGCAAGAAACCCATATCGAGCATTTCGTCTGCCTCGTCAAGCACGAGCACTCGAATATTGCTGAGGTCAAGATCCTTGCGATTAGAAAGGTCAATGATGCGACCTGGTGTACCAACAACGACGTCAACACCGTTCTGCAAAGCCTCGATCTGTGGTTCGTAGGCGCGACCGCCGTACACCGCGAGCACCTTGACTCCACGCAAACGACCTGCGCGCTCAAGGTCGGTCGCAACCTGTAGGCCTAGTTCGCGGGTTGGACAGATCACGATGGCCTGAGGCTTATCGCGGTCACCTTCGAGGTCAATGCGTTGCAGCAGTGGGATACCAAAGCCAAGGGTCTTTCCAGTTCCGGTCTTTGCTTGTCCAATGATGTCGCGACCTTCGAGCGCCATCGACAAACACATTTCTTGGATAGGAAAGGCGCGTTCGATGCCATCTTCGAGAAGGGCGGCGGCAATGCGTGGGTCGGTGCCCAATTCGGCGAACGTTGGTGCGCTCGTTGGGTCAACGGTGCTTGAAGTGCTCAGGGTGACTCCCCAGTAACGACTCGTGGGGCGGAAGGCCGAAGGCCGGTACCAACACGATGAGGGTTTAAGTGTACCCAGAGCAGTGTTTTGAAGGTCACGCTCACGCAACCTTCAGGTATTAGTGGCCGAAACCGACCTTGCGAGCGGTTGCTGGGCCGAGTTCCACATAGGTGATCTTGTCTCCAGGAACGATCACAGTGCGACCACGATCATCGGTGAGCTTGAGCAGGGAGCCTGCTGAGATTGCTGCATCAACAGCCTTGGAGATGGTTTCTGGCTTTTCTTCGCTCTCAAGGGAGATCTCGCGTGGTGAGTACTGAACGCCAATCTTGATTTCCATGTCGATTCCCTTGCTCGTTGCGTGACACCCATAGTTGCAGTGACTCAAATATATGTAGCCTTGAGGGGTGTCAGGACAAATTACGCCGTGGCCGCGTGAGGAAGTTTTCTTCCCTGCGCGAACGCTGGCCTATCGGCACGCTCAATCCACCGCATCTGGTGCGGAACCAGCCTTGATGTTGCATGGACTTGGTGGGTCATCCCTGAACTGGACTGACCTGATGGGGGAGTTGCAACCAGAAGTGAATTCCTGGGCGCTGGATCTTCCTGGGTTTGGGATGTCGCCGCCTCCGCGCGACGGAAACTTTTCACCTTTGGGTCATGCTCGCGCAGCGGTCGATTTCATAGAACGTCACCTTGATGCTGCACCTGTTCATCTCTTTGGCAACTCGATGGGTGGAGCTGTGGCGGTGCAATTGGCAGCTCGTCGACCGGACCTCGTCAGAACCTTGACACTTATTTCGCCAGCCTTGCCCGATGTCAGTCCGAACAAAGCGAATGTTCTTTTACCGATCATGGCAGTGCCAGGCATTGGTGAAGCTGCAATGAAGAAATCTAATGAACTTCCAGTTGAAGCGCGCGTTCAATCAACAATTGACACGGTCTTCGCAAATCCGAGTGTTGTTACTCAACAGCGGTTCGAAGAGTCAGTAGCTGAAGCACTCATGCGAGACGAACTCACCTACGCAAACGATGCTTTTCTGCAGTCGCTGCGAGGACTGCTAGGAACATATTTTGATCGCGGACGCCATCGTCCTTGGAAACTTGCAGAATTGGTGCAGACACAAAGTCTGTTGATTTATGGATTACAAGATCCATTAGTTGATCCAAGAGCGGCACATAAGAGCACGAAGTATTTTAAAAATGCACAGGTAATCGTTCTGCCTGATTCAGCACATGTTTCTCAGATGGAAAAGCCTGACGTTGTCGCACAAGCATGGATTGCGCGTTTTCGCTAGTCGTTATCCCCAACCCTGAAGTTATGCACAGGGCAAGTACTGAGGGTTCCAATACTTGCGGGTCTCCTCTTAACGTTGAAGTAATTCAACGTTAGGGGAGTCATGGGCACAGCAATGCAAGTACGTGAGCTCGTAGAACAGCAAGTGCGTGCTGCTATTCGCAACGATGGTATGGACCCGCTTTCACAACCAGAAAAATTTCGGGCTCTCGTCGAACAATGCGCAATGGACACGTGGATTGCCCAAGGTGCTCGTTCAGTCGATGGTGATCCAGCTGTTGTTGCTAAGGAAGTATTGCGAGGGATCTCGGGTTTTGGTGAGCTTCAGCAATTTTTTGATGACCCGACAATCGAGGAAATCTGGCTCAATGAACCAGGGCGGGTATTCATCGCGCGCAACGGAAAGCCTGAGCTCACATCGGTGGTGTTAGGTGACAGAGATGTGCGCGATCTCGTTGAGCGCATGCTTCGAGTGTCTGGAAGAAGGCTCGATACATCGAGCCCATTCGTGGACGCAGTTCTTCCCGATGGCAGCCGCCTGCACGTGGTGATTCCAGACATCACCCGTCATCACTGGGCGGTGAACGTTCGACGCTTTGTGATTCAGACTAAGTCGGTTGACGAACTTGTGCCTTTAGGAACACTGACTCGACAGGCAGCGGACTTCCTTAGCGCTGCCGTAATCAGTGGGCTCAACATTGTCATTGCCGGTGGCACCCAAGCCGGAAAAACCACACTCTTGAATTCTTTATTGGGATCAGTCGCAAGTCATGAGCGCATTGTGAGCTGCGAGGAAGTTTTTGAAATTCAGCTAGCGCATCCTGATTGGGTAGCCATGCAAACGCGTGACGCAAGCCTTGAAGGAGTGGGAGAGATTCCACTTCGTCGATTGATTCGGGAAGCATTGCGGATGCGGCCTACTCGGTTAGTAGTCGGTGAAGTCAGACAAGCTGAAGCCTTGGATCTCCTGATCGCGATGAACAGCGGCATGCCGGCCATGGCAACCCTGCATGCCAATAGTGCGCGTGAGGCAGTCACAAAGCTCTGCACCCTGCCGCTCCTTGCAGGACAAAACATTCCCGGTGATTTTGTTATTCCCACCGTTGCAGGGTGCGTGGATGTAGTTATTCATACAACAACAACGTCATCTGGTCACCGACGAATCTCGGAAATATGCGCGTTACCGGGCAGGGTGGAAAACGGCGTGATTGAAATGGCGGAACTTTTCAGCGATCGAGGTCACGGCCTCGTGCGGATGAGCGGCTGGCCGCCACACCAAGAGCGGTTTACTGAAGCGGGATTTGATCTCAGTGCGCTTTTGGCGCATACACAACCAGAATCACAAGGTTGGGCTGCCTAATGGGTGCTCTTGTCGGACTATTGCTTGGAGCTGGGGTGATCCTCATATTTCTTGGGCTCACCACCAAACGCAGTGCGATAAATATTCGGGCGGATTCTCATTTCTTTGCGCGATTGGCACAACAGTCAGGAATTCCTCGACTAACGGGAATTTCACTCTTCGGCATTTGTGTTGCATCGTCAGTCATTGCTGCTGTGCTGGCGATCTTGGTCACGGCAGTTCCGATGGTTGCGCTCATCGCGGCAATTGCTAGCGGATGGATGCCAATCCTGCTCATTCGCAGACGAGGTCGTCTGCATCACAAGGCAGTGCGTAAAGCCTGGCCCGATGTTGTTGATTCACTCTTAAGCGCTGTTCGAGCTGGGTTGTCTCTTCCTGAGGCAGTGTGTGAGTTGGGAAGTAAGGGCCCCGTAGCCCTACGCATGCAATTTGCAGACTTCGCAGCCGATTACCGGGCCAGTGGCTCGTTTGTTGAGTCGTTGAATGGATTGGGTGAGCAACTTGCTGACCCAGTGGCAGATCGAGTGATTGCCGCATTGCGCATCGCGCGTGAAGTTGGTGGCAATGATTTAGGTTCTGTGTTACGCACCTTAAGTTTGTTGCTTCGCGAAGATGCCCGAGTCCGCGGTGAAATTGAAGCGCGACAGAGCTGGACCATTAATGCTGCTCGATTAGCAGTTGCTGCTCCATGGATCACATTGGCTCTACTTTCGACCCGACCTGAAGCGATACGTGCTTACAACAGTGCAAGCGGTGCAGTAGTGCTCATTGCGGCAACCGCACTTACATTCGTTGCGTATCGCTCAATGATGTTTGTGAGTCGTCTCCCTGTCGAGCCAAGGCTGGTGAAGACATGAGCATGAATGGTGGCGGTGCATTAAGTGGATTGCTCTGCGCCATAGGTGTTCTCATACTAATTTCCGGATTCTCGCGATCTCGAAAGCCAGCCATCCTTGAACAGATTTCACCATATATCCCAGCTTCGAGCGCACTTCGTTCTTTACAGCGCAAACAACCGGGGCCTTTCGACGTCATTGTGGCTTTACTGGCACCTTTGTTGATAGACCGATCATCAACGCGCAAAATCGAAGAGCGATTGATTCGTGCCGGAAAATCTGGGGTTGAGTCTTTTCGCATCGAGCAAGCATTGGCCACAGGCATTGGTGCCACAGCTGGATTACTCTTGAGCTGTTTTGCTCTTGCTTCTGGCTCGTCGCCACTTGTGTTCCTCATCCTCATCACTCTAGGAGCAGTGTTGGGCGCTCTCATCTGGGACAGAAAGCTCAGCAGAGAAATCTCACAGCGCGGGAAACGCATTGCGCAACAGTTACCTGCTGTTGCTGAATTGCTTGCCTTTGCTGTGGCGGCAGGCGAATCACCTGTTGTGGCCATTGAACGTGTTTCTCGCACCATGGGTGGTGAATTAGCTACTGAGTTTGCACTCGCTCTTGCTGAAATTCGTGGCGGGCACTCAATAGAACATGCATTGCGTCAAGTTTCAAATCGTGCGGCCAGCGCAGATGTTGAACGGTTCATCGATGGTGTGCTTCTTGCCATTGATCGAGGTTCTCCACTTGCTGAAGTATTGCGAGCCCAGGCGGCCGATGCGCGAGCCGCTGATCGCCGGCAGTTGCTGGAAATTGCGGGAAAGAAAGACGTTGCGATGTTGATCCCGGTTGTCTTCTTCATATTGCCAACAGTGGTGCTTGTTGCGCTCTTCCCAGGAATTCAAGGTTTAAAACTCATGGTGTCATAAACAAAGGAGATGAAATGTTAGGAAGAATCAATCACACATTAATCGAAATACATTTGGGAATACGCGCAAGAACTCAAGCATTGACTGCTCAACGAAATGATCGTGGTGATGTGCCGGGTTGGGTATTAGTTGCGGTGATGACAGCTGGATTAGTGACCGCTATCTGGCTGGTAGCTGACGATGCGTTGACCTCGGTATTTGATCGAGCAATGACCTCGGTATCTGTGCGGAACTAATGATCAAGAGCTTGAGATCTGATCGAGGCAGCGCAGTCGTTGACTTCGTGCTTGTTGGTCCTCTTCTTATCGGTCTAGCGCTCGTGGTCGTGCAAATTGGATTGGCTCTACATGTGCACACGACATTAACTGCGGCTGCGGCCGAAGGCGCACGCGTTGCCGCTATGGCTGGCTCTAACCCTGGTCTGGGTGAAGAACGTGCCCGAGCCGTGCTTGCAGGAAACGTTGCCGAATCGACAATTGACTCTGTTGATGTGACAACACTTTTCGATTCAGGTGTTGGTTTTACTGAAGTCACCATTAACGCTCATGTGCCGTTAGTGGGTCTCATCGGCCCATCGATGATGAGTGTTCACGGCAGAGCGATTCAGGAACATGTGTGAGTGCAATACGCGATCGGCTAAAGGCTGATGATGGAACCGCGGTTGTGGAATTCATTTTTATAGGTGTGCTTTTACTCATTCCTATTCTCTACGCGACCTTGATGGTGATGCGCATCGAAGCTGCAGCGTTGGCGTCTACACAGGCGGTACGTGAGGCAGCCCGTGCGTTCATGATGGCTGACTCGCGTGTTCAGGGAATGCAGCAAGCCCGTCTTGCAACAACGACAGCACTTGGCGACCAAGGATTCTCGATACCCGATGATGCGCTACGCATAGATTGTTCGTTGCGATGTTTAGATCCGGGAACTTCGGTTCATGTGACCCTCAGTTGGGCAGTTGATCTTCCTTGGCTACCTGCACCGATGTCCGAAAGAATTCACGGCTTTCCAATTTCAGCGGAACAGTCACTCACGGTCGATACCTATCGAGATACAGCGGCATGAACATCAAACAAATTGCGGGTAGTGATCAAGGCAGTGTGCTGATCCTTGGGATCGGATTGCTCGGAGTATGCCTGCTCGCCCTTGTCGTAATAGTTGACTCAGGAAGTGCATTTCTCCAGCGCAAGAATTTGTATTCGATAGCCGATGCAGCGGCCCTTGCCGGCGCCCAAGTCATTGATTTACCCAGTTACTACCGACAAGGCGCGACATTGGCCACGCATCTCGACGGGCAAGCAGCTGTAGTGAAAGCAAGGAGCTACCTGAAGCAGCCTGAACTCCTGGCGGAGCATCCGGGGCTAGTTGTGGATTCGGTGAGCACCGATGGAGTGAACCTTCGGGTGGACTTAAGTATTCCGGTGCAAGTTCCCTTCTTTCAGCCTTTATCTGGCTCGATGGCTCGGGTGAGAGCAACTGCGCGATTGGACTACCGACCAGGCGGTTAAGGCCTGCCCGTAGTCTTGACTCTTGTGACATCCATCGAAGCCGCCGAGCGCCTAGCCGAATTGGCGAACACGCTGAGCAGCATCGAGACAGTGCTTGATATTCCAGCGATGCGAGCAAGCATTGCCGATCTTGAGGAACAGGCCTCTGCTCCGGATCTATGGGATGACCAAGCCAAGGCCCAAGCGGTCACGTCAAAGCTTTCTTTCCAGTTAGGTGACTTACGCCGGGTTGAAGGTTTGCGCCGTCGCCTCGACGATGTGCCAATTCTTCTTGAGCTTGCTGAAGCAGAAGGCGATGAAGCCTCAACTGCTGAAGCAATGAAAGAACTTGATGCGCTCAAGATTGCTATTGATGAACTTGAAGTTCGCACGTTGCTTTCCGGTGAATATGACGCACGTGAAGCACTCGTCACCATTCGTTCCGAAGCCGGCGGGGTAGATGCTGCTGACTGGGCAGAAATGTTGCTGCGGATGTATACGCGCTATTGCGAGCGCCACGGTTGGCCCGTTGATGTGTATGAAACTTCGTACGCCGAAGAAGCAGGCATTAAGTCTGCAACCTTTGCAGTGAAAGCTCCGTACGCCTACGGAACCTTGTCCGTTGAGCAAGGCACGCATCGCTTGGTTCGCATTTCACCATTCGACAACCAAGGTCGTCGTCAAACTTCATTTGCAGGTGTTGAAGTCATTCCTGTGGTTGAGCAAGCAGAAACTGCTGATATTCCCGACGACGATCTGCGCGTAGACGTCTACCGGTCAAGCGGCCCGGGCGGTCAGGGCGTGAATACGACCGACTCGGCAGTGCGCCTGACTCACATCCCGACCGGCATCGTGGTCTCCTGCCAAAACGAGCGTTCCCAGATCCAAAACAAGGCCACAGCCATGGTGGTGCTGCAGGCCAAGTTGCTGGAAAAGCAGCGTCAAGAAGACCGGGCCAAGATGGATGCACTCAAGGGCGATAACTCCGGTTCTTGGGGTAATCAGATGCGCTCCTACGTGCTGCACCCGTATCAAATGGTCAAGGACTTACGCACGGAAACCGAAACCGGAAACACCTCAGGTGTGCTTGACGGTGAGATCGACGAGTTCGTGGAGTCCGGTATCCGGTGGCGTAAGCAGCAGCAGACGGCTTAGTTTCGTATGAACGGCTCCTGAACGTGCAAGGCTGCATTCATGATTGGTGCTCGGGTACTCGTTGTTGACGACGACCCCTTCACGCTGACCACTCTTTCGGCGGCGCTGCAGTACCTCAGGATTGATGTCGTCGGGCAAGCTGCAACCGCACGTGATGCACTCGCGACTCAGCCCACGATTGATGCTCAAGTCGCCTTGCTTGATCTTGATCTTGGACCTGGGCCCAATGGAATCGACTTGGCACATGCACTGCGAATTGTTCAACCTCAATTGGGCTTGATTATTTTGTCTACGTACCGGGACCCGCGTCTTGTCGCGCCAGGCATTGGTTTGCCACCAACCGGAACTGGATATTTGGCCAAAGGCGATGTCACTGATGTTCATCTCTTACGAGAACAGATCACTTCAGTTGTTCGTGACCCTCGCAAAGATCGTCGGTGGTCCAATGACGCTCTGCCGGAACTCAGCCACCTCCAGTTGGATGTCTTGCGCTCGCTTGCTACAGGTATGAGCACTCAAGCGATAGCCACTGAACGTGGCGTGAGCGTGAAAGCTGTAGAACAGACCATCACCAGGCTGTATGACGCTTTCGATATGCCGCGCGATCCAGAACATAATCAGCGAGTGCGCCTCGCTCGTGCGTATCTCGAACTGTCGGGCAAGCTCACCTAATGTCCACAACAGCACGTTGGATTGATGCGGTTGGCTCGCCATTCAGTTTGAGTTCGAAAGCGTGGGCACTTTCAATACCTGTGGGTGTAATTGCAGCACCGCTCGCAGCATTTCCGGAGCCGAATTCGCCAAGTCAATATGTGCACTGGTTATTGATCGGACTGATAGCCCAACTACCGATGGCGCTGGTGTTACTCGGTGGCGCTGCGCTCACGCGCAAATCGAATTATCCGCGGATAACCACAGTAATCGTCGCGCTTTGCGCTGGGGCGGTGCGCGGTCTTGCGATTGTGGTTCTTGGTCAAGCTCCCGGTGCAGCAACGCGCATCCTTTCGTCAGCGTTGACAATTGCGATTTGGCTGTTAGTCATCGGAGCGGCACTTGAATCACAAGCACGCTATCGCCGTGAAGTTGATGAGTTGCTTGGCGTGATCGTCTCACGTGAATTGCAAGGAAGATTGCTTGACGAATCAGCAACGCAAACTGCGCGTGCAAGTTCAGCGGATCGAATCACTGAAACTTCTGAAGAGCTTCGTGCGATTGTGAGTGATGCAGGCGATGATCACAATCGAACCGCGGCGCTGCTCCAGGCTGCTATTGAAAATCGATTACGACCGCTGAGTCATGATTTATGGTTTAGTCCGTTTCCGGTTGCACCGATTGAGCATGGTGGATGGGGCTTAGTTCGGCGGGTTCTTGATGCGCGCATTCCCGTGCTGCCGATCTCAGTAGCGGCAACAGTGTTACTGGCTTGGGGTTCTTTGGTGCTTCACGGCGTATGGCGTGGGGCATTAGTGGGCGTTGCTATTGGTGTGACTTACGGGTTAGTGCTTGCGGTAGCGCAAGTGATACAAAACCCAAGTTCGCTATCAGTTGGCATTCGCTATATCGGCGTGGCTCTGTTACCAGCAGCGACAGGAGGCGTTGCAATTTCATTGCTTAACTTGCAGCAGTTGTCGTCATTGATAGCGGTAGTCCTGGGGTTGCCAGTGATCACTTTTGCGATTGCTGCGGCCGTTACAAGAGGCGCAGATCGCGCTGAGATCATTCGTGACCTTCATGCGCGGCTGGCGAAACCTGATTGGGATCGACATCTTGGCGACTTAGTGCGACGCGAGGTTGATGCAAGTTCCGCGACCATGCTTCATAACGGTCTGCAGCCGGCGATCACTGCGGCCGCCTTACAGCTGAAACTCGCTGTAGCTCTCGATGAACCACTTCGAGCCCATGCTGCACTTGATCGGGCGAGCAAAGCCATTGATGACCTTGCTCGTATTGGTGGCGCGGAAAATTCAGGGCAAGAGCGGTTAATGCAGGTTGCTGAAGTGTGGAGTGGAATTGCCACAGTCACGCTGAGTTTGCCGACATTGGAGTTAGAAAATCGCGAGTGGTCGCTACTTGCCGAGGTTGTCAATGAATGCGTCGCTAACGCTGTTCGACATGCAAAGGCATCCGTTATCGAAGTCGTAGTTGATGTTGATCCGCTAGCCATGGTGATTGAGATCAGAGACAACGGAAGTGAAGAACGCGTAGGTGGATCCGATGGGCTCGGGCGCTCGTGGTTGAGCTCAGTGTTGGCGTCGACTCAAGCAATAGCTGAACTCGATGGTCAGATGATTCATCGGCTCACGATTGAGCGGACGCTCCAGCCCCAAGAAGAGCAGGATTGAACTTCGGGTGCCGTCGTTCAAGGCTCAGGGGGGCAAGGTGAGGTTCGGACGGCTCGATGATGGGTCGATTCGTGTTGTTTCGTGGGGAGGGGTGGTCGATTACCTCGTGAATCACGCTCTGGCAGGGTCGTTGGGCTTGGAGTACCCGTCCCTTTGCCTAGACTGATCAGGTGATTCTCTTCGACCACGTAACGAAGCTGTACGCCAATCAAGAGCGTCCAGCCCTCGATGACGTCTCCTTGGAGATCGAAAAAGGCGAGTTTGTGTTCCTTGTGGGCCCTTCAGGCTCCGGCAAGTCCACCTTCCTTCGACTCATCTTGCGTGAAGAGCGCCCTACTAAGGGCGCGGTCTGGGTCGCGGGCAAAGAGCTGGGTCACCTGTCGAACTGGAAGATTCCGTACTTCCGCCGCCAAATTGGCACCGTGTTCCAGGACTTCCGCTTGCTTCCCAATAAGACTGTCGCTGAGAACGTGGCCTTCGCGCTTGAAGTGATTGGCAAGCCAAAGGCTCATATCAACAAGGTCGTTCCTGAAGTGCTCGAAGTGGTGGGACTTGAAGGCAAAGAGCATCGCCGCCCAGATGAACTTTCCGGTGGTGAGCAGCAGCGTGTTGCGATTGCTCGCGCCTTCGTAAACCGTCCAATGTTGCTCATCGCTGACGAACCAACGGGAAACCTCGACCCAGGCACCTCTGTTGGCATCATGCAGCTGCTTGATCGATTAAATCGTTTGGGCACCACTGTGGTGATGTCGACGCACGACAGCAACATCGTTGATCAGATGCGTCGTCGAGTGATTGAACTTGAAGGTGGCCATGTAGTTCGCGACCAATCGCGCGGTGTGTACGGATACGCTCAGTAATGCGCGCGCAATTCGTAGCCCGCGAGGTCAGCCATGGCTTGCGCCGCAATCTCACTATGACTCTTGCGGTGATCATCACTGTTGCTGTGTCACTCGGTCTTTTTGGTGGAGCACTGTTGCTGCGTGCTCAGGTAACCACCATGAAGGATTTTTGGTACGACAAGGTTGAAGTCAGTCTTTTCTTGTGTGGCAAGGGCAGTGACACTGCTTCATGTGCAGGTGGTGCTGTAACCAAGGCGCAGCGTGACCAAATCAAGAGCGATCTTGAGGGCTTGAAGCCACTGGTCGAAGAGATCTACTACGAATCACAGGCAGAGGCGTACCAGCACTTCCAGGAGCAATTCAAGAACTCACCAATCGCTGACAATGTGCGCGAGAGTGCCTTGCCTGAATCATTCCGAGTGAAGCTTTCAGATCCAACGAAATATGAAGTTGTTGCTTCTGCATTCGCTGGCCGACCAGGCGTTGAGCAGGTCAACGACCAACGCCAAATCCTCGACAAGTTCTTTAAGTTGCTCGGTGGTTTGCAGGCCATTGCATTAGCAATTGCATTGACGATGCTCGTGGTGACCGTGCTCTTGATCGTGAACACCATGCGTGTGGCTGCCTTTAGCCGTCGACGTGAAACCAGCATCATGCGTTTGGTTGGCGCATCAAACTTTTATATCCAGCTCCCATTCCTGCTAGAAGCGGCTTTCGCAGCAGGTGTAGGTGCACTTGCGGCAATTGGTGCTCTGGTGTTAACCAAGGCAGTGCTCGTTGATTCCATCGTCGCACCGTCGTTCCAGTTCACATCATTTGTGGGCTGGGACGCGGTAATCACGATTGCTCCGATTTTGTTCATCACTGGCATTGTGTTGTCTGGCCTCGCTGCGTTCTTCACGCTGCGTAAGTATTTGCGAGTGTAAGAGTCCAAATGTCACATCTTGATCCGCAACTTGTGCCACAGCCTCGCCCGCTCACGCGGCGCGGTGGTTGGGTGCTTGGTGTCATTGGCGTCGTGATCGTTGTGCTTTATGTGCTTGTGGTTCATTTCTATAACGCGGAGGGCGGCAACGTCACCACAGGTGGGCTTCAAAGCACTAAAGCGTCGGGGGTTGTTGCCACGATTGATCCAGTCGATGTCAATGCTGAGAAAGACCGTGCCACGCTGAACATCTCCCTTGGGGCTCAAGGCGCAGAAATCCTTGATTCCAATGGCAAGTTAAAGAATGCAACGCGTATTTTGGTTTCCAGTTCCCTTGGCACTCAGGAAGTGAAGTACGCGGCCGGCGAACCGCTGGGTCGCTTTGAATCGCTCGTTGGTGTTGACGGAGAGCAGGCGCTCTATCCATTTGATACTCATGTTGGCGACTTCCAAATTTCCGCCGAGACATATAGGTCCGATGGTGCAGGCGGTCTAGAAACTCTGGGCTTCACCAAGGTTGGATTGCAGCAAGGTGGCGGCGTAAGTGGTTGGGACACCGTCGACATGTTCCCAACTCAGATGCTGGAGCAATCGGGTGGCGAGATTGCATTTACGCGATCCTTCTCCACCAAAGTTTTTGCGATATTGATGTTGTTCTTAGTAGCGCTGCTTTCTGGAACAACCCTGATCGTGGCAGCTCTTGTCTTTACGAATCGACGTAAGGCTGAGGTCGGATTGATGGCTTGGGCTGGCGGTGTGCTCTTTGCTTTGCCATTACTTCGTAACTACTTGCCGTATGGTCCACCCGTTGGTGCGGCAATTGACATCTATATCTACCTCTGGGCAATTGTTGCTGCGGTGAGTGCAGTGACGTTGTTTGTGATTGGTTGGGTTCGGCAAAATCGTGCAGTCCTTGAAGCAGCGCGGGAGAAACACAATGGCGCGTGAACAGGGGCGGAAGTTAATCGCCCAAAATCGCAAAGCTCGACATGACTACTCAATTGAAGATGTGTTTGAAGCTGGCATGGTGCTGACCGGTACCGAAGTGAAATCCCTTCGCGCAGGGCGCGCAACACTCACTGATGGTTATGCCAGCGTTGACGATGGCGAAATCTGGATGCGTGGCGTTCACATTCCTGAATACGACCTTGGCACCTGGACGAACCACGAGCCTCGCCGTGCGCGCAAGCTTTTGTTGAAGAAGGATGAAATCCGCCGCATCATGAAGGCGACAAAGGAATCGGGCCTGACCCTTATTCCGCTGTCGATGTATTTCAATGATGGTTATGCCAAGGTTGAAATCGCATTGGCCAGAGGCAGGAAGTCTTATGACAAACGCCATGCCATTGCTGAGCGGGAATCCAAGCGCGAGGCCTCGAAGGCAATTGGTCGGGCATCCAAGGGTTTGCGCGACTAGTTTTCGATTAGCACCTGCAAGTCACCGCTCAGTAGATCGCTCATATCTGCCCTTAGTGCTTCAAAAGAGTAACGAGATCATGCTCGAAATTTTTCTTTGAGAATTTCGATGTTGACTCCCTTTCTTGGCGTGAGTCTGGGTTTCCCATTTCCCATTTCCGGACTTCGGATTTACCATGGTCAAGAGCCACAAGCTCGATGAAGCTAGAAAATTCCATATGGGGGTGACAGGTTTCGACGGACAGATGTTTTGACCGGAGAAGCGTGTCGAGAATCAAGGTGATCTCGTTAAGAATCCTTGAAACTAATAACTGCCAACAAAACGCAGTCTGCAGACGCTTACGCCCTCGCGGCATAAGTAAATATCTGCCGTCAGCCCAATGCGTCCCCGAGTTGGGGTCTGACGTCGCTAGGGGACTCACCAAAGGCACCGGTCACGGGTGCTGGAGGAAAACCAAACAGTGACTGGACCGTCCAGTGCAGTGCCGCACGAAGCACAGGGGTCGAGAAAACGATAGCGCGGCTACACACGTAGAAGTACGGAAGAAGCCTGCACGGACCCGGGTTCGATTCCCGGCACCTCCACCAAGCGATTGCCCCGAGAGATTTCTCCGGGGCAATCGTGTTCTCTAGGCTCACTTATGGGTCACATCTCAAAAAAGGTGACTAATATTCGCGAATGATTTCAAAGCCTCGCCGGATCCGATCAACCACCGCAGTCTCGTTACTCGTCGTCGCTTTGCTTGCGAGTACAGGAATCGTGACGAGTCCGGCTTCTGCTGTTTCAGCGCCCGTTGATGCTGCATCGAGCCTCAAGTTTGGCGACGCAACATCAAAGCGTGCCGTCGTCGTTATTGAAGGCGGCGGAAGCTCACATCCATTCACCACTCCTTGGGATGCGTGTGATGGTGGTCGCATCCCTTATGTGCAGGCACTGGTTGATGCCAAGCTCCCGGCATTCACAGCACCGGGCTATACAAATCATGCTGAGAGCACTTGGGGGCTTACTGGCTGTCCGCTGCAACCCCCAGTTGAACTTCAATGGAATACCTCTGCATTTCCGACGCAAACAGGTCATTCAGTCCTGGGATTCCTGGGGTATCTCAACGCAACCTATGGATACCAAACCTTTGATCTCGTTGGGTATTCGTTCGGAGGCGTTGTTGCTCGCGCCATGATTGCGGAGCTAAAAAAGACACCGAAATCAGGAAAGTTTGCCCCAGCGTTTTCCTATGCCCAGGAGACAGTCGATGCTGGTGTGAAGATTCCTTCGCTGGTGACGTTGAACTCGCCGCACCTAGGTGGGCCCGCGTATGACATTGCAAATAACCCGGCAAAGTATTTGGGGCCGGTGACCCAAGGCTGGGGATCCCAAGTAGCAAATGCTGGCACGGGGTTGGAATATTTTCTCATCACTGATGGTGCGGGGGATATTCAATTTTTAACAACAGCTCCGCATGCAAAACCAAATCCGAAAAGCTGGGACGCAAAGCAGGTCGGTGTTCTTGACGATGTGGCTTTGACTTTGATTGCGGGCGACTACTGTGCTGAGACCTGCGGGACTAGCAGCAGTCCTGCAAAGTCAAAGAGTGTTCCTCGTACTGATGGAACCGTGCCTGTGTATAGCCAACTCATGTTGCCTTGTCCGACACCTTGCCCCGTAGTTCCGGGATCGGTATTCATTCCCAAAGGTCTAGTTCCTGACTCGGTGGTTCGCAAGACTTTCCCAGTGGTGCACTCCGTTTGGGACACTTGGAGAAATGGCCTGCCAAATATTTTGTCGGTGGCAAACAACCCTGCTTCTATCAAATATTTAGTCACGACTCTGACCAGCCAGTGGCAGAAGGCAGGCGTGCCTCTTTTGACTTCCTAGAGCGATCGCGCATGTCAGCAGCGAAGATTGATGTGATGGGGCATGCTGTGTCTAGCAAGACAACTAGGGGAGAACTTTCATGTGCTGCTTCGTACTCGTACTCGTACTCGGATTCCTTGGCCCACGCCTAGCCTTCCTTTGGGCATGGTTGTTTACCCCACGCGTGACCGATGCATTCACCGGTGGCTTCTGGTTGCCCCTGCTTGGGTTGATCTTCTTGCCATGGACAGCACTGGCCTACATCGTGGTGTGGTCATTCGCCGATGGAGTCAGCCCAGCAGGATGGTTTGTTGTTGCTTTGGGTTTCTTGCTGGACATCGGCAACTACGGCAGTCGATCAGCACAACAGCGCTTCTCGACCGCTCAGTAGCAGCATGGCTTAGCGGTTTGTGTTACCGGCATCAATCTTCAGTTGAGTGCCAGTTACATACTTGGCCTCATCTGATGCCAAGTAGAGCACTGCGTAACTGACATCGCGGGCTTCAATCAAACCAACATCAAGCATGTTGTCGTAGATCGGGCTGAGTTTGTTGCTGCCGGCACTCGCTGTTGGTGCTTCGCCGCCCAGGCCAGTGACCATTGGTGTGTTCACGCCTGTGGGATGGATGGTGTTGACGCGAATGTTGTTACTTGCAAGTTCGTTTGCCAGGCTCTTCGCAATGCCGACGATTGCATGCTTTGAGGCGACGTACGGTGCCAAGAATGGCAGGCCTTTAATGCCACCAGTTGAACTCGTGATGATGATTGAGCCGCCACCGGCAGTGATGAGATGTGGAATTGTTGCAGTGCAGGTGTTCCACACCCCGGTGAGATTGATATCTAACGTGTCCTGCCAAATCTGTGGGCTGACTTTGTTCCAAGGGCGCGTGATGCACACACCAGCATTCGCTACGACGATGTCGAGATGACCGAATTCAGCAACTCCATCATTTACAACAGCCTTCATTGCTTCGGCATCGCGCACGTCAACAACACGTGTGATCACCTTCCGACCAAGTGCCCGAATGGCAATTGCCGTTTCTTCAAGTTCTTCAGGAGTAGCCAACACGTAGTCAACAGATTTCACGTTCTCACAGATATCCACCGCGATGATGTCGGCACCCTCTTCAGCAAGAGCAATGGCATGAGCACGCCCTTGTCCGCGCGCTGCACCGGTAATAAATGCAACTTTTCCTTCGACGCGACCAGTCATGACTACTCCTTGATAACGATGGGCAAATGAATGCTTGCCGATCGTAGGCCCTCCAACCGCCAACCTCAGGAGGTTTGGTCAGTTGAACTAGCCTCAAGGTATGGCTACCCCTCCGCGTTGGTTCACAGACACAGATGACAATCACTCACAGTGGTATGTCGACAGATTCCGAGACTTGGCTGCCGAGGGCGCAGATCTTGCGGGTGAAGCACGTTTCGTAGATGCGATGGTGGCCAGGCATTCACGCATCTTGGATGCTGGCTGTGGACCAGGGCGAACGGGAGCAGCGTTATTTGCCTGTGGACATGATGTTGTTGGTGTTGACGCGGATCCGGTGCTTATTGCTGCAGCAGTCGAGGATCATCAGGGGCCAACGTGGTTGGTTCAAGACCTGGCTGAATTGTCACTCGCATCGATTCATCAAACCGAACCCTTTGATGCCGCTGTGTTAGCTGGAAACGTGATGGCATTTGTTGCACAAGGCACTGAGACGCAAGTGCTCGCCAATGTTCGATCAGTGCTCAAACCCGATGGTTTTGCAGTCGTGGGTTTTCATACAGACAGATATGAAATTTCGCTCTTTGATTCACACATTGCGGAAGCTGGATTGATTCTTGAATCACGCTTCGCTACGTGGGATCTTCGTCCTTGGCGTGACGATGCAGACTTTGCTGTTTCAGTGCTGCGCAATCCAACTGCGCGATTTTAATCAAGGCATTCAAATTCATTCATTCGTCGATGTTGAATCGCGGGTGACTAGAGGCCACTTTCGCGGAAGAGCGGTGACGATTACGTTTGCTTGGTAGCCGCCTTTTTCCTTGATATAGGCTCCACCACACGTGATCAGGGTGAGTCGCGGCGAACCAGTTTTACTGAAGTATTCGGGAGCGACGTTGGCAAAATTAGACTTTGCAACAACCTCTCGCGCTGCAACTTCATAGTTCATTGCGATGCCCTCATCGTCGACAACTCGCACGGGATCACCGGGGCCTAGCTTGCCCAAGTTGTAGAAAGCCCCATCAACTCCAAATGCGCCGTCTCGATGTCCCACGATGACTGAAGCCCCACGAACATCTCCTGGCTTTGATGAGCCGTTGTACCAACCCACTTCGTTGACGTTTTCTGGGATGTCCACAACCCCGTCAGCGCTGATACCTGTTGCAACAACAGGTGCATCGACATCAATTGTGGGAATGAAAATTCTTGCAGGATCTGCAGCCAAATGGAGAGCCGCAGATGGGTTAGGTGAAGGTGTTACATCATTGGCATTGCACGATTCAATAATTTTTTCGATGGTTGTTCCGACTTCGGCAACGAGATCATCATTGTTGCCGCGGCTACCAAGAAAAAGCAGCAGTGATCCGGTCACCAGCAAGATGACGCTGATGACCGGAATCACATAAGTGAGTCGACGCGACCGCACGATTATCCCCCGAAACTGTCGTTGTTTACTCTCGTACTAGGCGTTCTTCCGACGACGGTCGTAGTACCAAATGGCGCTACCTGAGATACCTGCAATGCCGCCACCGAGCAGGGTGATGCCTGCAAGTGAGAGCACAAGTTCTCCGGTTCCAGCTGGAACGGCAGTCACCTTCGTTCCAGCAACCGTGCCAGGAAGTACTGCGACGGGTGCAGGCATTGCCACGGTGCCAGGCTCAACAGCCACAACGTCAGATGTCAGTGTTTCCAGAACTCCTGGTACTCCACCAACTGGTTCAGGTGCTCCGCCCGTTGGGGTTTCACCACCTGGGGTTGTCGTAGGAACAACCGTTGCTGTTGGAGTACCTGTAGGTGTTGGAGTACCTGTAGGTGTTGGAGTACCTGTAGGTGTTGGAGTACCTGTAGGTGTTGGCGTACCTGTAGGTGTCGAGGTTGGTGTCACCGTTGGGCTTGGTGACGTTGTTGGCGTACCTGTAGGTGTTGGCGTCGAGGTTGGGGCGACGTAGTTGCAACCGTTATTCCAAATTGCCTGACCCGCAGCTGTCCAGTTGTAGCCGGGGAAAATTGTCCCGGTTGGGCTACTAAATGGCGGAATGATGTCTCCCCAGTTCGCTACACC
Source organism: Actinomycetota bacterium (assembly GCA_947449945.1). Lineage (GTDB taxonomy): Bacteria > Actinomycetota > Actinomycetes > S36-B12 > S36-B12 > UBA11398. The sequence goes on along the minus strand of CANFTO010000017.1, from coordinate 869 downwards.
TGGCGCAAATACCTGGCCGGTGTGGTCACCGTGGCCACTCAAGTACGACCCCCCGTGGTTGCGGTCATCTGTTGGCGTTGGAGTTGGAGTCGGAGTAGGCGTTTCAGTGGGATCAGGCTTCTTGGACACAAGTTTGCGGAAGTTGTCGATACTTGCGGTGTCAACAGTGTTGGTGGTGTAAGGGTTGTTAACCGAACTCGTGCGATGACAAATCGTGATGTTGTCGCTTTGAGTGCCGGATGCATTTGCAGCAACGATCGTTGACACGCCGCCAAATACAGCGGCGAGCGATACGACCCCTAACGCAAGAGGGGCAACGACGGCCGCAGTGGATTTCTTCGTGGGATGTGATGACGTACTCATGATGAAGCCCCGTTATTCCATTTGTGAATTCATTGTTTGAATCCGATGGTTCCAAAATATTGGAATCAGGCCGGGATGTCACGGGACTTAAGTCCGGACATTCCCAGCTTCGGGAATGTCAATTTTGCATAAACACGACAAAAAGGGCCCGGCCAAATGGCCGAGCCCTTTTTGCTATTCGAAGTCTGGAATTAGACGACGCGAACCTTGTCAGCCTGAGGTCCCTTTGGACCCTGGGTGATGTCGAATTCGACAGCCTGGTTTTCTTCGAGTGAGCGGTAGCCATCTGAATCGATAGCTGAGTAGTGGACGAATACGTCTGGTCCGCCATCAGCTTGCTCGATGAAGCCGAAGCCCTTTTCTGCGTTGAACCACTTAACGGTGCCTTGTGCCATGTTGCAAAATCTCCTTAACGAAAGACGTGGCGGACAGTGTGTCCTTCACGCGGTAAAGCCGCATCACGCCTTCGTCCTCATGGGATGTGGTGCTGATATGTCTGTACCTAT
>CANFTO010000016.1 GCA_947449945.1 Actinomycetota bacterium | reverse complement strand
TTGAGGCCAGATTAGCGAAAGTTTATGTGCGTCAAGTGTAAATTTTTTTACTGCTTAAGGCGTGGGGTCGACTCACGTCCTAGTGACTCTGGAGGCTCGAAGAGCCTCCGCCGACCCTCAATACGACGGAGCGACCGTGGGCGTCATGTCCCGAATCATCGGCGTGATCGGCGCGGGAGCGCTCATCGCGGGAACAGCGATAGGCCTTGCGGCCCCCGCTTCAGCAGTACCCAACAACGTTTCGATCACCTGTGTTGGATCGAGCCTGGTCCTGTCTTCAAACAACATCGCGACTAACGATGCGGACACGCTCGTCGTCACGAACAACACAGGTGCAGGCCTCGTTCGAACGACCATCGCAAACGCCACTGGCCCATTCACACTGGCTGCGGGCGGCGGAACCCAAACGGGCACCTTCACAGTCGTTGGTTCGACCGGCGGACTCGTGCGCTTCACCCAGGACCCCATGGGTGGCTGCGCTAACGCGACCGTCACCTTGAACTTCACTGGTGGCGGTGGCGGTGGCGGTGGCGGTGGTGGTTCGTCATCAAGTTCAGCACCTGCAGCACCAGCTGATGTGGTGCAGCAAGTCGGTGTTCCAGCTGACGGCAAGTGCTCATCAATCGTTGATGCCGCCTTGAACTGGGCTGGAGTTGCCAGCGGTGGTTGGGGAACTTCTTGGGCACAGTGGATGAATGGTGGCAAGGGTGGCGCAGTGTGCAACCGTGCGCTCTTCTACGACCTCCGTTTAAGTAAGTGGGGCGTTCGCGCTTAATCGATTTCACTTGAGGATCGCGCACCCGAAATGTTGGGTGCGCGATCTTTTGTTTTAGTTGAGCAGGTGTTCTATGTCCTGTTTAATCGGATTTAAACGTGGTGCTGAGTTCTTGTGGCGCTGTGGTGAAAGTTCCGATATTTCCCGAATTGTTACTTCAGGGTTGTTAATACCGAAGAACAAGAGTCAGGCTTGGGTTGCATAAGTGGCCACCGGGGACATACGTGAGATGAATCTCCACTCAATTATTACAGGCGGGTATCCCGTATTTACGGGACGCGGCCTGAGGCCAGATTGGCGAATGGTTAGGCACGTTCAGTGTAAATTTTTCACTGCTTAAGGCGTGGGGGCGCCTTCATTCCGGTCGAAATCAGAGGGGTTATTTCGTGCGCTTGAATCGTCGAATCACTGGTGCCGTAGGGGCATTCGGTCTTGTTCTTGTCGGAATCTGCGGTAATGCGTCACCGGCGCAAGCCGCAGCGAGCCCAGCTACTTGGTACGTGGGATGCAATGCCGGAAATACAGCGCTGGTCCTCTTTAGCAGTAACTTAACCCGAACGGGAGATACAGGCTCAATGACGGCGGCTCCTGGAGATTCTGTTTCAATTCAGGACTTCACGGGCAGCCCAAACATTGGCTGTACCGGTGCTCCGATGCTCGGCTACGGCATAGATGTTCAGGTGGGTGGCAGCTGGGTGGCGACCAATACGCACATGTATTCAGTGACCTTCGTAAGTGGTAACTCATCAATCAGTGTTAGGGCCAATGGCGGTACTCCGGCAAATACATACACGGTGATGGTGAGTGGCACCGGCGGAGGCGGCGGCGGTGGCGGTGGATCATCATCAGGATCTTCATCGGCACCAGCGGCACCAGCAGACGTTATGCAGCAAGTCGGTGTTCCAGCTGACGGCAAGTGCTCGTCCATAGTTGATGCAACCTTGAACTGGGCCGGCGTTTCAAGCGGCGGCTGGGGAACTTCATGGGCGCAGTGGATGAACGGTGGCAAGGGCGGCGCAGTGTGTAACCGTGCGCTCTTCTACGACCTCCGTTTAAGTAAGTGGGGCGTTCGCGCTTAATCGTTTTCCTTCAAGGATCGCGCGCTCACTTCCAACGGGCGCGCGATCCTTCTTTCTCAGATCAATAGGCCGTAAGTCGAAGAGGACTCAGGACGCGTGGATTAGAGGGCTTTGATCGTCACGACTGTGACATTTTTGCCACCAGCCTGGGCCTTGGCAGTGGTGATCGAACTACTCTCAATTCTCTTGGTCGCATCAAAACTTGAGCCAATGCGTGCTTCCATTCCCAGCATTGCTTGAGCTGCAGGGTTAGCCATGATGATCGTGTTGTCTTTTGACAGGATCATGACGCCATCATCCATTGTTGAGGCGATCTGAGTAAATGGCTCGGTATCAAGGTTGTTGCGATCTTGTTTGCGGGCCTTCTCGCTCGCGTTAGCGCGGCCGATTGCGCGTTCGGTCATCAATGAGAACGTACCAATGAGAATGGTCACCAAGATTGTGATGGCGAGTTCAGCAACGACAAGAACCTTCCAATTGTCATTCGCTTTCTTCATTGATAGGTCACCGCCAAGATGGGCAGCAGCAAGTGCGTTTCCAAAGTCGGTATCGGCATTTTTGTAAGCATTGGTATTGAGAACTGAAGCAACGGCGTTGCCGTTATTAGGTTGAGCAAGAGCAGCATCAACCGCCTTTTGCGCAACTTTGGTGTAGGTCACAAGTGCGGTCTGTAGTTCGTCAATAGCGGCTGCGTGCTGAGTTGTGATCTTGCTCAGAGCCTCGGTAAACCCAGGATTCAAGTTATCCAGAGATGCTTGAAGCGGTTGACCGGCATCGGGAAGGTAATTGGCTACTGCCGCGGTCAATTGGAAGCGGAGCGCATCTCGATTGGCTTCGGCTTCTTTGAGAAGAAGGCTTTGCTTCTCGTAGCCTTGGATCGTGTCGATGTTCTTGTTTGATTGGGTGAACCAGAACAAACCGATGATGAGTGGTAGCACGGTCAGCACCACAAAGGTGATGCGGCGACGCACCTGATTGCGTTGGTTACGTGAAGCTGCGTTGCGATCTCGTTTAGCTGCCATCCGACTCTCATGCCTCCATCGTGGATTTCGGCAGGTTAACGGCTAGGCAGGGCAATTGGGGCAGCTTTGGGGTGATCCGTAACGATTCGGGAGCAGTCAGCCCCTAGATCTGGGCGCAAACGCGTTGAGGTGGCACGATGGAGTCATGAACACGCCAGCAGTTCAAGGCTCGCTCGGGAAAGTGCTCGTCGTTGACGACGATGCGGCACTAGCCGAGATGCTGGGCATCGTGCTCCGTCAGGAGGGGTTTGCCCCTTCGTTTTGCAGTGATGGGGCAAAGGCCCTGGACGCCTTTCACGCAGTTCATCCAGATGTGGTGCTGCTCGATGTGATGCTGCCTGGAATGAATGGCATTGAGATCTGCCGAGCGATTCGTAAAGAATCCGGCGTTCCGATCGTCATGCTCACCGCTCGCACTGACACGGCAGAAGTGGTTGAAGGTTTGGAGTCCGGAGCTGACGATTACATCGTTAAACCATTCAAGCCTAAGGAGCTCGTAGCCCGTTTGCGGGTGCGCGTGCGCCAGGTTGAAGTAGTACCGGTAGCAGAACTTTCCATCGGCGATCTCGTGATTGATGTGAAAGCACATAAGGTCACGCGTGCTGGGGAAATGCTTTCGCTCACGCCACTTGAATTCGATCTCCTTGCTTGCATGGCAGGCAAACCTGATCAAGTGTTCACTCGTCAAGAACTACTTCATGACGTGTGGGGTTACCAGAATGCAGCGGACACCCGACTGGTGAATGTTCACGTGCAGCGCTTGCGATCAAAGATTGAACATGACCCTGAAAATCCAGTGTATGTACTGACGATCCGTGGAATTGGCTATAAAGCAGGGCCGGCTTGATCTCGCACTTTGAAGTGTGGCACCGCATAACCGGTCATCTGCAGTGGGCCTCACCACCATTTCGATGGATGCGAAGCCGGTGGCGCAAGTCATTGCTCTTGCGCATCACTGCGCTCACATTTGCCGCATCTGTAATCGTGTTGACTGTTCTGGGTTTTTCATTGCTCAGCAAGGTTTCCACTGGGTTGATGAGCACCAAAGAACAGTCATCGCTGTCGGAAGCTTCAGCTGGGCACATTGAAGCTCAGCGAGTAGTGGAAGCTGCCGATGCTGCGCCTACTGCTCCTTCACCTGCTCGACTTGTCGATGCTGTGGTAGCGAATTTGGCATCGCGAAGTGGTTCACCCGCCCAGTTCGATGTGTTGTTGCTTGCTGCAGTTCCCGGTCAGTTACTTCCCGAGCGGGGAACCAACCTTGTTTCAACTTCGAGTATCGATCCCGAGCTGCGGGTAGCCATCGCAGAAACTCGCACACAATCATGGGCATATGCGCCAATTAACTACATCGACGGTGCCACTGTTCCTGGGTTAATCGTGGGTGCTCCTCTGCGTATTCCATCCTTGGGGGAGTACGACCTCTTTTATCTGTTTCCTCTTACACAAGAACAGCAGACTCTTGATCTCGTTCGCTCATCGGTCTTAGTGACGGGCGCTTTACTTCTCTTGTTGCTGACAATCATTGCTCGTATCGTGACTCGTGTCGTGGTGAACCCAGTGCGACGAGCAGCAAGCACTGCAGCTTTGCTTGCAGATGGGCATCTGTCAGAACGGATGCCGGTGCGAGGTGAAGATGACCTGGCACAGTTGGCAACCACATTTAATGACATGGCTACAAGCTTGCAACAACAGATCGGACAGCTTGAAGAACTATCGCGTGTGCAGCAACGCTTCGTATCTGATGTTTCTCACGAGCTTCGTACGCCATTAACCACGATCCGTATGGCTGCTGACTTGATGTTCGAGAAACGCGAAGATTTCGATCCGACCACTGCCCGAGCCGCTGAACTTCTCCAAACTCAGTTAGACCGATTCGAAGAAATGCTGACCGACCTTCTCGAAATTTCTCGCTTCGATGCAGGCGTTGCTGTTCTTGAGCTTGAAGCCTTTGAACTTGAGGATCTGATCACGCGCGCAATTGAGATTGCTGAACCGCTTGCATCTCGAGCTGGTACGCCAATGGAGTTGCTGATTAAATCTGAATCCACAGCAATGACCGGTGATCGTCGGCGTATCTATCGTGTTGTCCGCAACTTGCTGGAAAACGCGGTCGAGCATGGTGAAGGCAAGAGCATCGAAGTGTCCATTGCCGTGGATTCGGAAGCTGCCGCGATCACAGTTCGCGATCACGGAGTTGGGCTACGCCCAGGCGAAGCAACACTTGTGTTCAATCGATTCTGGCGCGCTGATGCTGCGCGTGCTCGCACGACCGGCGGCACAGGCCTTGGGCTCTCCATTGCGTTCGAAGATGCCCGGCTCCATGGCGGTTGGCTGGAGGCTTGGGGTCAGCCAGGACAGGGCTCCTGCTTCCGTTTGACCATCCCTTTGGTGCCAAATGAACCGCTATCGCATTCGCCACTGCCACTCATTCCTGCGGGATTTGAGGATGACGACTCAGTAAGCGCAACGACCACCACAGGTGTTCGCCTTGAAGAAGTGCGCCTGCCACCTGCGGATGCGTATCGCTTCGGCCCAAAGGCAGGTCAGTGATGCGTAAACAACTTCTGATTGTGGGTGCATTCACGAGTTCACTGCTGCTCTCCGGATGTGGTTTGTTGCCGTGGTCATTAACTGCGCAGGTTCCAACGTCGAGTTCTGTTCAACAGGGCAATGCCGGTGGTGCAAATTCAGATGACCAATTCATTCGTGTGATTCCGCAAGCCCCTCGCCGGAACATGACAGCTACGCAACTTGTTCAAGGTTTCCTCGATGCATCTGCTGCTTCAGAGTCGGACCATTCAGTAGCTCGAATGTATTTGACGTCAGAGGCCGCCGCGGCATGGGAGCCTAAATCTGGAGTTCAGGTATTCAAGGGCACACCAGAGCTAACGTCGGTTGGCACGACCGTTGTGTTTAATGCGCAACTTGAGGGTCAGATATCCAAAAGCGGCAACTACGCGATCAATCAAAATGGTAAGCAATTGAATGCCAAATTCTCACTCGTTCGTGACAACGGTGAATGGCGCATCGCAGGCCTTCCTCAAGGCTTGGAACTTTCAACGGTAGATGTGCAGCGCGCATATCGCGATCTCGCCGTGTACTTCTTCAATCCGCAGTTCAGTACCTTGGTTCCTGATTCGCGCATGATTGCTGTTCCAGGAGATGGTTTAGCTGCAGGGCTTATGCAAGCACTGCTCTCTGGGCCAAGTGAGTGGTTAGCTCCTGCAGTGAAGGATGCCTTCCCGTTTGGCGTGGGCCTGAATTTCAATCGAGTCCCCATTGAAAATGGTGTGGCAACAGTTGATCTCACCGCCGATGCAACATTCGCGAGTGAAGCTGCTCGTCGCGAGATGGCTCAACAAATTGTTTGGACCCTTCGCCAAGTGCCAGAGATTCGCGCTGTCACGATCACTGCCGGTGGACAGGCGCTTTCGATTCAAGGTGTTCCATATCCAATTCCTCGCGATCAGTGGCCAGAGATAGATCCATCCGGCTTGGCTCAGGGAACGCAGGCGATAGTTGCGAAGTGGAGCGGCGTGTACCAACTCACTCGCATTGGCACGAGTCGATTGGCTGGTGTTCCACCAGTTGCGAACTCTGCATTCACTCAAGTGGTCACAAATAAGAGTTCGGGGATGCTTGCAGGGCTCGATGTGCTCGGCCGCGTGTGGAGCACTCCGCTGGATTCAAATCCAACATGGTCAAAGTTGCCCATCACTCAGGTGATTCAGTGGATTGAATTTGATCCACTCGGTGGCTTGTGGATGCGCGATATCAGTGGCGGCCTTCTAGTGTGGGATGCACCAGGGCCATTGAAATCAATTCGCACGATCGGTCTTGTTGCTGGTGCGAATGTAACCAGGGCAGTGCCTTCACGTGACGGAACTCGTGCCGCATTGATCGTTCAACGTGGGAAATCAAGCACGTTGTATTTGGCTCGCATTGAACAAGCTGTTGACACGGGCAAGCGGACACTCACCGGGCCAATTCGGATTGCTGGATCTGTCGGCTCAGTCATTGATGTGGACTGGTCGAGCGCGAATTCGTTGGCTTTCATTGGTCGCAATGGCCCTGGCGCATTACAAGCATTCGATGTGGACTTAGCCCTTGGTGTATTGGTGCCGCAAGGTGGCCCAGACAAGCCGGATGCCATTGCCGCTGCGCCTGGTTTACCAGTGTTAGTCTCGGCAAAGGATGGCCTCATTTATCAGTTTGATGTAGGTGCTTGGACTTCTCGGTTAAATGCTTGGTCGCCGTCTTACCCAAGCTAAGGGGTTATCCACAAGTCGAATGTGTGGCGTTGATTCAGCGCCATTCTCATTGCACGATAGTGAATGCTTGTTCGCGCGCAGGAACTCGTTCGCACCTTTGTAGACGATTGTCTGGATGTCGTGCTTTCGCGCGCATGTGTGCATTGTGATCGACCAGGATCCTTAGTTTGCGAGTCGTGTGCACTAATGATTCCATCGATAGCCAAACAGCGCGAGTTTCATCACGAACTTTGGTTTGGTGCTTCGTATGAAACCACCGTGCGTGAAATGATCAATGCGCACAAGGATCACGGCGCGCGTGCTCTCACTTCGGATCTGGGATTGCTGTTAGCGCGAGCCGTGTGGTCTGCATCTGTTTCAAGTTCTTATGCGCGTCCGGTTGTGATTGTTCCTATTCCTGCTCATCGATCGTCACTACGCAAGCGCGGACGTGACACAGTTATGGAGATTGCCGAAAGCGCAGCATCTCAAGTTGCTTCACGCGGAATACCGTGCGTTGTTCGATCATTGCTCATTCGTGAGATCGAAACCAAGCGCAATGCGGGGCGCTCACTTCGTCAACGACGAGACGTCCACGGAACCTTCGGCGTTCGCAGTAGGGGAGTGATCCCTGCTCGGGTGATCGTCGTTGACGACATCGTCACCACGGGAGCGACAGTGAATGAAGGAGTGCGGGCGTTGTTGAAGTCAGGAATTGGTGTGGATGCAATCTCATGCGTAGCCAGCACACCCTTGCCTGACGAAGCGCCGCTTAGGTCAGACGGGTAATTCCTTCTTGAACACCCTTGACCACAGCTTCCATGCGCGACTTCGCTGGCAGTTTTTCCAAAATGCTGCGCACATGATTCTTCACAGTGTTCTCACTGATGTTCAGCGACTCAGCGATATCTCGGTTGGAAAGTCCAGCTGCCATGGCATGCAGCACTTCGCGCTCGCGTTTGGTCAGCTGCGGCCCGCTCCACACGGGGCCTGAGGTTGCTTCGATGAGATCTTCAGGAACAAGGTCCGCAAACCAGCAGTCCATTAATTGACCGCGATGGCTTAACCCACGACGCATGATTTGGTTATGAACGGAAAACCCGGAAGCTTGGGCAACGGCGCGCGCCGCCTCGTTGCCGATGAGTGCTCGCCAGGTGATGACGTTGAGCCGAAGTGAACTAAAACCCCAGCGACAGGCCAGACGCACGGCTCGGGTCGCAATGCCTCGTCCACGCAATTCTGGGGCAACCAGGAAGCGAACTCGAGCAGAGCCCTCAGTTTCGCGCTCCAGATGGACTGACCCACACCAGCGGTCATCGGTATCGGCAATCACCCAGGTGGGCTCGTCCCACCAATGAACGGGGTTGGTCACTTTCATGATCCAGGCACGGGCATCTTGCTCGGTATAGGGGCTTGGCAGGTTGGTCCAACGGGCAACTTCCGGGTCTTGGCCACCCAAGGTCAGCGTGCGGATGTCGTGGGGCTCTGGCAGGCGCAACAGCACCACGCCGTCAGTCAGGGTCGGCGCATTCCGGCTGGTCGAAGCTCGCGACGCGGGGGACACAGCCGGCAGTCTTGCAGGCAGGAGGGCACAGCCGGGCAGGTCCCCTACGATGGAGGGCCCAGCAGGCTTCCGCTGTAGGGGCTCCACGAAGGAAAGGTCGCATCACCGTGCGAATGCTCGACAAGCTTCTGCGTGCCGGCGAAGGCAAGACTTTGCGCCGTTTGCATGCCATTGCCGACGCCGTCAACGCGATCGAAGAGAACTACATCGCGTTGAGCGATGCAGAACTTCGCGCCCTGACCGACGAGTACAAGGAGCGCTACGCCGAGGGCGAGAGCCTGGATGACCTTCTTCCAGAGGCATTCGCCACAGTGCGTGAAGCAGCCAAGCGCACCTTGGGCCAGCGTCACTTCGATGTTCAGATCATGGGTGGCGCAGCGCTGCATATGGGCAACATTGCTGAAATGAAAACCGGTGAAGGAAAAACTCTGGTCGCGACCCTTCCTTCATACCTCAATGCCATAGCTGGCAAGGGTGTGCACGTTGTCACCGTTAACGATTACCTCGCAGAGCGTGACTCCGAGCGCATGGGTCGCATTCATAAGTTTTTAGGCCTTGAAGTCGGCGTGATTCTTTCGCACATGACTCCGGCTGAGCGTCGAATTCAATATAACTGCGACATCACTTACGGCACAAACAATGAATTTGGTTTTGACTACCTTCGCGACAACATGGCTTGGAGTAGCGAAGAGCTCGTGCAGCGTGGCCACCACTTCGCTGTGGTTGACGAAGTTGACTCGATTCTTATTGACGAAGCTCGTACCCCACTGATTATTAGTGGCCCTGCAGATCAAGCAACCACTTGGTATGCAGAGTTTGCGCGCATCGCCAACATTTTGAAGCCTGATGTTGATTATGAAATCGATGAGAAGAAAAAGACCGTTGGTGTTCACGAGTCAGCAATTGACGTTGTTGAGGATCAAATCGGCATCGACAATCTCTATGACACGGTCAATACCCCTCTCGTGGGCTACTTAAATAACGCGATTCGTGCCAAAGAACTCTTCAAGAAAGACCGCGATTACGTGGTGATGGACGGTGAAGTGCTGATCGTTGACGAGCACACCGGCCGCATCTTGGCAGGCCGCCGTTATAACGAAGGTTTGCACCAATCAATCGAGGCCAAAGAAGGCGTTGAAATCAAGGCCGAGAACCAGACCTTGGCAACAGTAACCTTGCAGAACTTCTTCCGTCTCTATGGTCGCCTCTCAGGTATGACCGGTACCGCAATGACTGAAGCCAACGAGTTCTCACAGATTTACAACCTTGGTGTGGTCCCTATTCCTACGAACCGAGACATGGTTCGTATTGATAAGGCAGACGTTATTTACCGCACCAATGAAGCCAAGTTGCAAGCAGTAATTGCTGACATTGTTCAACGTCACGCAAAGGGTCAGCCGGTTCTCGTTGGTACGACGTCAGTAGATAAGTCTGAACATTTAAGTAAATTGCTTCGCCAAAACGGTGTTCCGCATGAAGTGTTGAACGCCAAGCATCACGATCGCGAAGCGCAGATTGTTGCCCAAGCTGGCCGTAAGGGTGCTGTCACGGTTTCCACCAACATGGCCGGCCGTGGCACTGACATCATGCTCGGTGGCAACCCGGAAACAATGGCTGCTGCGGCTTTGGCTCAACGTGGGCTTTCGCCAATTGAAGACCCAGATGCTTACAACGCCGCCTGGGGAGGCGCGCTTGAGCAAGCTACCGCAGCAGTTTCAGCTGAGCACGATGAAGTGATCGCTGCTGGTGGTTTGTATGTGTTAGGCACCGAGCGTCATGAATCCCGCCGCATTGACAACCAGTTGCGGGGTCGCGCCGGACGTCAAGGCGACCCAGGTGAATCACAGTTCTATCTATCACTTGAAGACGATCTCATGCGCCTGTTCAAAGCCGACATGGTTGATGCTTTTCTTCGGCGCTTCAATGTGCCTGACGATGTGCCAATTGAAGCAAGCATGGTCAGCAATGCAATTCGAAGTGCGCAAGGTCAGGTTGAAGCGCGCAACTTCGAGATCCGTAAGGATGTGTTGAAGTACGACGATGTGCTCAATCGTCAGCGTTTGGTGATTTATGCAGAACGTCGGCGTGTGCTTGAAGGTGAAGACATTGAAGAGCAGGTGCGTTCATTCATCAGTGACACCACTGAAGGGTATGTGCGTGGAGCAACCGAAGCGGGATACCCAGAGGATTGGGATCTCGAGCAGCTGTGGACGGCGCTGAAGACTCTGTATCCAATTCAGGTCACCATCGACGAAATTATTGAAGCCAGTGGCGGGGATCGAAATGGCCTCACCACCGAATTCATGGTGCGTGAGCTCGTTGAAGATGCTGAAGCTTCATATGACGAGCGCGAAGAGTCTTTAGGTGAAGAAGTCACTCGTGAACTTGAACGCCGCGTCATTCTTTCGGTACTTGATCGCAAGTGGCGTGAGCACCTATACGAGATGGATTACCTGCGTGATGGCATTGGTCTTCGTGCCATGGCGCAAAAGGATCCATTGATTGAATACCAGCGTGAGGGATTCGATCTCTTCAACGCAATGATGGACAGCATCAAGGAAGAGACTGTTGGTTACCTCTTCAATGTTGAGGTTGAAGTTCAAGAGGCCAGCGAAGGCATGGTTGAGGTCACCAGTGATGGTGCTGAAGTCGTGCTGGAATCACATCCAGAAGTGATTGCGCCAGGGTTAGCACCAGCTCGCCCAACGCATCTTGAATACACCGCTCCAAGTGAAGATGGTGGCGTTGAGCATGAGTCGATTGATCTGCCAGTTGAGATCGATCCCAATGCATCGCGCGCTGAACGCCGTCGCCTTGAGCGTGAAAACCGCAAGCGCAGTTAATCTCTGGCGATTGCCTTGGGGCTAACCCAAGGCAATCGCTGTTACTTGCCACGCATTATTGGTGGACTCAAAACGCATGGCCACGGCTTTGCCACGCCCTTCACCCACTAACACCGCTGACGTCTCGGCCACTCCGGGGGCTATTGGGCAGACTCTGATCGCACGCACCTGTTGAAGTGACCGTGCGGCAGCCCGTGCATTTCTGCCGTGGATAGCGCTGGGATGAATCTGCGCGGCCTTGCCTCGCGCAGCAAGGACAGCGAGTTCGCGCTTTTCCACCCATCGCGAGAGTTGTTGAGCGGGACGATCACCAGAGGCAACCTCCGCGATTGCTCGTGCCATACGAGCTACCCACATTGGCGGGGGTACTGGAGATCCACCTGGCAGCACATTGGGATCTGAACGTGTTGTGTCAGGAGGTATGTCGGAACCCACCAAGCGCAGATGTCGGGGAATGGGTGGTACTGCGGTGATACCAGGGGCGACTTCCCACACAAGTGGCAATGCAAGTTGCTCACCCTCGTAGCGCATATCAGCAACACGTGGCATGGGTAAGCGATCCAACAACGTCGACACGGCGGGCTCCTTGCCGCTCGGCCGCGGTCGGGGGTTCGCGGGTACGTGATCTTTGAGTTTGCTTGCGTTTGGTGCTGTTTGTAGTTCTACGTTGTTGTTGCACGCCCTGTCAATGGGGTGTGGATGACGCCCAACCCCTGTGGATAAAGGATTTGCCAAAGCTTGCAACTGTTCATCACTGTTCATGTTTGTGGTGTTCCCGTGGCAGCGATCGGCTAAACCGATGCAGAGTTTTCTTGACACAACCCAAACATTTCCTGGTGACGTGTGGCAGGAGGCAGAAGCGACCTTGCAGGTTGAACAGACCTGGGAATTGCTCGCTGATGCCGATGCTGTTGTGCAAACAGAGTTATCACAGGTCTGTCTACTTGACGGTCTGCACCCGTCACCGCACGAACTCACGATCGTGTGTCATGGCGGGAACGTGGTGAAGGGAAGAGTGATTGAAGCGGGGAGTGATTTCATTGCATTAACGAACTGTGATGGTCAGGAAATAGCAATCCCTACAGGTGTGATCGTGCGCGTGAGTGGGTTGGTCACTCGATCACTTGCAGTGGAGCCGGCACTACATTCTTTGGGTGCGCGATCACTGCGCATGTGGTTGCGCGAATCTTTGCGCCATGAAATTGATTGTTCCACCGTTGATAGCTGGAAGTTGCGAGGAAAAATCCTGCACGTGGGTAAGGATTTCGTACGACTGGCGGATCGTGAAAATCAAATATGTGACATTGCCGTTCAGGCCATTGCCACTATTCGAAGGTGAAGGCAGACTCTGCAGTAAATGGATGCTCGTTTACAAACGCTTGAGTTTGGTCATACATGCGTGCGATGTAGGCATCGAGTTGCGCCATTTCAATACGCCACTGACCACGCCCACCAATCTTGATAGCCGGAAGTTCCCCATTGCGCACGAGGGCATAGCTTTGTGCAGCAGAAATATTCAGAATCTCGGCAACATCGGCCAAGGTGAAAAACCGTGCGCGTGAAGTGGTCACGTCGGCATTGTTCCAAGTAATCAAGAAAACAAAAGTCCTTATCCACAGGGTTGGTAACTGTGGATATCTATTCGCGAATATCGCATTGCTGACTCATCGTTAGGTATCGACGAAGGGAAAGCGAATGACAAGCTTCGCAATAAAGCGGTCAAGGTCAGTGAGTGATTCTCAGCATGGTGTGACCATGATTCACAAGAAATGGCGGGATGCCCGAATTTGGTTAGGTCTGGGTTTCATTGTCGCGGCAATGTTTATTGGTGCATTCGTGATGTCCTCGGGTGGGTCAACCAGCACCGTGTGGCGCGCCACCCGCGATCTGTCTGTTGGGGCGGTACCTGAAGTCGAGCCGGTGACAGTCACGCTCGGTGATGCGGCAAAAACATATTTACCAACTGCCGAAATACCCCAAGGGCGAATGAAGCTGCCTGTTGCTGCTGGAGGATTCCTGCCTCGCAATGCGGTGGGTGCAGCTGTGCCCTCGACCTCGAGGTTAGTGACGATTCCTGTTGATCCCATGCGGGTACCCGCTGGGCTTTCGGCCGGAGACGTGGTTGATGTTTGGGCAAGTGCGCCCAAGGTAAATGACGGTGCTTCACCGATTCCTACCCAGGTGTTAAGCAATGTGCGAGTTGCCGAGGTTGATCGCGAAGCAAGTGGCATGGGTGGGGAATTGCCTGTGGTGCTCGACATCAGTGAATCACAAGCGGCCCAACTCATTGGCGCGACCCGTGCGGATATTTCATTAGTGCTCGTCCCGTTACCCTCGCAGTCGTTTTATGGAGAGCTAGCACCGTGAGTGCGCTTCCAGTAATTCTTGCGGCGCCAGCGCTTCCCTATGAGTCAGAACTTGTACGCCTCGCACCTACATATGGAATCCAAGTCATTCGCAGACCCCTTGATGCAGCTGAGCTTTTAGGGATTGCCTCGATTGAGGGTGAAACGCCAGTCATCATCGGAGTTGATCTTCCTCGTCTTGATGCCTCGGTGATTGAACTTCTCGTTCGCGGCGGGCGAGGTGTGATTGGGTTGGCAGAAGCGGATAGAGAACGTGAGCAATGCCTACGTATGGGAATTCCCGTGGCGATTCAAGGCACAGATCCCTCTGTAATCTGGCAGAAGGTGTCCGAGCAGATCGGTGTCGATTCAACGCACATCAAGGCTTCGGAGTTCATTGCTCATGCTAGTTCTGGGGTGTGGCCAACTGGTGCATGGATGCATGAGACTCAAACTTCGCAGTCATCACCACCACCGGTCACTCATACGCAATCGGGAAAGGTATTGGCAGTCTGGGGACCACAAGGTGCACCAGGGCGCACTCTTACAGCACTTGTGATCGCTCAACTTTTGGCAGCACGAGGCAACCGAGTCCTTGTGATTGATGCCGACACTGTTGCCCCTGCAATGACGTTGCTTTCAGGCATTGTGGAAGATGCAAGTGGCATTGTGGTTGCCTGTAGGTATGCGCAACGCGGAACGCTGACGCCCCAAGCCTTCATGCAACTAGCCCGTCCAATGAGTAGCAACTGTTGGCTCGTTGGTGGGATTAGTCATCCAGATCGCTGGGAAGAGCTTGATGCACGTTCATTGAAAGACGTGCTGAGTATTGCTCGAGCGGCTGTTGACTTCATCGTGGTGGACGTGGGCTTTGGTCTATCGATCCATTCAACGAGCGCAGGACTTCTCGATGTGCCACGGTATGCGGGCTCAAGTGTTGTGCTTGAACAAGCAAACTTCGTGCTTGCAATCGCCCAGTCATCGCCATTGGGCATTGCTCGGTTCTTGCAGCAACTACCCACAGTTCAAAGCCACGCGAATGGGACGCTCACGCTTGGCCTCCGTGAAACTGATGGTCACAGCGTGTCATCAATGGTAAAAAGTTTGCGAACCTACGGCGTACACCATCAGATGGTGCAGTTGCCAACCATGACAGACGCCAGCTTGGGTTCTGGGGTTTCCTCAGGCGGCGGTTTCTTGCGTAGGAAAAGCGATCAGTGGCGCCAATTACATCGCTGGTGCGCAAGTTTGAGTCACGGTGAAGGTAGTACGACGATCAACGTTCCGACTTTGGCGAACTTATAAACTTGGGCCGCAGCTTCTTCAGAAAGTCGCACGCATCCTCCGCGAGCAATTGCCAGACCAAGTTGTTTCGTCGAATGCATCATGGTTCCGTCGTAATACTTAGGAATTGCGTGCAAACCAATTGCTGATTTCGTGTCTGGTCCATAAGTGAAACGCACCATGTGATTGAACGTGACTTTTGAATTCGGATTGAATGCCTTCGTACTCTTGGAAAACACGTGGTAGGTACCTGCTGCAGGGCGATCCCAACGGCCAACAACGGGGTAGCGCGCTACCACGGTGTTGTCGGCCTTGATCAGCCAAACCGTCATGAGAGCTTTGTCGTAGACCACGCGCTTGGTGCCAGCATGGAGCAAATCATTTGGATACACCGGAACCCATTTGGCCTTCTTTGTGCGCGATGCAGGCCGCGGCTTATGGGTGACACTGGCTCGCGGAGTTGGCGTTACTGCGAGGCTCGTTGCAACAGCTACCGATGGAGCTGGGCTGGAGTTGGTGGCATTTGCGGAGTTTGCTGTGACCAGAATGACTCCGGCACCGATCACTGCAGCGCTGGAAATCAGTGCAACACTGATCTTGACGGCGCTACGAGGGGAAGCCATTCCTCTTTTGTACCTTGAGTATGGACGAAAAATTGTCTCCCACGCTCATCGATCCTGGTCAATGCTCGATTAACCACGACAAAGCAAACTCTTGCTCTTTACGTAAATAGCGCTCAGTTTGTTCCTTCGCAAGGTTTTCCACTTTGCCACCCATGAATGGAATCGAAGCTTTGAGTTCACCTTCAGTTGTGACCATGGTGTTCTCGCCCTCACGAGTGATTGATGCGCTACCGGTAAAGGTCAAAGGAGCGCTAAAGGCCACCGAAAAATTTCCAAAGCACTGACCTAGGAATTCTGGCTCCCACACTTGCGTCTCAGTTATCGTCAAAGTCTCACCGACAATGGCAGCAGCAAATGCTGGCATCTCGCTGGGCAAGGTGCGGGTAATCACAACAGTGACCTGGCCATTGGGTTCGGTGTCGACAGAGAAATCAACAGTGAGCGCCCCGGCAGCAAAGGCGCGACCTTGAATGTAGTCAGGGTTCAGGACCATGGCGCGAATCGTGGTGACATCAACCGGGTAACACTGTTCGAACTTCAGCGAGGTTGCCAAGTGGTGATCTCCTTTTCCACTGCCAGCCTAAGTGCTCGACTGTTGCGGATGCTTTGCAGATACCGCGTCCGCCCTTGGCTCTTTGGGACAGGCAGTTACGATTAATGAATTGCTTGAAGTTTCATCTATTTACCCAGTGCTACCTACCTCTATGGAGTCATCGTGAGCCTGCCGCCCCTGGTGGATGCCAATGTCGATCTCAGCGTCGACGAAGTGCGTCGCTACAGCCGCCATTTGATCATTCCCGATGTCGGCATGGCCGGCCAGAAGCGTTTGAAGAATGCCAAGGTGCTGTGTGTGGGTGCCGGCGGCCTTGGTTCCCCATCACTGATGTATTTGGCAGCAGCCGGTGTGGGAACTTTGGGCATCGTCGAATTCGACGTTGTTGATGAGTCCAACTTGCAACGCCAGATCATTCACGGTCAAAGCGACATTGGTCGATCAAAGGCCGAGAGTGCTCGTGACTCCGTCAAGGAAATCAATCCACTGGTCACGGTGAACTTGCACGAAGAGCGCCTTGATTCGTCAAATGTGATGGAGCTGTTCGCTCAGTACGACCTGATCGTTGATGGCACAGACAACTTCGCAACGCGCTACCTCGTTAACGATGCCTGCGTACTGCTTGAGAAGCCATATGTTTGGGGATCGATTTACCGCTTTGATGGTCAAGCGTCAGTGTTCTGGGCTGAGCATGGTCCTTGCTACCGCTGCCTGTACCCAGAGCCACCACCACCAGGGATGGTTCCTTCATGTGCTGAAGGCGGTGTGCTCGGTGTGCTGTGTGCATCAATTGGTTCCATTCAGGTGACCGAAGCCATCAAGTTGATCACCGGCATCGGTGAAACGCTGCTCGGCAAACTAATGATTTACGACGCCCTTGAGATGAGCTATCGCAAAGTAAAGATTCGTAAGGATCCAAACTGCGCTATTTGTGGCGAGAACCCAACGGTCACTGAACTCATCGACTATGAAGCATTCTGCGGCGCCATTTCCGACGAAGCTGCTGAAGCCGCAATGGATTCCACTATTTCGGTGAAGGATCTGAAGGGCATGCTTGATGCGCGTGAACGCGGTGAAGCTGATTTCGTATTGATCGACGTACGTGAACCAGGTGAATTTGAAATCGTTTCAATCCCAGGTTCGATCCTGATACCTAAGGGTGCATTCCTAGATGGATCAGCTCTTGCAGATCTCCCAACTGATAAGCAGATCGTGCTGCATTGCAAGCTGGGTGGTCGCTCTGCTGAGTGCCTTGCAGTAGTGAAGGGCGCTGGATTCTCTGACGCTGTTCACGTTGGTGGCGGCGTTCTTGCGTGGGTCAATCAGATTGAGCCAGACAAGCCTTCGTACTAACGCTTCACAACAGACAACAACGGCGGGTTCCTCCTACGAAGGAACCCGCCGTTTGTCATGTTATTGAGGAGCTAAGCCTGAATCTTGGAAGTCAAACTTCTTATGTGAGCCATCGCAGTACGGCTTCTTTGCTGAATGCCCACAGCGGCACAGGAAAGTCTTCGTGGTCTGGCGGATGAGCTCGCCGTTGGCGTCAAGAATTTCTACTTCGCCAACAACTTCATATGGTCCGTTTTCGCACACCGTGACGGTGACGTTGGTTGCATCAGTCATAGCCACATTGTGGCCTACAAACAGGCCTTAGCCGGCAACAATGTCACCTTCAGCGGAAGAAACTTCGATGCCTAAGCCCTTGAGGTACTTGGTAGCGGCATCGAGATCTGAAGCTTCGCCCTCAAGATCAAGAATCATCCAGCCCACGTGCTGCTCAATATTGGCACGGCGGATATTTGGGATCACCTGATGCTGCTTGACCATCGTGTAGACGATGGGTTCGGTCACGGTTTCTGGTCCGAAGGTGAGCTGCAAGTGGCGATGAGTCGTCATAGCCCCATCTTATTGGGCCAGTACTAGAGCGCGCCACGCTTCGTGAGGTAGGTGAAGGCCCAGTAGCCAGGAACCGTAGGGATCCAGAAGGTGACCAAGCGGTAGAGCAGCACAGCGGAAAGCGCGATGCCACCATCAAGGCCAGCTGCGGTGAGGCCCGCCGTGAGTGCGGCTTCAACGGCACCAAGGCCACCAGGGGTTGGTGCGGCCTGACCAACAGTTGCACCAACGAGATACACCACAGCGACCACGGCGATGCTCATGTTTCCGCCGAAGGCTTGGATGCTGGTGTAGAGAACGCCGATGTAGGCAAGATTCAAGATGATGATGCCGCCGACGCCTTCAAGAAGTTTTTCGGGGCGTTGAGCAACAGTGAGTAAGCGCGGGCCAACCTCGCGAAGCATTGGTGCAACGCGATCATTTGCGATGCGACGAACCTGCGGGATCGCAAAGAGTGACACCACGATCACGGCAATGATCACTACCGCAATCACCACAATGCGGGGTGGTTTAAAGGTGAAGTCAGCTTGCGTGCCAGCGGCAAACCCAAAACCAAGCAACAAGAGCATATGCATAACAAAGGCCATGACCTGTGACACTGCAACGCTTGCGCCGGCAAGAGCGGGGTTCAATCCAGCTCGCTGCAAGAAGCGCATATTCACAGCAACAGCGCCAAGGGTTGGTGGGGACACTAGCGTGGCAAAGTCACCAGCAAGCTGCGCCATGGTGGTGCGCACCAACGGGATGCTCTCTGGCACAAATCCTGCAAGCGACCATGCAGCGCCCACATAGGTGATCAAGCTAAAGAGCAGTGCACCAAGTGCCCAACGCCAGTCGGCTGTTTTGAAGAGGTGTACGAGATCAACGTCCGCAAGTTGAGTCAGTAAAACGTAGCCGGCAACGGTGCCAACAACAGCAAGGACCAACGTTTTTGGCTTCACACGTTCTAGTTGAATCTGTTCAACAACTTCGTTGTCTGGGCCGATCTCGATTAATAGATCGCGTAGTTGAACCATGAGGCCCTTGCGTTTGCGAACAGCTTTACGCGTTGGTGCAGAAAGGGCTACGGGTTGCAGGGCAGGTAATGCGCGAGAAAGCCCTGCAATGCCAAGCACTGTTCGCCCTGTGCTTACTGCGCGTTCAGGGCTCGTGAGCATCGCCAAGGTAACTAAGAGTTCTGCGAGATCAATGCGCATTGATACGTCACCGGCAGCAACTGATCCGCCATCGTGGCCAACGAGCCAAATGGTTCCGTCATCGCCTCGAACTAAATGGCTAGCATCAAGCGCGCGATGGCTGACTTGATGTTCATGCAGAGTGCGTATTGCGCGCCATGCCTGCTCTAGATCGCTGTCGGTAACCGTTTCAACATCTGAAAGTGGCCGGCCTTCAATGTATTCATAAGCAAGCAAGTACGAGTCTTCATTAATCTCAGACGTGACAAGCAAGCGCGGTTCTGGAGCGCCTGCCACCTGGGCTGCGTATGAAGTCAGTGCAGCGTGATCAACAGCTCGACGCATATTGAATCGACCGCTTGATTGATCTTCACGCAAGCGCACCGCAGTCCATGCGGCTTTGGCAATGCCAGCACCTTCCATGTCGCGGTCAAACACGGTGACGCGCATGACTGCACCATTGCGAGTCACGGCTTGGTAGCGGCGTCCGCGACGCGTGGTTTCCTGAGCCATCAGCGAAATGACAGGGAACCCGCCGCGCTCCAAGGTTTGCGCAATGGCAACACCTGATGGGCGAGAGGTTGGTGTTCCTAAGGCGTAACGCAGGATCAGCCCGATACCCCAACCAATTGAGATCGACATGATCATTCCAGCGATCGCAATGGCCGAACTCAACACCGTCACGATCGTGACCGATCCGATCACGATGATGCTCAGAACGCTCCATGGCCGCCGGTTCATCAAGCGAGCCACCGTGATGAATGCGATCAAACCGCCAAGGATTGGAGCAGTCGATGCACCCCCGGTGCTTGCCGATCCCGTCAGAGCCGTAAGCAATCGAGGCGAATCAATTGCCGAAATAGCGCTGGAAAGCCCCGTCAAGAAAAGAATCGTGACGAGCAATGCCAAGAGTGAATCAAAGAGCTGGCGCATGCGTTTGCGAGCAACCAGGGAAATGGAGGCGGCGATCGGCAAACCAAGGGTGCCGATACCGCCGATCACATTGAGCAACAACACCACGAAGCCGGGCAGCAAACTTGCAGTGCTGGAAAGATCTGAATCAAGACCTGCGCTGGTGCTCGACGCGAACCAGGCAATCAGCACAATGCCTACGGTCACGGCTACAGCAAGGACGAATCGAGCTAAATCCAGCGGGCGATGGACCCGAAGTGGGATGACTCCATCTTCAATAATCAGCGTCTGAGATTGGCCGCCATCAAGGCTCAGGGGATCGTTTGGCCCGTCGTCGAAACGTACGGGCGCGTCGGTCACGGGACCATCGTGTCAGATGGACGCAATTGCTGGTCGAGAACCCGTTCGGCGGCGTTATGGAAGTCAGACCGAAGTGGTACGAATGCCTCATGGCAGTCATGGGGCGGGATCGAGGGCGAACGGCCTGGCATCTTGATCTCGAGCCTTTGCCGCCTGCAGTTGCTCCTGTGCTTGATGAGCAGCAGCAAGCGGTGGTCGATCATCGGCATGGGGCGCTACTCGTGCTTGCAGGGCCTGGTACGGGCAAGACCACAACGATCGTTGAAGCGATCGTTGCTCGGCTCATCGATCCTGTTGACCCCATTGCTCCAGAGCAGGTCCTAGCCCTGACCTTCGGTAAGCGGGCGGCCAGTGATCTGCGTGACCGGCTCGTTGGGCGTTTGGGTGGCGGCGTGCTGCCGACAGTTGCGACCTTCCACTCCTTTGCGTTTGGTTTGCTGCAGCAAACCGCAACTGCACAGGATTACCGCGAACCACCCCAGTTACTTTCCGGTGCTGAAGAAGATGTGCGCATCCGTGAATTGCTGATGGGAGCAGTTGAAGACGGCACCATCGATTGGCCAGATGATTTGGCTGGTGCAGTTTCAACGATTGGTTTGGCGAATGAAGTGCGCGCGGTGTTGGCAAAAGCCAAGGTACTTGGCATTACTCCCGAACATCTCGAGCGCTTAGGGCTTGAATCGCAGCGCCCTGCGTGGGCAGCTGTTGGTCGGTTAGCGGCGCAAGAAGCCGATGTCATGGAATGGCAGAACGTCCTCGACTACGTCGAGCTCTTAAGTGCTGCAGTTGCTCGCGCACACAGCGAACATGTAGCGCCAACCTTGCAACAGCAGTACCGATTGATTTGTGTTGATGAGTATCAAGACACTGATCCACTGCAGGTTGAGCTCCTTCGCGCGTTAGTCGGCCCAAACACCACAGTGATCGCCGTAGGTGATCCTGATCAATCCATCTATGGGTTCCGTGGCGCTGATCTCGGCGGAATTCTGCGCTTCCCAGAAGAATTCGGCAGCGCGAATGCACCAGCGCCAATTGTGCTGTTGCGTCACACCCGGCGGTTCGGCCCGGAAATTCGTGATGCAGCAACACGAATTATCGAAAAGGTTCGACTCGCGCATATTGATCCACAACTCCTTGCGGCGCATCGCAACCCGGTGTGCGAGGGTGACTCAACACCTAATGCAATACGGGTTGAAGCCTTTGATAGCGATTTGATGCGCTCGGCTGGCATCGCGGCGCAAATGCGCACCATGCATTTACATCAAGGTGTGCCCTGGTCACACATGGCTGTGCTCGTTCGTAATAGTCAAGACATTGCCGGCATTCAGCGAGCGCTTGTTCAGGCAGGTGTTCCGGCAGCGATTGCAACAGATGAAATTCCTTTGCGAGCCGAGCCAGCAATTGCCGTGCTGTTGCGGGCTTTGGAGGTCGCTGTGCGGCCAAGCCAGTTGACCACTGCTGATGCGCTTGAACTCGTAAGCGGTCCACTGTGTGGTGTTGATCCAACGCGTTTACGCGCTCTGGGCCGTGCCCTGCGCTTACAAGCGCGTAAGGATGACCCAACGATCACTCCTGCTCCCGCCGATGAACGACTGCGTGACGTATTACGCGGGGATAGAGCTCTCCCTGACGATGAAAAGCTCGTCGATATCAATGCGCTATTGCAGCAATTCATGAAGTTGATGAGCGATGCG
>CANFTO010000015.1 GCA_947449945.1 Actinomycetota bacterium | reverse complement strand
TGGAATGTTGGACCGTTCCCTATTCGGGCGTATGCCTTCGCCATCATCATCGGCATTGTTGTTGCCGTATGGATTGGCAATCGCCGATACGAAGCACGCGGTGGCGCACCCGGCACCATTACTGACATCGCGGTATGGGCAGTTCCGTTTGGAATCTTGGGTGGCCGGCTTTATCACGTGATCACTGACAACCAGCTGTACTTTGGCCAAGGCGGTTCAGGCATAGGCGGTGCTATCCGAATTTGGGATGGCGGCTTAGGGATCTGGGGCGCCATCGCGATGGGCACCTTGGGTGCCTGGATCGGTGCACGACGCAAGGGTCTCGCGCTCTTACCGATCGCAGATGCTGTTGCTCCCGGGGTTGCCTTGGCACAGGCCATCGGTCGGTTAGGTAATTACTTCAACCAAGAGCTGTTCGGTTCGCCGACGAACCTTCCCTGGGGTTTGCAGATCGATGTTGCTCACCGCCCTGCGGGTTATATGCAATTTGAGACTTTCCACCCAACCTTCCTCTATGAATCGCTGTGGATGGTGGGCGTGGCCCTCGTGCTGATTTGGGCTGATAAGCGCTTTACCCTGGGCCACGGTCGGGTATTCGCCCTCTACATCGTGCTGTATTGCGTGGGCCGCTTCTGGATCGAAGCACTGCGCATTGACTCAGCCCACCACATCTTGGGTCTTCGGCTCAATGACTGGACTGCCCTGATTGCCGGGCTGGGTGGGCTCATCTGGTTGGTCATTTCTGCCCGCCGTCAGCCAGGAAGAGAAGCACCTACGCTCCAGGTGTAAGATTTTCCCCGTTGGGCCAACGTCGTCCCGATAAGTCAGGCTTACTTTTTGGGGTCTGCACGGCTACGACGAATGGATTGGCACCATGTTCAGCACTGATCTTCCAGCAGCATCTGGTCTCTATGACCCAGCAAATGAGCACGACGCCTGTGGCGTTGCCTTTGTTGCAACGTTGACTGGCATTCCTTCCCACGACATCGTGCAAAAGGCGCTCACTGCTCTGGTGAACCTTGAGCACCGTGGTGCTACCGGTGCTGAGCCCGACAGTGGCGACGGTGCCGGCATTTTGTTCCGCGTACCTGACGAGTTTTTCCGTGCCGTCGTTGATTTCGATTTACCTGACGCTGGCTTTTACGCCGCAGGTACTGCCTACCTGCCACAAGATGCCGCTGATGTTGTCGCAGTCAAGGCCGCGATCGCCGCAATTGCCGAAACTGAGGGTCTGAAGGTTCTTGGCTGGCGTGCGGTTCCAACCGATAGTTCAATGATCGGTTCCACTGCTCGTGGCGTCATGCCAACCTTTGAGCAGTTATTTGTTGCATCAACAAACACTGCAATCGGCGGCATTGAACTCGATCGGCTGGCATTTGCCCTGCGTAAGCGCGCGGAACGCGACACCAACGTCTACTTCCCATCGCTTTCGGCACGCACCATCGTCTACAAGGGCATGCTCACCACAGGTCAGCTTCAACCGTTCTACCCAGATCTGTCTGACGAGCGCGTGAAGTCTCCAGTTGCGCTCGTGCACTCACGCTTCTCAACAAACACCTTCCCTTCATGGCCGCTTGCTCACCCTTACCGCTACATCTCACACAACGGTGAAATCAACACCGTGCAAGGCAACCGCAACTGGATGCGTGCACGAGAAGCAATGTTGAAGAGCGACCTGATCCCTGGTGACCTCACACGCTTGTTCCCAATTTGCACAAGTGGAGCTTCGGACTCAGCGTCATTCGATGAAGTTCTTGAACTCATCCACCTCGGTGGACGTTCACTTCCACACTCCATCTTGATGATGATTCCTGAGGCCTGGGAGAACCATCCATCAATGGATCCAGCTCGTCGTGCGTTCTACGCCTTCCACTCCACCTTCATGGAGCCATGGGATGGTCCGGCAAACGTCTGCTTCACCGACGGCAGCATGATCGGTGCAGTACTTGACCGCAATGGTTTGCGCCCCGGACGCTACTGGGTAACCGAAGATGGCTTAGTTGTACTTGGTTCAGAAGCAGGCGTGCTTGATCTTGATCCAGCAACCATCGTTCGCAAGGGTCGCTTGCAGCCAGGTTTGATGTTCCTCGTTGACACAGATGCTGGTCGCATCATTGAAGACGATGAAATCAAGGCTGAGCTGGCAGCAGCTGCTCCGTACCAAGAGTGGCTTGATGAAGGCCTTGTTCACCTTGAAGAACTTCCAGAGCGTGAGCACATCGTGCACACCTCAGGCTCAGTTGCGCGTCGCCAACAGACCTTTGGCTACACCCATGAAGAGTTGAAGATCATTCTTGATCCGATGGCTCGCCAAGGAATTGAAGCTATTGGTTCCATGGGCACCGATACGCCAATTGCCGTCTTGTCTGCTCGTCCACGTTTGCTGTTCGATTACTTCCATCAGTTGTTCGCTCAGGTGACCAACCCGCCTTTGGATGCAATCCGCGAAGAGATCGTTACCTCGCTTTACGCAACTATTGGCTCAGAAGGCAACTTGCTCGACGCCAGCCCCTCACATTGCAACCAAGTCACCTTGCCTTTCCCAGTGATCGACAATGACGAACTTGCAAAGATCCTTCACATCAATGATGACGAAGACATGCCTGGTTTTGCAGCAGCAAAAATCGAAGGCTTGTACGACGTTGCAGGTGGGGGAGAGGCCCTCGAAAACCGTTTGAAGGAAATCTTCCACGAGGTTGATGAACTCATTCGTGAAGGCAAGCGCTTCATTGTGTTGTCAGACCGGGATAGCGATGCTGACCGTGCACCGATTCCAACGTTATTACTGACCTCAGCTGTTCACCATCACTTGGTGAAAACCAAGGCGCGCACCATGGTCACCTTGATCATTGAAGCTGGCGATGTGCGCGAAGTTCACCACTGCGCACTGCTGGTTGGTTACGGCGCAGCTGCAGTGAACCCTTATCTGGCGCTTGAAACTGTTGAAGACATGGCTCGTCGCGGTGTCTTTGGTGATGTCACCCCAGAAAAGGCAACGCGAAACCTCATCAAGGCACTCGGTAAGGGCATCTTGAAGGTCATGTCAAAGATGGGTGTTTCCACAGTTGCTTCCTACCGCGGCGCGCAAATCTTCGAGGCCGTTGGCTTAAGTC
The DNA here is from genome assembly GCA_947449945.1 of Actinomycetota bacterium. Lineage (GTDB taxonomy): Bacteria > Actinomycetota > Actinomycetes > S36-B12 > S36-B12 > UBA11398. Next base: position 19,647 of record CANFTO010000015.1, on the reverse strand, counting down.
AGGAACTTGTGGACACCTACTTCGGTGGTACCAGTTCACGCCTTGGCGGGGTTGGCATCGATGTGATCGCTCAGGAAGTTTCTGATCGTCACGATGTTGCCTACCCAATCTCGGGTATTTCCCCAGCACACCGCACGCTCAATGTCGGTGGCGAGTACCAGTGGCGTCGCGAGGGTGAACTTCACTTGTTCAACCCAGAGACCGTGTTCCGTTTGCAGCATGCAACGCGTAACAAGCGTTACGACATCTTCAAGCAGTACACCAATGCTGTTGATGAGCAGTCAGAGCGTTTGATGACCATTCGTGGATTGTTCAACTTCAAGGAAGGCGTTCGTGCGCCAATTTCCATTGATGAAGTTGAATCAGCTTCAGAAATCGTGAAGCGATTCTCAACCGGTGCAATGTCCTACGGTTCGATCTCAGCTGAGGCTCACGAAACTTTGGCAATCGCCATGAACCGTATGGGCGCAAAGTCCAACACCGGCGAAGGTGGCGAGGATCCAGAACGTTTCGTGTCGCTGCCTAATGGTGATTCAAAGCGTTCATCAATTAAGCAGGTTGCTTCTGGTCGTTTCGGTGTGACCAGCGAGTACCTCGTGAACGCTGATGACATTCAGATCAAGATGGCCCAAGGCGCTAAGCCTGGTGAAGGTGGCCAGTTGCCTGGGCACAAGGTGTACCCATGGGTGGCCAAGACCCGTCACTCAACTCCAGGCGTGGGCTTGATTTCACCACCACCTCACCATGACATTTACTCAATCGAGGACCTTGCTCAGCTGATCCACGATTTGAAGAATGCCAATAAGTACGCACGCGTTCACGTGAAGTTGGTATCGGAAGTTGGTGTTGGCACGGTTGCTGCAGGTGTGTCGAAGGCACATGCTGACGTCGTGCTCATCTCAGGTTTCGATGGTGGCACTGGTGCTTCACCACTGACCAGCCTTAAGCACGCAGGAACGCCGTGGGAGCTTGGTCTTGCTGAAACGCAGCAGACTTTGTTGATCAACGGACTTCGTGACCGCATCGTGGTGCAAGCAGATGGCCAGTTGAAGACCGGGCGCGATGTCATCGTTGCTGCACTTCTTGGCGCTGAGGAATTTGGTTTTGCGACTGCACCACTCGTGGTCATGGGTTGCGTCATGATGCGCGTGTGTCACCTCGACACCTGCCCAGTTGGTGTCGCAACACAGAACCCAGTGCTTCGTGAGCGTTTCAGTGGCAAGCCAGAGTTTGTAGAAACCTTCTTTGAGTACATTGCAGAAGAAGTTCGCGAACATCTTGCTGCCCTTGGCTTCCGCACCCTTGATGAAGCCATTGGTCAAGTCGAGATGTTGGAAACTGAACGTGCAGTGACGCATTGGAAGGCAGCAGGTCTTGACCTTTCGCCCATCCTTTCTTTGCCACGTGTTGCTCTGGATTCACCACGTCGTTCCATGATCGCTCAAGACCATGGTCTTGATGCAGCACTCGACAATGAACTCATTGAAATTTGCCAGCCAGCGATCACCAAGGGTGAACCTGTGCGTGCACAAATCAAGGTTCGTAACGTCAACCGCACTGTTGGCACGATGCTCGGCGCTGAAGTCACTCGCAAACATGGTGGCGATGGATTGCCACAAGGCACGATCGATCTCACCTTTACCGGCTCTGCAGGTCAGTCCTTCGGCGCGTTCGTACCAAAGGGTGTCACGTTGCGACTCGAAGGCGATGCCAACGATTACGTCGGCAAGGGCCTCTCAGGCGGCACGCTGGTTGTGCGCCCTGATCGTGCAGCAAGCTTTGTCGCGGAAGATCAGATCATCGCTGGCAACGTCATTGGTTATGGCGCAACGAGTGGCGGCATTTTCCTTCGCGGTCGCGCTGGTGAACGTTTCTGCGTGCGTAACTCGGGTGCCACAGCAGTAGTTGAGGGTGTGGGTGACCACGCACTTGAGTACATGACCGGTGGGCGAGTGGTGATTCTTGGAACTACCGGACGCAACTTGGGGGCTGGCATGTCAGGTGGCATTGCATACGTGCTCGATCTTGATCCCATCAAGGTCAACCCAGAAATGATCGATCTTGATCCAATGACCTCGCAGGATGCTGAAGAGCTGCGCGCAATCGTGCAACAGCACTTTGATGAAACAGAGTCTGCGGTTGCACAAAGCTTGCTTGCAGACTGGATCACGGCACTTGGTCGATTCACCAAGGTGATGCCAAAGGATTACAAGCGCGTGCTGAACGTAATGCAGCAGGCAACTGAGCAAGGTTTAGATCCAATCGCAGCGGTAATGGGAGCTTGAGATGGCTGATCCAAAGGGATTCTTAAACGTAGGTCGCACCACACCGACCCGTCGTCCAGTAGATGTGCGCTTGCAGGACTGGCGCGAGGTCTATGAAGACTTCGGATCTGCAAATGTGGAGAAGCAAGCTAGCCGTTGCATGGACTGCGGTATTCCGTTCTGTAACAACGGCTGCCCACTGGGCAACCTCATTCCTGAATGGAATGACTTGGTCTACCGCCAGGATTGGGAAGTAGCTATTGAGCGTCTGCACGCAACGAATAACTTCCCAGAGTTCACAGGCCGGCTCTGCCCAGCACCATGTGAAACCGCCTGTGTGCTTGGGATCAACCAAGATCCAGTGACCATCAAGCAGGTGGAAGTTTCCATCATTGAAAAGGCTTTCGAAGAAGGCTGGGTTGCACCGCAGGTTCCCGATCGTGTAAGTGGTCGCACAGTTGCTGTTGTTGGTTCAGGTCCTGCAGGCCTTGCGGCTGCACAGCAGCTTGCGCGCGCAGGTCACACCGTTGCGGTGTACGAGCGCGCAGATCGCATTGGCGGGTTGATGCGTTACGGGATTCCAGAGTTCAAGATGGAAAAGAGCATTCTTGATCGTCGTCTTGCACAGATGGAAGAAGAAGGCGTGCGTTTCCGTCCAGGTGTTGAGATCGGTATCGACGTTACTGGTCAGGATTTGCGCAAGAGGTATGACGCAGTAGTCATTGCTATTGGCGCAACCAAGTGGCGCGATCTTCCTGTTCCTGGTCGCGAACTCAAGGGTATTTACCAGGCAATGGAAGTACTTCCGCTTGCTAACCGCGTACAAGAGGGTGACCTCGAGGCGTCACCACTTGATGTCGCCGGCAAACATGTCGTGATCATTGGTGGCGGTGACACCGGTGCTGACTGCTTGGGCACTTCACATCGTCAAGGCGCAGCATCAGTGACGCAGTTGGAAATTCTTCCAACGCCACCACAAACACGTCCAGATAGTCAGCCTTGGCCGACCTATCCAATGACGTACCGCACCTCAAGTGCTCACGAAGAAGGTGGCGAGCGTCTGTTTGCAGTGTCCACCACTCACTTCGTTGATGATGGCAATGGGAATGTGAAGGCTTTAGCTCTGGTTGAGGTGGAACCATTCGAAGGTGGTTTCCGCCCAGTTGCTGGTTCAGAGCGCGAAATTCCAGCTGACGTAGTCATGTTGGCGATGGGCTTCACCGGGCCAGAAGTCGATGCCATTGCTGAGCAGTTCGAGCTCAAAGTCGATGGTCGCGGTAATTTGGAGCGCAACGCTGCCTACGCCACTGAAGTAGAAGGTGTATTCGTGGCAGGCGATGCCGGCCGCGGTCAGTCACTCATCGTGTGGGCGATTGCTGAAGGTCGCGCTGCCGCAGCTGCAGTCGATGAATTCCTCACCGGAAGTACTGCGCTTCCTTCACCGATTCCTTCAACCGCGCGTCAGTTGTTGGTCTAATCGCTTATTTGGGTGGGGCCGCGGGGAATCCCTGCGGCCCCACCTGCTTTTTCATCAAGATGTCACTCCGATGACACCGTTTACACACCTTCTCCGGTAAGGTAAGCCTTATGCGCCGCGCCAAGATTGTCGCCACCATGGGTCCAGCTACCGCGGAATTAGACGCCTTGCGTGGTCTGATCGATGCCGGCATGGACGTTGCCCGCCTGAACCTTTCCCATGGCACCCATGAGCAGCATGCTCAGCAATACGCCCGTATTCGTCAGGCAGCCGATGAGTCTGGCCGGGCCGTAGGCATCCTGGCTGATCTTCAGGGTCCGAAGATTCGTCTGGGCAAATTTGCCTCTGGCCCAGTGCTGTTGAACGTTGGCGATGAATTCATCGTCACCACGGAAGATGTTCCAGGCGACGCCCAGATGGTCGGCACGACCTATAAAGATCTTCCGCAAGATGTGAAGCCCGGCGATTTTGTTCTCGTTGATGATGGTCGCATAGCACTTGAAGTAGTGCGCGTTGAAGGACCACGCGTGGTCACCGTCGTGAAAGAAGGCGGTCGAGTTTCTGATAACAAGGGATTCAACCTGCCAGGTGCCGCGATGAGCGTTCCCGCGCTCTCTGACAAAGATCGTGACGATCTTCGTTGGGCCTTACGTATTGGCTGCGACATCATCGCGTTGTCTTTCGTGCGAAGTGCTGCCGACCTTGAAGATGTTCACGCCATCATGAAAGAAGAAGGCGTGCGAATCCCGGTTCTGGCCAAGGTTGAAAAGCCTCAAGCTGTTGATAATTTGCAGGAAATTGTTGATGCCTTTGATGGCGTCATGGTCGCTCGCGGTGACCTCGGTGTTGAGCTGCCTTTAGAGCAGGTTCCATTGGTGCAAAAGCGCGCAATCCACATGTGTCGTGAAGCCGGCAAGCCAGTCATCGTGGCAACCCAAATGCTTGACTCCATGATCAGTGCCAACCGACCAACACGTGCAGAAGCAAGCGACGTTGCTAACGCAGTGCTCGACGGCGCAGATGCACTCATGCTTTCTGGCGAAACCAGTGTCGGTGCGCATCCAATTACCGTCGTGGAAACGATGGCGCGCATCATTACGCACGTTGAGTCCGAAGCACTTGATCGCATGCCAGTGCTCGATGAATCACATGCCGGGTCAACCAACCGCGCATTGACTCATGCTGCAGTTTCTGTCGCAGACGATGTGAAGGCGACCTACCTCATTGCGTTTACCGAAACCGGAACCTCGGCTCGCTTGATTTCTCGCTGGCGTAGCGCTACCAAGTTGCTCGCCTTCACCCCGAATCAGCGGGTTCGTAGCCAGCTGGCCTTGGTGTGGGGAGTGGAGACCTTTCTGGTGCCACAGGTTGAGCACACCGATGACATGGTCATGCAGGTAGATAAGGCGCTTTTGGATATTGGCCGGGCCACGGCAGGTGAGCGAGTGGTGATTTGTGCAGGTGTGCCACCGGGCGTTCCTGGCACCACTAACGGCATGCGTGTGCACCGTATTGGCTCCTCAGGCCGGGGCTCGGGTATTTAAGACTGAGGTGACGGGTCACCCCGGCATCCGATAGAGTTCTACCCGTTCGACCAACCTTTAAGTCCGTCCTGTGAGGCGGAGAAGGGGGTCCTGATGGGCTCTGCACGCGCGCACGATCTACGGACCGTGCTTTCTGGCGATGACATCGCCCGCGCTAGCCGCCGAATTGCTCACGAAATCGTTGAAAAAGCTAAAGGCGCTTCCGATCTCGTTCTTCTAGGAATTCCCACGCGTGGTGTCACGCTGGCACATCGCATCGGCAAGGCCATTTCCGAAATCGAAGGCGTGGACGTCCCGGTGGGTGCTTTGGACATCACCTTGTATCGCGATGACCTTCGCTTACGCCCGACTCGAGCGCTCGAAGAAACCTCGATCCCCGATGTCGGCATCGACGGCAAGATCGTGGTCCTTGTTGATGACGTGCTGTTTTCTGGTCGCACAATCCGCGCAGCCCTCGACGCGCTTAACGATGTTGGTCGTCCGGCAGCCGTGCGATTAGCGGTGCTCGTTGATCGTGGACATCGTGAACTTCCCATTCGACCGGATTACGTCGGCAAAAATATTCCAACCTCGCCAACGGAAAAGGTGCGTGTGCGCCTTTCGGAAATTGATGACATGGACTTAGTTGAAATTTCTGCCGGGGGAGAAGAGTGATGAGACATCTGCTTTCAGCCGGCGATCTTGATCGAGATCAAGCGCTCCTCATTCTTGATACCGCTGCAGAAATGGCAGCGTTGTCTGATCGCAGCGTGAAGAAGTTGCCAACCTTGCGCGGTCGTACCGTGGTCAATCTCTTCTTCGAAGATTCAACGCGTACCCGCATCTCCTTTGAGCTCGCAGCTAAGCGGTTATCAGCAGATGTCATCAACTTTGCTGCAAAAGGTTCATCGGTTTCTAAGGGTGAAAGCCTGAAAGACACGGCGCTGACCCTTGAAGCCATGGGTGCTGATGCTGTGGTGATTCGCCACTGGGATTCCGGCGCCCCGTATCGCCTCGCACATGCCGACTGGATCGGTGGCTCGGTTGTGAATGCGGGCGACGGAACTCACGAACATCCAACGCAGGCACTGCTTGATGCGTACACAATGCGTCGTCACCTTCGTGATGGCAAAGGTGCACTCGAAGGTGTGCGCGTTGCAATTGTTGGCGACATCTTGCACAGCCGCGTAGCACGCTCAAATGTGTTGCTGCTTCAGACCCTTGGTGCCGAGGTCACACTCGTCGCACCCCCAACCTTGTTGCCAATCGGTATGGAGACCTGGCCATGCGAGGTTTCCTATGACATTGACTCCGTGCTACCAAAGGTTGATGCGGTCATGATGTTGCGAGTGCAGCAAGAACGCATGCAGGCCGCGTACTTCCCAACAGCGCGTGAATACAGCCGGCTTTATGGCCTCAATGGTGATCGCATGCGCCTGCTGCCTGAGCACGCAATCGTGTTACACCCGGGGCCAATGAATCGCGGTATGGAAATTTCTGCAGAAGTCGCTGATAGCGATCGTGCAGTGATGGTTGAACAGGTTGCTAATGGAGTGAGCGTGCGCATGGCAGTTCTGTACTTGTTACTCGGTGGGGCAAAGGAGCTAAGCGAATGAGCGCGTATGTCATCAGAGGTGTTCGCCCGTACGGTGAAGAAGCCGTAGATATTGTCATTAATGATGGCGTGATCACCGAGCTTGCACCGGTTGGAACAGGCAAGGGGGAAGTGATTGAGGCTGACGGTCTCATCGCGTTGCCTGGTTTTGTTGATCTTCATACCCACTTGCGCGAACCAGGGCGAGAAGATGCTGAAACCATTGAATCGGGTTCACAAGCTGCAGCTCTTGGTGGTTACACCTGTGTGCATGCAATGGCCAACACGGATCCGGTAGCTGACACTGCTGGCGTAGTTGAGCAGGTATGGCGCATTGGCCGCGAAGTTGGTTTAGTGGATGTGCGCCCAGTTGGTGCAGTCACCGTGAATCTCGATGGCAAACACCTGGCTGAAATAGGTGCGATGGCCAACTCTGCGGCTGAAGTCACCGTATTTAGCGATGACGGTAAGTGCGTCCATGATGCCCTGTTGATGCGTCGCTCCCTTGAATACGTGAAAGCGTTCGGAGGTGTCGTTGCTCAGCATGCTCAGGAGCCACGGCTTACTGAGAATGCACAGATGAACGAAGGGGCGCTTTCCGGCAAGCTCGGCATGGTTGGTTGGCCAGCAGTTGCTGAAGAAGCGATCATTGCTCGCGATGTGCTGCTTGCTGAGCATGTTGATTCACGCTTGCATGCTTGCCATGTCTCAACAGCTGGCTCAGTTGAAGTAATTCGCTGGGCAAAGAGCCGTGGAGTGAACGTCACTGCTGAAGTCACCCCGCATCACTTGATCCTGACCGAAGATCTTGTTGAAACGTACAACCCGGTATACAAGGTCAACCCACCACTGCGTACGAAGAAAGACGTCCTTGCGTTGCGCGCGGCATTGGCTGACGGCACTATCGATGCACTTGCAACAGACCACGCTCCACATCCACATGAGCACAAGGATTGTGAATGGGGGGCAGCGGCAATGGGCATGCTCGGATTGCAAACCGCCTTCAGCGTTGTCATGGAAACCATGGTTGAGCCAGGCTTATTGGATTGGCGCGGCGTTGCTGATCGCATGTCGGTGCAACCTGCTCGTATCGGCGGAGTGGAATCCCAAGGTCAGCCAATTGCCGTGGGCTCGGTCGCAAACATCGTGGTGATTGATCCAAAGGCGAAGTGGACGGTTGTCCCCGAAGCACTCGCCTCGAAGAGTTCAAACACTCCGTTTGCCGAGCGCACCTTCCCCGGCACCATCGTGCACACCATGTATGCAGGTCGGCCAACCGTGATTGGGGGAGTGCTCGCGTGATCACGATTCTTGCTGATGCCCAGTCAGCTCAAGTCACCAATTGGCCGCTGCGGTTGTTGCTTGTTGCTGCGACCTTGCTTGTGATTGCTGGCTTACTCGCGCTCATGCGATGGGGTTGGAAAGGTCGTGAACGTCGTCAGATCGATGTGTCACGTCCATTACCAGTGCCACCACACGACGCAACTTTTGTGATCGATATTCCCGGCGTGTATATCGGGGCAGCGCGCACGGGTGACTGGCTAGATCGCATTGTTGTTCACGGACTGGGTGTGCGTAGTCGCGCGGCGCTCAATGTCGGAGAGCACGGGTTGTGGATCGAGCGTGTGCACGCGAATTCATTCTTTGTGCCTGCCGATGAGATTAATCGCATTCGTATTGATCGCGGTATCGCGGGAACAGTTCGCAGTAAAGACAGTGTGATCGTGGTGACATTCGCCTTGGGTACCACATTGGTTGATTTTGGTTTCCGCCCAGATGAAGACGCTGGTCGCGACGTGATCGTGCAAGCGTGTATCGAAGCTGGATTCAATGTAGATGAGTTAGTCATTACGAAGGAGCAGTCATGAGTTCGCGTGAACCAGCAGTTCTCGTCCTTGAAGATGGGCGGGTGATGCACGGTGAACGTTATGGCGCAGCCGGTGTGACCTTTGGCGAGGCGGTCTTTTCAACGGGCATGTCCGGTTATCAAGAAACCCTCACTGATCCGTCGTATGACCGTCAGGTTGTCGTGATGACAGCACCACACATTGGTAACACCGGTGTGAATGAAGAGGATCTTGAATCAACCAAGATTTGGGTAGCGGGTTACGTCGTGCGGGACCCATCCCGTGTGTCATCAAACTGGCGCTCAACTGGCGATCTGGCATCAGCGCTAGATAAGCAGGGGATTGTTGGTATCAGCGGTGTTGACACCCGTGCGCTCACCCGTCATCTGCGCGAACGCGGCGCGATGAAGGTTGGCATCTTCTCAGGGGATGCTGCCAAGCTTTCAGTTGCTGAACTCTTGACCCAGGTACAAGCAAGCCCAGCAATGGCTGGAGCGAACCTCACCGATGAAGTCAGCACTGATAAGGCGTACGTCGTGCCGGCACTGGGCGCTAAGAAGTTCACTGTCGCGGCAATTGATCTCGGCATTAAGTCAATGACTCCAGAAATGATGGCGGCACGCGGCATAGAAGTTCATGTACTCCCTGCAGCATCTTCCGTTGATGAAATCCTGGCGTTAAATCCCGATGGAGTCTTCTTCTCCAATGGACCAGGTGACCCAGCAACTGCTGATGCAGCGGTAGCAACCATGACTGAAATGTTGCAAAAGAAAATGCCAGTGTTTGGTATTTGCTTCGGCAACCAGATTCTTGGTCGCGCACTTGGGCTTGGCACCTACAAGCTTCGTTATGGTCATCGCGGCATCAATCAGCCCGTCCAGGATTTGCGCACGGGCAAGGTTGAAATCACTGCACATAACCACGGCTTCGCCGTTGATGCTCCTCGCGATGGTGATTTCGATACGCCATTTGGTAAGGCTCAGGTCAGCCACGTGTGCCTGAACGACGACGTCGTTGAAGGCTTGCGTTGCCTTGAAGTGCCTGCGTTCAGTGTGCAATACCACCCAGAGGCGGCAGCCGGTCCACATGACTCCGCTTACTTGTTCGACGAATTTATCGAGTTAATGAGCACATCAGGAAAGGTGCGTGCCTAATGCCACGTCGTGACGACATCAAGAGCGTCATGGTGATCGGGTCAGGCCCCATCGTCATTGGTCAAGCCTGTGAATTCGATTATTCAGGCACGCAAGCCTGTCGCGTCCTTCGCGATGAAGGGATTCGTGTGGTGTTGGTGAACTCCAACCCCGCCACGATCATGACCGATCCAGAGTTTTCTGATGCCACGTACATCGAACCCATCACTCCTGAGTTCGTTGAACGCATCATTGCCAAGGAACGCCCTGATGCTTTGCTGCCAACTCTTGGTGGTCAAACAGCATTGAACACTGCGATCGCTCTTCATAAGAACGGAGTGCTGGAGAAGTACGGCGTTGAGCTCATCGGCGCCGATGTCGATGCTATTGAACGTGGCGAAAACCGCGAGATGTTCAAGAAAATCGTTGCTGAGATTGGCGCTGAAAGTGCTCGCTCGGTGATCTGTCATTCACTCCAAGAATGCCTAGATGCGGTTGATGAGCTCGGTTACCCAATGGTGGTGCGCCCGTCGTTCACCATGGGTGGCGCTGGTTCAGGTATGGCATACAACGAAGAAGATCTTCGACGTATCGCCGGTGCTGGTCTCCAAGCAAGCCCAACCACGGAAATCCTTCTAGAAGAGTCAATCCTTGGTTGGAAGGAATATGAACTCGAATTGATGCGCGATCACCGCGACAACGTTGTGGTGATTTGTTCCATCGAAAACCTTGATCCCATGGGTGTGCACACTGGTGATTCGATCACTGTTGCGCCTGCACTCACGCTGACAGACCGTGAATTCCAGCGGATGCGCGATGTGGGCATTGAGATTATTCGCGCTGTTGGTGTTGACACTGGTGGCTGCAATATTCAGTTTGCAGTCAATCCAGAAGATGGTCGGCTGATCGTCATTGAAATGAACCCGCGTGTGTCACGTTCGTCGGCACTTGCATCGAAGGCAACAGGTTTCCCAATCGCCAAGATTGCTGCTCGCTTGGCAGTGGGTTACACCCTTGATGAAATTCCAAACGACATCACCAAGGAAACCCCCGCATCCTTCGAGCCGACCCTTGATTACATCGTGGTGAAAGTTCCTCGCTTCGCATTTGAGAAGTTCCCGAATGCAGATTCAACACTCACCACAACCATGAAGAGCGTGGGTGAGGCAATGGCTATTGGCCGTAACTTCACTGAAGCGCTTCAGAAGGCACTGCGCTCCTTGGAAAAAAAGGAAGCGGTTTTCTCATGGCCAGCAACCAAGGCTGAGGTCAATATTGTTGAACTCAAGGCCACAATGGGGCGCCCACATGATGGCCGCCTTTCATTAGTGCAGTTGGCACTGTGGGCTGGCGTATCGCCGGAAGAAGTGTTCGACATTACCAAGATCGATCCATGGTTCCTTGATCAGATTTGTTTGATCAACGAAATTGCCGACGAAGTACGCGCTGCATCACAGTTGGATTACGAGACCCTGCGCTACGCCAAGCGTCATGGTTTCTCCGATCTGCAGATCTCACGCTTGCGGGGGCTCACTGAAGCAGAGGTCCGCGGTCAGCGTCATGAACTGGGCTTGCGTCCGGTGTACAAGACCGTAGATACGTGTGCGGCTGAGTTCGCGGCGAAGACTCCGTATCACTACTCGGCGTATGACGAAGAAACGGAAAGCATTCCAAGTGACCGCGAAAAGGTCATCATCTTGGGCTCAGGTCCCAACCGCATTGGGCAAGGCATTGAGTTTGACTACTCATGCGTGCACGCAGCATTGACTCTGCGCGAGGCTGGCTACGAAACGATCATGGTCAACTGCAACCCAGAAACTGTGTCAACTGACTACGACACTTCGGATCGCTTGTACTTCGAACCACTCACGCTTGAAGATGTCTTGGAAATCGTGCACGCCGAATCTGCAGCAGGAAAACTGGCTGGAGTCATCGTGCAACTTGGCGGTCAAACCCCGCTGGGCTTGGCGCAGGTTCTCAAAGATGCAGGCGTACCAATTGTTGGTACTTCACCTGAGTCCATTCACTTAGCCGAAGAGCGTGGTGCTTTTGGGCGTGTATTGGCAGAAGCTGGCCTCATTGCACCAAAGCACGGCATGGCCGCTTCCTTCCCGCAAGCTCAAGCAATTGCTGCTGAAGTGGGATACCCAGTACTCGTTCGTCCAAGTTACGTGCTCGGCGGCCGAGGTATGGAAATCGTGTACGACGATGCGATGTTGGCTGATTACCTGGAGCGATCAACGGAAATCAATGTTGATCATCCAGTTCTGGTCGACCGATTCCTTGATGACGCCATCGAAATTGACGTTGATGCGTTGTATGACGGTAAGGAACTCTTCCTTGCTGGCGTCATGGAGCACATTGAAGAAGCGGGCATTCACTCCGGTGACTCAGCCTGTGCCTTGCCACCGATCACGTTAGGTGCAAGTCAGATTGACCGCATTCGTAAGTCAACAGAGGCCATCGCTAAGGGTGTTGGCGTACTCGGTTTACTCAACGTGCAATACGCGTTGGCATCAGATGTGCTGTATGTACTTGAAGCCAACCCGCGTGCATCGCGCACGGTGCCATTCGTATCGAAGGCAACTGCCGTTCATGTCGCAAAAGCTGCAGCACGCGTGATGATGGGTCAAAGCATTGCTGAACTGCGCAAGCAGGGGATTTTGCCTGAGCTTGGCGATGGCGGGACCTTGCCAGATGGTTGTGCAGTTTCAGTGAAGGAAGCAGTGCTGCCATTTGGTCGCTTCCAAGGCGTTGACACCGTGCTTGGTCCAGAGATGCGTTCAACAGGTGAAGTGATGGGTCTTGATGACACCTTCGGTGTTGCCTTCGCTAAGGCACAAGACGCTGCTTCAGGCGCCTTACCAACCAGTGGCACGGTGTTTGTCTCACTTGCTGATCGCGATAAGCGCGCAGCCATCTTCCCACTGATGCGCTTGAGTGATCTTGGTTTCAAGATCCTTGCAACTTCGGGAACAGCCGATGTGCTGCGTCGCAATGGTGTGAAGTGCGAAGTGATTCGCAAGGCATTTGAAGGCACCGGAGAGGCCGGGGAGCCAACCACGGTTGACGCGATCATGAATGGCGACATTCAGTTGATCATCAATACGCCATACGGCGTAGGTGCTCGCCTTGACGGCTACGAGATCCGCACCGCAGCAGTGATGAAGGGGGTTCCTTCCATCACCACCGTGCAAGGTTTGGGTGCCGTGGTTCAGGGAATTGATTCCCTCCAGCATGAAGAGTCAACTGTTCGTTCACTCCAGGAGCATGGAGCTGATCTCGATCGGCTCCGCGCGGCTCAACGCGATAGCCTCCTTGCCTCAATGAAGGAGGCCTAGCCATGGCTCCACTGCAAATTACCGGTCAGGTGCTCGACGTGCGTCGAGCCGGCATGTACACCGTGATGTCGTTGACCGCGCCTGGATTGGCCGAGCGCACCCGCCCGGGTCACTTCCTTAACATCGGAATCGGTGGTGAAGAGTCAGGGCTGTTGCTGCGTCGTTCTTTTGCGATCTATCAAGTGCAATCGCGCGGGGTGTATGGCGGATCTGTGGACATCGTGATTGGCGTGCATGGCAAGGGCACGCAGTGGCTTGTTGATCGTCGTCGTCATGACTACTTGAGCATTGTCGGCCCACTCGGACGTCCGTTCACGTTGCCTAAGGAACCAGCAAACTGCATTTTGGTTGGTGGTGGTTACGGAACTGCTCCGTTATTCATGCTTGCTGATCAATTACGCGAACGCGGTTGCCGCGTTGACGTGATTGCAGGTGCAGCGACCGAAGAGAAACTCTTTGGCACGCTGGAAATTAAGCGTGCTGCATCAACGTTGACAGTCACCACGGACGACGGTTCGATGGGAGTGCAAGGTCGCGTCACCGATGTGCTCGACGACATCATCACCAAGACTCAGGCAGATGTCGTGTATGCATGTGGGCCAATGGGCATGCTTGCTGCAGTTGCTGAGGTAGCCACGGCTCGAGGCGTCTACAGCCAATGCTCAGTTGAAGAATCTATGGCGTGTGGCGTGGGTGTGTGTATGACTTGCGTATTGCCAGTGATTGGCGACGATGGCATCACTCGCATGGTTCGTTCATGCGTTGAAGGTCCTGTTTTCCGCGGGGATCGTGTGCGCTGGAGTGATGTGGGCACCGTTCCGCCTGACACCCTCGGCGCACCTACGGGAGGTCACTGATGTCTCGCGCTCTCATCACAAGCGGTCCCATTGACCCAACAGTCAATCTGCCCTCGGTAGATATGTCGACTTCGCTTGGCTACTTTGAATCACCAGCGCCGGTGTTTACGGCTTCGGGTTGCGCTGCTGCCGGAAAGGAACTCGATCAGTTCTTCGACATCACGCAGCTCGGTGGCATAGTCACCAAGAGTGTGATGATGAATGCGCGTTCAGGACGTGCAACTCCACGAATGGCCGAAACACCAAGTGGCATGTTGAACTCCATCGGGTTGCAAGGCCCGGGCATTGATTCATTCATCGAAAATGATCTGGCCTGGTTGCGTCAGCGCGGCGCTCGCACAGTGGTATCAATCGCTGGTGGCAGTGTTGAGGAATACGGCAAGTTGGCAGCAAAGCTACGCACCGTCGATGGCATTAGTGCTATCGAAGTCAATATTTCATGCCCGAACGTGGAAGATCGTGGCCAAGTCTTCGCCTGCGATCCAAATTCATCCGCGCAGGTCATTCAGGCGGTTCGTCGAAACTCAGACACAAAGATCCCAATCATTGCCAAGCTTTCACCTGATGTCACCAGCATCGTTTCGATTGCGCAAGCCGTTGAGCGTGCAGGTGCAGACGCAGTGGCAGTCATTAACACGACTCTTGGCATGGTGATCGATCTTGATTCCATGCGCCCAGCACTGGGTGGTATCACCGGCGGTCTATCTGGCCCAGCAATCCGCCCTATGGCTGTGCGCTGTGTGTGGCAGATCCACCAGGCACTTCCACACCTGCCAATTCTGGGCATGGGTGGCATTCGCAATGGAGAAGATGCGCTGCAGTTCATTTTGGCGGGAGCAAGTGCTGTATCTGTTGGCACCGTGACCTTCCACGATCCATCTGCACCGTTCCGGGTGCAGCAGGAACTTGAAATCGCACTGGCACAGCGCGGCTTTGCAACCTTGCGTGAAGCCATTGGCTTTGCACATCGTGGCCCAGACGTCACCGAAGTTGAAGAGGAACAAGCGTGAATAAGGCACCCATCGCAGTAGCTATTGATGCACCCGATCTTGGTGTGGTGCGTGCGTGGTCGCGTGCAGTTTCGCCAGTGGTATCAACACTCAAGGTCGGACTAGAGGTGTATTGCCGTGATGGAGCTGCTGCAGTGCACGCAGCTCGTCAAGGTGCAGCAGAAGTTGGTTCACCAGAGGTACAGATCTTCCTTGATCTCAAACTTCATGACATTCCAGCAACGGTCGCCGGAGCTGCACTTGCTGTTGCCGAACTTGAACCAGCGTTTCTTACTGTGCATGCCTCCGGTGGCGCGGCGATGATCGAAGCAGCAGCGAACGCTCTGCCCGATACAAAGATCACAGCTGTCACGGTGCTGACTTCCATTGATGAAGCAACATTGGAAAGCATTGGTATGGCGGGCCCTGCGATTGAGGCAGCTGTGCGGTTGGCAAAGGTGGCTGTTGGAGCAGGTGCGCGAGCAATTGTGTGCTCACCTCTTGAGGTTGCAGCCATCCGAGCAGTAGTTCCAGCAGACATCACGTTGATCACACCAGGTGTACGCCCAGCAGGAGCCGCGGTGAATGATCAAAAGCGCGTGGCTACTCCGCAAGATGCGATTGCATCCGGAGCCGATCTCTTAGTCATTGGTCGACCAATTACTGCAGCGCCGGATCTCACCGAAGCTGCATGGACAATCGCGAAGTCCTTGGGCTTCTAAGTGGCAGCTCCAGTTCGTACACCTGAACAACGAGCAGCAGCACTCGATGCAGCGCTGCAGGCTCGTCGGCTTCGTGCGCAATTGCGCGTGGATTTGAAATCAGGTCAGTTGGATCCCACGGTGATTGTCAGCGGTGCCGGGCAGGATGCGAACTATGCAAATTTGCGAGTGCGTTGGTTGTTGGAGTCGTTGCCAGGCGTTGGCCCCATTAAGGCTGAACACGTGATGGATCAGTTAGGTATCGCTGCTACGCGTCGCGTAGGCGGGCTCAATGATCGTCAGCGCGCGCTATTAGTAGAAACGATTGCCCGATGAATGCCCCGCTCGTTGTTGTCTCAGGCCCGTCGGGCGTAGGTAAAAGCACAGTGGTGCAAGCCGTGCTCCAGCAATCGCCTGACGTATGGCTGTCAGTTTCAGCGACCACTCGCGCTGCCCGCCCTGGCGAAGTCAATGGCGAGCATTACTTCTTCCTGAGTCAAGAGCAGTTCGATGAGTTGGTCGCACAGGGGGAGTTGCTGGAGTGGGCAACCTTTGCCGGAAATAGCTATGGGACCCCCCGCAAGCCGGTCGATGAGCGTCGGGCTCAAGGCGTTCCAGTAGTCCTAGAAATTGAGCTCTTCGGAGCCCGCCAGGTTCGCCAGGCCGATCCTGGCGCTCGATTGGTCTTCCTTGCGCCCCCTACCTGGGAGGTCCTTGAAGGCCGACTTCGTGGTCGAGGCACGGAATCTGAACAGGCAGTTGCCGCCCGGCTGGAGGCCGCACGGGTGGAAATGGCTGCCCAAGGGGAGTTCGACGAGATCGTGATCAATACCGACGTCGAGACCGCTGCCCAAACCTTGGTAGGCTTCTTGCATGACAACACCCCGCGGTGAGGGCATCGTTTACCCCTCAATTGACTCACTTCTCGAAAAGACCGACTCCAAGTTCTCACTTGTGAGCTATGCGTCAAAGCGGGCCCGTCAGATCAATGCGTACTACTCACAGCTTGGCGAAGGCTTGCTTGAGTATGTCGGTCCACTTGTTGAGACCCACTTGCAAGAAAAGTCGATCTCGATCGCGCTTCGTGAAATCGACGCAGGGTTGCTCACCTCAGAGCCTCTCGAGGAGCAGGCCTGACCACCACTTCATTCGAGGCCGGTTCACCCAACAAGGGTGGCCGGCCTCGAGTCGTGCTGGGGGTAGCCGGTGGCATCGCGGCCTATAAGGCTGTTGAAGTGCTGCGCGGACTTGCCGAATCCGGACACGATGTCACTGTTGTTCCCACTGATGCTGCACTGAAGTTTGTTGGCGAACCTACGTGGTCGGCGCTTTCAGGAAAGCCCGTTGCCAGCGATGTGTGGAGCAATATTTCTGATGTGCCACATGTGCGCCTTGGACAAACTGCCGATGTTGTGGTGATTGCTCCAGCAACAGCTGATCTCCTTGCACGAGCAACACATGGCGTCGCCAATGATCTTTTGACCAACACCTTGCTCACCGCACGCTGCCCAATCGTGATGGCGCCGGCAATGCACACCGAAATGTGGGTGCATCCCGCAACCCAAGCCAATGTTGCGCAATTGCGAGCTCGCGGAATCATCGTGTTGGAACCAGCCAGTGGGCGCCTCACTGGTGCTGACACAGGGCCTGGTCGGTTACCGGATCCGACAGCAATTGTTGATGCGGTGAAAGATGTGTTGCGTCGCAAGCCAACCAATGATCTCGCGGGCCTAAAGATCGTCATTAGTGCCGGTGGTACTCACGAGGCTTTGGATCCTGTTCGTTATCTCGGTAATCGCAGTAGCGGTAAGCAAGGTGTTGAGTTAGCGCGTACTGCAGTGTCACGTGGAGCGCACGTCACGCTAGTTGCAGCCCACCTGCACGTTGAACCACCTGCCGGTGTTGAACTTGTGCGGGTGAGTTCAGCTCAAGATCTCTATGAGGCGATGTGTGAGCACACGGGTGATGTCGTGGTGATGGCTGCTGCTGTAGCTGACTTCAAACCGCATACTGAGGCTGGCAAGAAGATCAAGAAAGAACACCTTGATGGCGAGCAAGTCTCGATGGAATTGACGACCACTGTTGATGTCCTTGCCAGTTTGGTTCAGCGGCGTTCAGGATCTTCGCCACTGATTGTCGGCTTTGCCGCGGAAACTGCAGATCACCATGATCATTTGCTGGAACTAGGCCAGTCCAAGTTGGCACGTAAGGGCTGCGATCTGCTGGTGGTCAACGAAGTTGGGACTCAAGAGGTCTTTGGGTCGCATGAGAACAGTGTGGTGATTCTGGGTGCTGACGGATTATCTGTTCAGATTGACCGGAGCTCAAAAGCCCAGGTCGCCGATGCGCTTTGGGACCTTGTCGCTCCACGGGTTTCCTAGGTTCAGCAGATAGACTTCAAGTTCGCAATTGACGGGCATTCCGTCAGCAATTAAGGGGTAGGGCAAGTGTCGAAGCGACTGTTTACTTCTGAGTCCGTAACCGAGGGCCATCCAGACAAAATGGCTGACGCCATCAGTGATGCGATCCTCGACGATCTCTTGCGTCAGGACCCAACCAGCCGTGTTGCAGTGGAAACCCTGCTGACCACTGGTCAGGTCCATGTTGCTGGCGAAGTCACGACCTCAGGTTTTGCTGACGTGATGAGCCTCGTGCGTGAAACTGTTCTCGAAATTGGCTACGACTCGTCAACCAAAGGTTTCGATGGTGAGTCCTGCGGTATTCAGGTGTCCATCGGTAAGCAGTCACCTGATATCGCCATGGGTGTTGATGACGCGTACGAAGAGCGCGCCGAAGGCTCATCAGATCCGCTTGACCGTCAAGGCGCTGGCGACCAAGGCTTGATGTTTGGTTACGCCTGCACCGACACCGTTGAATTGATGCCACTGCCTATCTCATTGGCACATCGTTTGTCAGAGCAGCTCACTGCAGTGCGCAAAGATGGCACCGTCCCTTACCTGCGCCCAGATGGCAAGACTCAGGTCACCATTGAATATGACGAAAATCAGCGTCCAGTTCGCATCGACACCATCGTGGTATCCAGTCAGCATGCGGCTGACATCAACCTTGACACCATGCTTGCGCCTGATATCCGCAAGTACGTCGTTGAGCCAGTTCTTGAAGCCATCGATCTTGATTCAAAGGATTTCCGTCTGCTCGTGAACCCAACTGGCAACTTCGTTGTCGGTGGTCCAATGGGCGATGCTGGGCTTACCGGCCGCAAGATCATCGTTGACACCTATGGCGGCATGGCTCGCCACGGTGGTGGCGCATTCTCGGGCAAGGATCCTTCAAAGGTTGACCGCTCAGCTGCCTACGCAATGCGTTGGGTTGCCAAGAACGTGGTTGCTGCAGGTTTGGCCACTCGTTGTGAAGTTCAGGTTGCTTACGCAATTGGTAAGGCACATCCTGTGGGCGTCTTTGTGGAAACCTTCGGCACCGGTGTGAAAAGCGATGAAGCAATTCAAGAAGCCGTGCTTCGGGTCTTTGATCTTCGCCCCGCTGCGATCATCCGCGATCTTGATCTGCTTCGTCCGATCTACCGCACCACGGCTGCGTACGGTCACTTCGGTCGTCCTCAGGGTGTGAACTCGTTGCTCGACAATGCAGACGCGTCAAAGCGCACGCAGGTCGGACCAACCTTCACCTGGGAGAGCACCGATCGTGCCGAGCAATTGCGTGAGGTTGCAGGCCTCTAGCCTGTTCGCGTGAGTGATCAGCTCGAGTTCCTGCCCAAGCGTGCCAAGCCGGTACGCAAGGCTGCGGCGCTTGCTGAAGTAAATCCTGTTGCGCAGGTGCGTATTGATGCACCCCTGCCGCATTTGGATCGCATTTTTGATTATTCGATTCCCGCTGCCTTGGATGAACAAGTGCGGCCGGGTGTGCGAGTTCGGGTGCGCTTTGCTGGTCGCTTAATTAACG
>CANFTO010000014.1 GCA_947449945.1 Actinomycetota bacterium | reverse complement strand
TGCTTACCAACTTCACGATCATGACCAAGGTCAGCCTTGACTCCACCTGGAAGAAGAGCGATGAGGTCGTACGCATCGATACCGTTACGAGCTTGACCGCCGATGGTGACGCGCTCGTTACCAAGAGTTGCGCGAGCTACGGCCCAGCCGTTATTGATTTCGCCGACGACATCCGCATCAGGTACGAACACATCATCGAAGAAGACTTCGTTGAACATCGTGTCGCCACTGTTTTCGCGAAGTGGACGAATCGTGACGCCTGGAGCATCCATCTTGATCACCATTGCAGTGACACCCTTGTGCTTTGGAGCATCCGGATCCGTGCGCACGGTTGCGAGACCGAACTGGCAATGCTGAGCGCCTGATGTCCAAACCTTTTGGCCATCAACTTTCCAGCCACCATCAACTTTGACTGCCTTGGTTGATACTGCTGCGGCGTCTGAGCCAGCACCTGGCTCAGAGAACAACTGGCACCAGATAGTTTCGCCAAGCATTGCTGGACGCAACCAGCGCTGCACCTGATCTTCCGTGGCTAACTGTGAAAGCGTCAAGCCAACCCAGCCGGTGATGCCCAGGTTTGGAACATCGATACCAGCAAACTCTTCTTCAATAACAATCTGCTCAACTGCCGATGCCTGACGGCCCCAAGGCTTGCCCCAGTGTGGAACCAAGTAGCCGGACTCGAACAACACGCGACGCTTATCGGCATCTGCGGCTGCATGGTACGCAGCGACTGCAGCCTTTGCTTCTGCGCGGAAGCTCTCGGCTTCTTCAGGAAGATCAAAGGCGTACACGCGATGGTTGCCGTTAGCGCTGAGTGCTGTGAGATCTGCTGCAGCATCATCGGAAGTCCCAAAGATCACTGCAGTTGCTGCGGCACGCTTGAAGTACAAGTGTGAATCGTGCTCCCAGGTGAAGCCAATACCGCCGTGAATCTGAATGTTCTTACGAGCGTTGAATTCAAATGCAGGCAACGCAAGAGCAGCAGCTGCTGCTGCAGCAATTGGTCCAGCCTTTGGATCAAGCACAGTGCGCGCAGCATCCCAAGCAGCAGCAGTTGCCATTTCTGTCTGGATCAACATGTTTGCACAGTGATGCTTAATTGCTTGGAACGTAGAGATTGTGCGACCGAACTGCTCGCGGATCTTCGCGTATTCAGTAGCAAGCTCTGTCGTCACGCGAGCACCACCAGCGGCTTCTGCCGCAGCAAGTACACGACCGATGCGATGTGCGAGTTCGCCACCGCCAACGATGACCTCAGCAGGCGCATCCTTAAGTTCAACCATGGCATTGCGACGTGAATCGTCGATTGACTTATTTGGTGTGATCGTTGCGCTTGATGCAGGAACGATCACAAGGTCATTGCCGACAACGAATGCTAGGTGAGTTGCAAGTTCAGCTGAAGTAACAGCCTTAGCTGTTCCGCTTGCCTTGCCACCTGAAACAGCAACGTTGTTGTGCAGTGAGAAACCTGAGATTGAGTCGCCTTCAGCAAAGCCTGGAAGCAATGCTTGCTTTTGCGCATCAGTACCTGCGGCAGCAATGGTTGCCGAAACAACAACGGTTGGAAGGAAGGCACCTGGCGCAACGACGCGACCAAGCTCTTCAACAACGATTGCGGTTTCTTCGAGACCAAAACCTTGGCCACCGAATTCTTCTGGCAGGTGCAAGCCGAACATGCCGTTTTCTTTGAACGGGGCCCAGAACGCTGGAAGTACTTCGTCTTTCGTATCCAAAGTTGCGCGTGCTTGAGCGATGCCACCGTGATCGGCGAGCAAGGAGCGAGCTACGTCCGCAAGGGAGCGGTGTTCTTCGGTAAGAGCCAGGGACATGGCAGTTCCTTTCGAAAGTTCAACGACCAAACTTTAAAAGAATAGCGGAATTATCAAACTCTTTATCCCAAATGGCCTAGAAAAGCCATGAGGCCCGGTTCACAAAAACCGGGCCTCATGGGTAATAACTGGTCAAATCAGGTGATTGCGCCAGCGATCTTGAGCTCAATGAGTTTCTCGTCGTTAATTCCAAGTTCACGCATGACCTCATCGGTGTGCTCAGCGAACTGAGGGGCACGGGTGAGGGTTGGATTGACCTCGTCAAACAGCACTGGGCTGGCGATGAGCTCACGATCCTTGCCATCCGAGTCCACGACCTTGGCTACCAGGCCATTGTCGCGAAGACCCTTGTCTTGGCTGATTTCCCAGAAGTCTTGAACCACAGCCCACTGGCCAGTTTGAGTTCCAAGGATTGCCTTGAGTTCGTCAAGGTTCATTGACGCGAAGAGTTCAGCAACAAGTTGGCGACCTTCGTAGCCGTTTTGCACGATCAAGCCAGCATCAGCAAAGCGTGGATCGGCCTTCCAATCTGGCTTGTTGAAGGCATCGCAGAACATTGGCCAGTACTGACCTGGCTGCAACATTGTCAACATGATGAAACGGCCATCCTTGGTGCGGTACGAACCAGTGAGTGGATTTCCTGGGGTACCTGCAGGTGGCACGCGCTTTGGAGCAGGGGTTGGCCCGCCAATGAGCATGGCAAGGTTTGAACCAAACTGGGTTGACCAAGCACCAACACCGAGCAGGGATACGTCGACAACTGAAGCTTCGCCAGTGACTGCACGCTTATAAAGCGCAGCTGCTACGCCGCCTGCAATGGTCATGCCACCGGTGTTGTCACCGAAAGCGCCAGTCGGCATCTGGGTGAGGTCGGTTGCGTCATCCCAGGTAGTTGCCCAGCCTGCGCCGCTGCGAGCCCAGAAACCTGTTGAGTCGTACCCACCCTTATCGCGCTCGTCACCCTTATTCCCAAAGGCAGTTCCGCGCATGTAAATGATGTTTGGGTTAATCGCCTTGATCTGATCAACGTCGATACCCATCTTGCGACGTGGGCCGGGAAGGAAGTTGGTGAGCAGCACATCGCTGTTGAGTACCAATTCGCGCAGGATTTCCTGAGCTTCCGGCTTGGTGAGGTCCATGCCAATACTGCGCTTTCCGCGGTTAGGGCCTTCCATGATTGGGAAGAAGTTTGATCCTGGTGCCAGAGCATCCAGGCCCATTACTCGCACGAGCCCACGCTGGGCATCGCCAGTGACGGCGTGCTCAATCTTGATGACATCGGCGCCCCAGTCGCACAGCACTGCACCGGCAGCAGGGACAAAAGTGAACTGCGCGATCTCAAGGACGCGCACTCCCTTCATTGGACCACTCATGAACACTCCTTATTAATGCGGATCAGACGAAGGCCCACCGTAATGGTTTCGATAGGGGTTTCGCCAGACTTTGAGAGGCGAGAAATTTTCTTTGAAAATATCTCGAAAACCCCTTGCGCGGAGTTATCGTAAGTATTACCGTAACTCCATCGGTCCTCGACCGAGAAGTTCTGCCCACAAAAGAACACCTTCGGCCAAGGAGGCCCCTGTGCTTGAAAAAGACGTACAGATCATCAGTGTTGATGACCACGTAATTGAACACCCAAATGTGTGGACCGATCGCCTTCCAGCCAAGTTCAAGGAAGCCGGCCCCAACCTGGTTCGCGACGCAGTCAATGGCGACCACTGGCTCTTTGAAGGTGCACCAGCTGGCAACTTCGCATTGAACGCAGTGGTTGGCCGCGAAAAAGAAGACATCGCGATGGACCCACGTTCATACGACGACATGCGCGATGGCTGCCATGACATTCATGAGCGCATCAAGGACATGGACATTGAAGGTATCCATGCACAGTTGAACTTCCCTAACATGCCTGGTTTTGCTGGCACCACCTTGGTGAATGCAAAGGACAAGGAACTCGCACTAGCCTCGATTCAGGCATACAACGACTTCATCCTTGATGAATGGTGTGCTCCATACCCAGACCGCCAGATTCCATTGATGGTCGTGCCTTGGTGGGATGTTGATCTCACGGTCAAGGAAATCCACCGCACTGCAGACAAGGGCGCAAAGAGCTTCACCTTTGTTGAGCTTCCACACAAGCTCGGTATGCCTTCATGGCACACCGATCATTGGAATCCAATGCTGCAGGCAGCTCAGGATCGCGAAATGCCAATCTCGATTCACTTCGGGTCAGGTGGCGCTCCTCTAGGTGTGTCCGAAGAAGGCATGAGCACCAACTTCACTGTCGGTATCTCACTGTTCGCATTGAATTCAGCGATGGCAACAGCAGAATTGTTGCTCTCACCTGTATTCCACAACTACCCAGATGTGAAGTTCGTATTGAGCGAAGGTGGCATCGGTTGGGTTCCTTACATGCTCGAGCGCATTGACTATGTGTGGGATCGTCACCGTTGGTACAACGATGTGAACCGTGAAGTGAAGCCTTCAGAAAACTGGAGCAAGAACATGTTCGCACCGTTCATTTATGACGATGCAGGCATTTTCTCTCGTCACCTCATTGGCATCGACAACATCATGTTTGAGTCGGATTACCCACACTCAGACAGCAACTGGCCACACACCCGCAAGATGCTCGAAGAGTCACTTGCAAATGTGCCAAATGATGAGTGCGCAAAGATCGCAGAAGGAAACGCCCGTCGCGTGTACAACTTCCCACGCAAGGGCTAATTTCTCAACTACGAAAGAAGCGGTGTCCGGTTCTCCGGACACCGCTTCTTTCATTAACTTTTCAGCAGAACCACACAAGCGGCCAGTGAAGATGAAATAGTGGCGTCAATATAAATCGAACATTGCTCCAGCACCACACTCACAAAGGAAGCACGACTCATGGAACATTACTCAGCACCCGACGTAGCCGCCTGGAAAGAAGCAGGTCTTGATTACTACGTGAAGAATCAAGTTGCCTTTCTCGTTTTGAATCGTCCACATATCAAGAATGCAGTGACACATCCACTGCGCAATGCGATCCTTAAAGCACTCGATGAAGTAAATATCAATGCAGATATTCGCGCTGCAGTAATTCACGGTGCTGATGGCTGCTTCTGTTCCGGTGCGGATCTGTCTGAAGCTGACCACATTGAAATCCCAGTGGAGCACCGCCGCGGATTCCAGCAGCACATCGCTCGCGAAGATGGATTGCTACATGGTTGGTACCGCGTCATTGAAAAGATGTGGCACAACCTCAAGCCAATCGTTGCTGCGGTTGATGGTGCGGCATATGGCTTTGGTGCGAACTTCGCACTTGCTGCTGATTACATCGTTGCTGGCGAAACAGCACGCTTTTGCGAAGTATTCGTACAGCGCGGACTACCACTTGAGGCAAGTGCCGCATACATTCTTTCTCGCAGCGTGAGTCCAGTACGTGCAAAGGAAATTGCACTGTTTGGGGATCCACTGCCTGCACCAAAGGCACTTGAGTGGGGTTTGGTCAACGTCGTTGTTCCACCGGCCGAAGTGCTAGCAAAAGCAACTGAAGTTGCTGAGCGTTTGGCGAACGGCCCAACCATCATGATCGGCCAGATCAAGGCTCAGCTCAATGATGCACTGGATCAAAACATGCGTCAGTCGTGGAAGGATGAGGTTACGTACCTCGGAATTGGACCTGGCTCAGATGGCCAGGAAGCCATGCTTGCCTTCAAGGAAAAGCGCGCTCCGAAGTTCACCGGACGTTAAGGAGCACCACTGTGGCCAACGATCTCATCAAAGTCAGCGCAACGGCACAATCAACGGCCTCGGCCGAGGCAGTGTTTGCGGTGCTGGCAAGTGGTGAGACCTGGCCACAGTGGACTCCCATCAAGACCTACGCCTTACATACCCCAGGTGCTGATGGTGGAGAAAGTGTCGGCGCCATCCGTCAATGGAACAGCGGCATCATGATGAATCTCGAACAAATAGTTGAGATGACTGCGCCAACCAAATTTGCGTACACCTTGAATGAAAGCAAGCTGGTAAAGGTCAAGGACTACCGCGCTGACATTGTGGTCACCCCGACTGCCACAGGATGCACTGTTACCTGGAATACACAGTTTCGACCAAAACTTGTGGGCACTGGCTGGTTTTGGAAATTGGCACTGAGCAAGCTCGGAAAGCAACTTGCTGCTGGCGTTGCCACATATGCAGCAACCCCAGCAGCAAAGTAATTACTCAGCGGTAAGTAGTGCGCAAGCCGCAAAGCCGCCCACTGCGTTACTCACAACGCCAACTTCAGGCTTATTTGGAAGCGCGCGATCACCGGCAGTCCCACGAAGTTGACGCGTCACTTCAATGAAGAAGTTTGCGCCATGGCGACGGCCAACGTTGCATGCGCCACCGTCGGTGTTGGTAGGCAATGAACCAGTTGCACTCGTTGCGCCTGAGCGAACAAAGGCACCACTTTCACCCTCGCCACAGAAGCCGAGTGCTTCCAGCCACTGCATAGCAATGAAACTGAAACCGTCGTAAAGGCCTGCAGTATTGACGTCGCTTGGCTTGAGATCAGTACGTGACCACATGCGCTTTGCGGCCATCCATGGTGATGAATGCGTCATGTCGCGCACAAGACTGAAGTCAGCTTCTGCCGTGGTGCCATTCGCCCATGAATCAAAGAAGACCGGCTTCTGCTTCATGTCACGCGCGCGTTCTTCTGTGGTGAAGATGAGTGCGCTTGACGAGTCAACGGGATAGTCGCAGTCGAGTAAGTGCAATGGCTTAGCGATGTAGCGCGAGTTGAGATAATCGTCCATCGTGAGTTCTTCATGGAAGAAGGATTCAGTTGGGTTAGCTACGGCAAACTTACGTTGAGCAATTGCGAAGGCACCGAAGTCTTCTTCAGTGGATCCGTACATCGCCATGTGGCGCTGCATATACATGCCAGCCCAATGGGATCCAGTGAATGATCCGTACGGCATGCTGAATTGCATGTTGCCTGGGATGCCGCGCTGAGGCCCTAAAAGGGCGGCGCCGCCTGCAGCACCTGCCTTGTGCACAGTGCGCAGTGTCAGCACTGTTTCAGCAGATCCAGAAGCAATTGCAGCAATTGCATGCATAGCTGCGACGCTATATGCGGCGCCATCAACGTTTCCTGAATAGAACGCGACGTCAGGAATACCAAGCATCGCCGCGGTATGCGTTGATGAAACGAACTGATGCGGGAAGCTGTGAACGACAACGCCATCGATGTCGGTTGGTTTGATGCCAGCGTCGTCCATTGCCGCAACACTTGATTGCGCGGTGAGTTTGTCTAGGGTGAGTCCGCTTCCGCGGCTGACGTCTGAGTAGCCAACACCAACGATTGCAACACGATTTTTCTTAGCCATGAGTAACTCCTGAAGTTGAAATGCCAGTAGTTACTGGGCTGCTGGGCGGAAGACTGGCAGGGTGAAACCTTCGCCAAGTGGTGAGAAAGTGACTTCAACACGATCGCCAACTTTGACATCGTCTGGATTGATTTCAACGATGTTGGTAATCATCTTCAAACCTGGCTGCTCATCGAGTTCAACAACTGCGAGTACGAATGGCAGTTTGTCTTCAAACCAAGGATGGAAGGCCTGGGTTGGAATGCAGAAGGTGTAAACCGATCCCTTGCCCGACACTGCGGAATAGCCAAGGTCGAAACTCAAGCAGTTCGCACAGATTGGTTCAGGTGCATGCTGAAAGTGACCGCATGCGTTACATCGCTGGATCACTAACTTGCCTTGATTTGCACCGTCCCAAAAGGCTGCAGTCAGTTCATTTGGTAGCGGAAGTGGCGCAAGTACCTCAGTGGTCATGTCAGTCCTTTTCTTATTCGCTGTCTTCGGGCCATAGGGCGTCGTCGGTCAGTCCGCCGAGTCCACGTGGACCACCATCAATGGAAAGTGTTTGGCCGGTGATCCAGCTGCTCATCTCGCTGCAGAAGAACAACGCGCCATTGGCAATGTCGATCGGATAGCCAACCCGTCGCAGGGGTACTTCGGCCCCCATGCTGTCTGCGTCCATCCCGAAGCGCTCCCATGAGCGTAAGGCTCCTTCAGAGGCGACACCGCCGACAGCAATTGCGTTTGCACGCACTCCCTTTGGACCCCATTCGGCTGCGATCACTCGGGTGAACATCTGCAAGCCAGCTTTACCGGCTGAGTATGCAGATCCGCCTTTCACGCCTTGAACACCAGCGGCTGATGACATGGAAACGATCGATGCGTGTTGTGACTTCAACAGATATGGAAGCGCAGCATGCGCACACAAGTACGCAGAAGTGAGGTTCAGCTCGATGGCGTTTCGGAAGCGATCCGGTGGGGTGTCTTTGGTGGGGAACATGTAAGCGCCACCAGCGTTGTTGATCAGAATGTCGAGTTGACCGAATTCATTGATCGTGCGATCAATCATGTGTTGGACTTGGTCATCCTCGCGAACGTCAGTCTGCACAGCAATTGCGCGGCGACCAGTCTTAGCAGTGATCTCCTCCGCTGTGGTCTGCAACCGCTCGACTTTGCGCCCGGAGAGCACCACATCTGCACCATGCTCAGCGAAGAGTCGGGCAGTTGTCGCTCCGATACCGGTGCCACCGCCAGTGATAATTGCAACGCGACCAGTCAGATCCAGCATGTCCATGTTTCACTCATTTCAATTCGGCAGTGGCCTTACGGTAAATCGTTAGGTAACACTTGTCCGGGTTTCGCCGAAATTGCTTTCTCTAAAACAGTCCAGACATTTCGGGCGTCGGATACCCTCGAATCAAGTGAAGTAATTGAGCTCGATCGAGGATGCACCGTGCCGTATGAACTCCCAGTTGTTGGACGCATCCTCACCAATGCGGTCAGTGGCCCAAGTAATCCAAGTCCACCTCGGCCAGTGCACTCTGTTCGTCGAACCTCAACCATCGATATTGATTTCCCCAATGGGCTCACTGCAAGTCGAAGGGTGCGGGGGCGAGCGCGCGATTTCCTTACCAATGGCGAAGTTACCAAAGTGCTTGCAGACGACGTGCTTATGGCTACGGTCAACCCAGATCGCTCCTATGAATTTCTCTTTAGCTTTCCGGATCGACCTGCATTGCAGGCGATGGTTGGTCCAGAAGGCACCCCAAATTCGCGTCGAGTGATGAATGCACTCGTACCAGAAGAGCAAGAAGCGGGAAGCCCGCTCTATTTGCTGCTCGATGACATGCCAGGAGCACTGTTCATTTCTGGACACGTGTTAGTTGAATGGATTCGTCCCGAGGAGCGATTGACCGCAATGAGCGGGGACTTCATGGCCCCTGTCGATGTGTGCATGGGGTACGCCGCTGGATCGAACGCGATCGGGGATGATGGCAAATGTTTACTCATTCATCAGGTGCAACCAGCTGGTGCGCTGACAACTGATAGTGATCCATTTGCATGGCACAAGCTGCAAGAGGAAAGTGATCAACCAGCGTTGCGTCGTGCCCGACGAATCGACACGTGGCTCGATGGCGACATTCATTTTGATGCGTATTTCCAAGACAGTTCAACAACTCCAAACCACGGAAGAGTTGCAGTACACGAATATTGCTTAAGCGGTACAGCTGACCTTCATACCGGGGAACTTCTCACACTCAATGTTGATCCCCGCGTGCTCCCCTTTGATGCTTGCCCGCAAGCTACGAAGAACGTGCATCGAATGATCGGAATCCCATTGCAGCAATTCCGTCAGGCCGTTGTTGAACAGCTCCCTGGGACATTGGGATGCACACACCTCAATGATGCACTGCGCGCTTTGGCAGAAGTCCCGATCATGGTCACTTCGCTTCAGTAGGCTTGTGAACGTAGCCGGTACTTCAAGGAGACCGGACAAGGAAGGGAAATCATGGCTGTGGATGTGCCCGAAGGCATACAACCTGTCGGACCTGCTGTGCCTACCCCTGCTCGCATCCTTGGCTCCATCCGCCGCACCTCCACAATTGACGCCACTTGGGATAGTGATGGCCGCGATTCACCGATGCAATTACTTGGACGAAGCCGAGACATCTTTACTCCTATGGATGGAACGACTGCCGTTGTTCTTGCGGAAGATGTATTGCAGGTGACCACTCAACCAAACCGAGTGGTTTCCGCAATTTCATCGGTACCACCAAGAACTGGATTAGAAGTACTGATTGATCTCAAGGGCGGTCTGCGTTCCAAGATTGTTGAATCGTTTCCCGACGAAGTGCGGGAAGGAACACCGCTTTATTTACTGCTGGACGACATATCAGGTGCAACTCTGGTCTCTGGATTCGCCTTTATGCATTGGCGTAAACCCGAAGATGCACCACTGGTTAATCCACGAGATCCCGAAATCATGGCGCGCAAACTCAAAATGGTAGGAATCTGCGCAGGCTTCCAGTCAGGAGCCAGTGCACTTGGTGATGATGGCCCACCGGCAAAGCACGCAACGCAGATCGTCCCCAATTTGCCAATCGAGTCAGACCCCTTTGCGTGGCATGAACTCTTTGAAACGAAAGAAGTCTCTGCTCGTCGTTCTCGTCGCATTGATGTGTGGCGCGAAGAAGATGAATGGCTAGTGGATTCATTCTTCCAAGATTCGGGAACCTCGCCATCAGGTGATCGAATTGCTGTGCACGAGTACACGATTCGAGCGCGGGTAAGTGTCGTGTCAGGACTCGTGAGTGCGATTGAAGCGACCCCACAGGTGTTGCCGTTTGTGGAATGCCCAATGGCAACACTTGCTGTGCATCGACTTGTGGGTCAGCCAATTCGTGACTTCCGGAGTTTGGTGAACGAATTACTTCCAGGCATTGATGGATGTACGCATATGAACGATGCCCTTCGCGCACTTGCTGAAGTGCCAGTTCTTGCAGCGCACCTCGCGTAAAAGGGAAACTACCCAGCGGGTTCTACATCCTTTGGTGGATGCATCATCGTGACTTCATCAGTTGTGGTATCCAAGATCGCGTACGACAACATTCCATATGCGCCAGGTTCGCGGGAGAACACGAGAGATCCCGGATTGATCACGAGTGTGCGACCAAAGCGTTCAACCATTGGCACGTGGGTGTGGCCGATGATCAAGTAGTCCGCATCAAGCTCATCACAACGCGAAAATAGCGGATCGCCCGCATAGAGGTAATGGCCCCGAGGAGCCCACGGGCTTGCATGGGTCATCAGCAAGGTTTTGCCATTCACAGTGGTGCGAATTTCATCTGGAGTCTCGGCGATGAAATCCAGATTCGATTTGCGCACGTGTTCACCGGATCGAGCCCGTTCACCGTTTGGACCCATGAGCACCCACTCGTGGTTTCCTTGGATGTAGCGGATCTGCTGTTCTCGAATGATTTCGGTGACTTCGTTGCTGAGTCGATATTCATACTGGGCATCCCCAGCGCAAAGAATTTCGTCAACCCCATCAGCGATCATGGATTCCACAGTTCGCCGCAGATGTTCATCTTGACAATGAACGTCGGAAACGATGCCGAGCTTCACATGGACTCCTGATTGGTGTGGCCAACGCGAGTGACTCTAGGCCAAGGCCTGAAGCAGGGCTGGGAGTCGAGCTGATTGCGTCGGGTCAAGATGGTGCCGGGTGAGGCGAAAAAATCAGACTGGGAGGCAGATCACACCCCACTTGGCATAGCATCAGCACACAAGAACCGCCACAATTTGAACTCCACCGCGCTCCACCCCGAGCGAGGTGTGTGCCTTGAAAGGAATACTCAATGCCAGTTGCACCAGGTGCCCGTCTACGTAACAACACTTCGGGATGTGAAGTTGTCGTTGTGAAGGCTCCAACCCAAGCCGGTGAGCTCTCCTGCGCTGGTGTGGTCATGACCACCGACGCTCGTGAAGGATCCCCAACTGCAGGCGCAGGCGAAGTTATCGCCCTCGGTAAGCGCTACAGCAATGATGAAGTGGGAATCGAAGTGTTGGTAGTTGCACCAGGCGAAGGCCCACTGACCTTCGAAGGCGCAGAACTCAGCCTGAAGCAAGCATCAGCACTTCCAGCTTCTGATTAATTTTATTGCGTAAAACAAAAAGCATTCCCGGTGGCAATCGCCACCGGGAATGCTTTTTAGTTCTGCCCAAAGAACTAAGCGCGTGCTGCCTCGTAACGCTGACGGTATTCAGCCTTTGAGGTTTCGTTTGTATCAACATCCGTAGCAAGTGCACGCAGGCCACCAACAGTTGCTTGGTCGCGTGGGGTGTGCTTGAACGGATCCCAGTTGAAGAAGTTTGCGACATTCTCATGCGTGATCATGTCGATTTCCTTGTCACTGCAATTTGCAGCTTCAAGTTCCTTCAACAGCAGCTCTGGCGAGTATGGCCAGGTGCAGTCTGAGTGTGGGTAATCGCATTCCCAACCGATGGTGTGAGTTCCATAGCGCTCACGGGTGAGCAGTGCAGTTGGCTCCGTGATGAAGCATGCGAGGAAGTTGTCCTTCCAGACTTCGGTTGGAGTCTTGCCCTTTGGAAGTGAATCAAGGTGGGTCCATGAATGGTTAATCATGTGACGATCCATACGGTCAAGTAGGAATGGAATCCAACCAAGTCCGCCCTCACTCATTGCGAACTTGATATCAGGAATGCGCTTGAGTACACCGCTGGTGAGCAAGTCTGATGCTGCGATGGTCGACACAAGTGCTGCCAAGATCACGATGTCATCAGGAAGGGTGACAGGTGGACGCTTGATCAAACCGAAGCCGCCGCCGATGTGCATTGAAGCAACCATGTCGGTGTCAACGAGAGCCTTGAAGATTGGATCCCAGTATCCGGTCGAGAAGTCCGGCATACCTACGCCGTAAGGCGTTTCTGGCATGGTGATCGAACGACAACCGACACCCTTAGCTGCAAGGCGATTGATTTCCTTGACTGATTCATCAACATCAAAAAACGGAATGATGCCCATTGGGATAAAGCGACCTGGGTAAGCACCGCAGAGTTCATCGAGAAGGTAATCGTTGTAAGCCTTGATCGCGGCAAGTGACAACTTCTTGTCAGGCAGTGTTGCAAGGTGGGTGCCAGCAAAGCCTGGGAAGGTAGGGAAGTTCATGCCGGCGAGTACGCCATTGACGTTCATGTCGCGTACGCGCTGGTGAATGTCGTAGGTTCCTGGACGCATTTCCGAAATATCGGTTGGATCGAAGTTCCATTCTTCCTTTGGCCATGACACCACAGCGCTCAGGCCGGGGCTACCAACGGAAACGCCCTGGAACATCCATGCGTCAACCTCTGGGTTGTCTGGATGCTTCATAAGCTTTGGTGCTTGGTCTTTCATTGATTCAGGGAAGTGCTTTGCAAAAGTGTCTGGGCCTTCGATGATGTGATCATCGATGCTCAGAAGCACCATGTCATTAATGTTCATCTGTTTCTCACTCTCCGATTCCGATGGTTTACGGAAATACTTTCGATATGGAGAATCTGCCGCATTGAGAGTGTTCATGCTTAGGGACTTTGGTCCCATCGGCAGCGTCCTAAGTCACCACTTTTACAAGGTTGCGTTCACGACAAAGAAGTCCCGCCGAGCCAGGCTCGACGGGACTTCTTTACTGCGATGTGGGTTATGCGTGGGTTTCTGCCCAACGACGCTTGTACTCAAGCTTTGATGTTTCGCTTACGTCAACATCGGTTGCAAGTGCACGAAGTGCACCAACAGTTGCTTGATCGCGAGGTGTGTGCTTGAACGGATCCCAGTCAAAGAAGCGTGCAACGTTTTCGTGCGTGATCATGTTGATCTCGGCATCGCTGCACTTCGCTGCTTCGAGTTCCTTCATCAGAACTTCTGGTGAGTAAGGCCATGTTGAATCCGAGTGTGGGTAATCGCATTCCCATGAAATGGTTTCAACACCATAACGATCACGAGTGGTCAGACCCGTTGGATCGGTGATGAAGCAAGCCATGAAGTTCTTCTTCCAAACTTCGGTTGGTGTCATTCCCTTTGGCATGGTGTCTAGGTGCGTCCATGACTGGTTGATCATGTGACGATCCATGCGATCAAGGAAGAACGGAACCCAACCAATACCGCCTTCGCTCATCGCAAATTTGATGTCAGGGAAACGCTTAATGACACCACTGGTGATGATGTCGCTGCATGCAACAGTTGAAATAAGTGACGCCAAAATAACGATGTCGTCAATCAAGAATTCGTCTGGACGCTTTAACAAACCAAAGCCGCCACCGATGTGCAGTGATGCAACCATGTTGGTGTCGACCATGGCCTTGAACACTGGATCCCAGTGACCACTTCCGAAACTCTTTTGACCAACGCCATAAGGAGTTTCTGGCAACGTGATGGAGCGGCAACCCTTTGCGGCAAGACGATGAATTTCCTTGACCGACTCTTCCATGTCGAAGAACGGGATGATGCCCATTGGAATGAAGCGGCCTGGGTAGGCGCCGCAAAGTTCGTCCATCAACCAGTCGTTGTATGCCTTGATGGCAATGAGCGACAAGTTCTGATCAGGAAGTGAAGCAAGGTGGGTGCCAGCGAAGCCTGGGAAGGTAGGGAAGTTCATGCCAGCGAGTACACCGTTGGCATTCATGTCGCGTACGCGCTGGTGAATGTCGTATGTACCTGGACGCATTTCAGAAAGATCGGTGGGATTGAAGTTCCACTCTTCTTTTGGCCAGGAAGCAACGGCGCTGAGGCCAGGGTTACCTACCGAAACGCCTTGGAACATCCAGGCGTCAACCTCAGGCATGTCTGGATGCTTGACGAGCTTTGGAGCCTGGTCTTTCATCGACTCAGGGAAGTGATTCTTGAAGGTGTCGTGATTTTCGATGATGTGATCATCGATGCTCACCAGCACCATGTCATTGATATTCATAAAAGGCCTTTCAAGAGCGGAATCAGGGTTTACGGTATGGCCGTACTCCAAAGGTAAGGGTTGCCATACCAACCCACAAGACATGTCCAAATTGTCGTATTTGGGCGTATTAACGAAAGGCTGAACATGGACCTCCAACTCATTGGTAAGCGGGCCCTCGTCACTGGAAGTAGCAGTGGCATTGGCGCAGGAATTGCCGAAGAACTTGCTCGTGAGGGCGTGCTCGTTGTGGTCCATGGTCGTAACGCCGAGCGCGCGAACGCCGTAGCAGCCAAAATCAATGCTGCTGGCGGTCAAGCCCAGGTGGCCATTGGCGACCTATCCAATAACGAAGGTGCAGCCGCAGTCGCGGAAGCAGCGCTTGCGGCCTTTGGTGGCATTGACATTCTCGTGAACAATGCCGGCGGCAGCTTTGACACACCTAACCCGTCGTTCTTCGCTGTGACTCCAGAAAACCTGGTTGCTACGTACGAAGCCAACACGGTTGCTGCCTTCCGTTTGATTCAGGCACTGGCTCCTGCGATGAAGGAACGTGGCTGGGGGCGCATCATCAATATCTCGACCGCCGCAGCGATTACGCCGACTTCAGCTCAGCCTGACTACGGTCCAGCAAAAGCAGCAATGGTGAACATGTCACTTGGTCTTTCTAAGACTCTTCGCATGACAGGCGTCACGGTGAACTGTGTTTCCCCGGGAATGATTCGCACCGAAGGCTTGATGGAGTTCCTTGGAAACTTCGCACAAAAGCGTGGCTGGGGCGATGACATTCCAAAGGCTGAGGAGTACTTCGTGAACGGAACCGGTCAAACCGTGGGCCGCGTTGGTGAAGTGGCTGACATTGCATACGCAGTAACGATGTTGGCAAGCCCTCGTTCAGACATCATCAATGGCACGAACCTGCACGTTGACGCTGGTATTTCACCAGCCATCAACTAAACCTTAGATTCGCGCACAACCATTTCTTGACCAATGCTGGCGACTAACCGGCCTTGTTCGTTGTAGATGTGACCGATGTAGTGGCCACGGCCATGTGCCATCGTTTGCGCCTGCCAATCCATGAGATGCCATTCATTCATGTTGATCGGTCGGTGAAACCACATTGCATGATCAAGGCTGGCAAGTCGTGGCTTTTTTGGAAACTCATCGAATTGCACGAGACCGCTGAAGAAGTCTGAGAGATACGTCAGAGCGCAGGCATGGATCTGCGGATCGTCAGGTAACGCGACATCAACCTTTGTCCAGGTTTGATGTGGAAATGCATTTCCTGCAGTAGGCGTCGCATCAATCAGCGTGACATCTGTAATGCCAACAGGAACAGGCACAGCAACAGATTCTGCCGCCGAAGGGACGCTTGGCAAGCGAACGGCCTGCACATCCGGTCCATTTTCAAGCTGATGGAATGATGCATTCATGGTGAAAATGACCTCACCCTGTTGTGAAGCTTCAATGCGCCGCGATGAATATGAACGCCCATCACGATCACGATGAACAGTGATCTCTAGCGGAACAGTGTTGCGACCTGCGCGCAAGAAGTACGCATGTAATGAATGCGGCACCTGATCCACGCTCACTGTTTTGCAAGCTGCGAGCAAGCACTGCGCAGCCATCTGCCCGCCATACAAACCCGTGAAGTCTGGATTGATCCCGCGCATATCCGGGGTCACTACTCGCGTTATGAAGTGGTCTTCATCAAGTTGATCAAGTGTCAAAATGTCAAGAAGGCTGCTCATTGATATGACCTTACGCGATAGAGGTACGAATAAATAAGGAAGGCCAACGCATATCGCGTTGGCCTTCCTTAGCGTTATTGCTTAGAAGCGCTGAGCTCCATCAAGGCGGATGGTGTACCCGTTGAGGAAATCATTTTCAAAGATCTGAATCGCGAGTTTTGCGTATTCATCAGGATGACCCATGCGCTTTGGATTAGGAATGAGCTTTGCGAAGCGATCGTTCAACGCTTCGATTGGCACATCACCGTATGCATAGGTGTGGAATGTTCCTGGAGCAATCGTCATGAAACGAATGCCTGCAGGTCCCATATCGCGAGCTGCAGTCAACGTCATACCAATGACGCCACCCTTTGCTGCTGAGTATGAAGTCTGACCAACTTGGCCTTCAAAACCTGCAATCGATGCAGTACCAAGGCATACGCCACGCTGGCCGTCATCGTCGGGAGCGTTCTGGCTCATCACTGCTGCTGCACGTGACAACACGGTGAAGTTACCGACGAGGTACACCTCAACAGTACGACGGAAGTGTTCAACAGCAATTGGGTTGCCTTCGCGGTCAACAATGCGCTGTGGTCCGCCGCCGCCATTTGCGCCGCCGCCATGTACTGCAACAGCGAAAGCAAGCGGAGCCATTTCCTGTGCTGCATTTACTGCTTCAATGACATTTTGTTCGTCAGTGATGTCAGTGCGTACGTAACGCACTGCGGAACCAAGGTCCTTCACCAATGCATTTGCGCGCTCATCGTGAAGATCTGCGATCACAACATTTGCGCCCTTATCAACGAGGCGACGAACTGTTGCTTCGCCAAAGCCACCAGCGCCACCGGTGACGATTGCGGATCTGCCCTTGATTTCCATGCTTCCTCCAGTTGAACTTTTGAGACGAATTCGTTTGTGAATTATGGCGGTGTTGCGCACCAGATGTAGCCCGAACAAAAAAAGTGACCGACGCAACGTATGCGCCGGCCACTTTTTGAACGTGCTTAGAAGCGCTGTGCTCCATCAAGACGGATGGTGTAACCATTGAGGAAGTCATTCTCACAAATCTGAAGTGCAAGCTGTGCGTACTCGTCGGCTCGACCCATGCGCTTTGGGTTGGGGATGAGCTTTGCGAAGCGCTCGTTGAGATCTTCGATAGGCACATCACCGTATGCGTACGTGTGGAAGGTGCCAGGAGCGATGGTCATCACGCGGATGCCTGCGGGCCCAAGATCGCGAGCTGCGGTCAACGTCATACCGATAACGCCGCCCTTTGCTGCTGAGTAGTCAGCTTGGCCAACCTGGCCTTCAAAGCCTGCGATTGATGCGGTGCCGATGCACACGCCGCGCTGGCCATCTTCCAGAGGATCGTTGAGGCTCATGACTGATGCTGCACGGGAAAGCACCGTGAAGTTACCCACGAGGAAGATTTCCACGGTGCGACGGAAGGTCTCAACTGGGTAGGTCTCGCCGTTACGGCCAACGATGCGCTTGCCGGCAGCTGGACCGCCATGAACAGCCACCGCGGTACGCAGTGGAGCCATGTCCTGGGCAGCATTAATGGCTTCGATCACGTTCTGCTCGTCGGTGACGTCAGTACGGACATATTGGACACTTGAACCGAGTTCAGCGACGAGAGCATTCGCACGCTCATCGTGTAGATCGGCAATAACCACCTTGACGCCCTTGTCGACTAAGCGACGAACTGTTGCCTCGCCGAAGCCGCCGGCACCGCCGGTAACAATGGCCGATGATCCCTGAAGCTCCATTTTTCCTCCTGAAAAGTGTCCAATTTCCCTCGAAAACCGAAGATTTATTGGTGGCGACAACCACTGTGGCTGAGCCAACAGTCAATATTAGCGAATTATCTACCGTATTTACATAGATGGCCTTATTATTAGAAAGTTCATGGGTCCGCAGAGAGTCCACCGACCGGTGGCCAGCTCGCGGAACCCGTCCCTTTGGCGCCACTTCGGCGTCATGTCTGTGTGAGGT
Source organism: Actinomycetota bacterium (assembly GCA_947449945.1). Classification (GTDB taxonomy): domain Bacteria; phylum Actinomycetota; class Actinomycetes; order S36-B12; family S36-B12; genus UBA11398. The sequence continues at coordinate 4,517 of CANFTO010000014.1, read as the reverse complement.
AATCGTGACCGAAGCCGTCATCGTTAGTGCTGTTCGTACCCCAATTGGAACTTCCCGCAAGGGCACCTTGAGTGAAACCTCAGGCGAAGTGCTTGCAACCTTCATTCTCAGCGAAGCCATCAAGGCCGCGGGAATTGATGCCAATGATGTTGATGACGTGATCTTCGGTGAAGCCATGTACGGCGGCGGCGACCTTGCTCGCTACGCAGCAGTTGCAAACGGACTTCAGGATGTTTCCGGCCAGGCCGTGAACCGCCACTGTGCATCAAGCTTGACCGCACTCGGCAATGCTGCAGCAACGATTAAGGCCGGCATGGAAGACGTAATCGTCGCTGGCGGTGTGCAGGCTGGCTCAATGTCACCTTCGATGAACTGGCGCGTAGCGGGAACAGAGGATGAATTCGAATCACGCATCCCACCTACATTCCCAGCAACAGCAGATGCTCGCGACGACGTATCACTGACCGTGGGCTGGAACGTGGCTCAGGCCAATGACATTTCCCGCGAAGACATGGACAAGTGGGCATGGCGTTCACACATGCGCGCAGCTAAGGCGATCGAAGACGGCAAGTTCCTTGACGAAATTCGCCCAATCACCGTCAAGACCAAAGACGGTTCAACCGTTGAATTCTCTGTTGATGAGCACCCACGTGGCAGCTCAACGCTGGAGAAGCTTGCAACCTTGAAGCCACTCCACCCAGAAATCGAAAACTTCTCCATCACCGCAGGTAATGCATCAGGTGTCAACGATGCTGCATCAGCAGTCGTTGTGACCAGTGACAAGTACGCAGCTGATCACAACCTTGATGTGCTTGCTGTCGTGAAGTCATGGGCCGCTGCTGGTGTGAATCCAAAGTTCACCGGCATGGGAGCGATTGCCGCCGCAGAGAAGGCACTCAAGCGTGCTGGTCTTACTGCAAATGACATTGACCTTTGGGAAATCAACGAAGCCTTTGCATCTGTGCCAGTTGCTGCATGCAAGATTCTGGGCATCGATGAAGAAAAAGTGAACATCTACGGCAGCGGTTGCTCACTAGGCCACCCAGTTGGCGCATCAGGCACTCGCCAGATTGCAACCTTGGTCCATGAGCTTCGTCGTCGTGGTGGCGGCATCGGCCTATCCACCATGTGTGCTGGTGGCGGCCAGGGTGGCGCAGTCATTATCGAAGTACCAAAGAAGTAGCGCTTTCGCCGAAAGGCCCCGTTCCAGTGGACGGGGCCTTTCGGTTGTACTAGCGTGAAAAATCAGACCTCAGTAAGGCAAGAGACAAGGTGCGGCCGTAGCCCGCACAGTCAAGGAGAAGGTTCGTGGCAGTAAACAAAATGGCCGTAGTGGGTTGCGGAACCATGGGTAGTGGCATCATTCAGGTGGCAGCTCAGACCGGTATTGAAGTAGTCGGTATCGAAACCAGTGAAGCAAACGCAGAGCGCGCATACGAGCGCATCAATGCAGGCCTTGATGGAACCTTGAAGCGCGGAAAGATCACTGAAGAGCAAGCAGCCAAGGCACGCGAAGTGTTCAGAATCACCACTGATCTTGGTGCTGTTGCGAATGCGGACATCGTGGTTGAGGCCGTGTACGAAGATGTTGCGTTGAAGAACGACATCCTTGGTCGCATTGACAAGCTTGTTGGGCCAAACACGTTCATCGCGTCAAACACTTCGACCATTCCGTTGGTGATCTTGGCCGGCGCAACGACTCGTCCAGAGCGCGTTGTTGGTCTTCACTTCTTCAACCCAGTTCCAGCAATGAAGCTGGTGGAAGTCATTAAGACTCCAGTTACTTCAGAAGACGATGTTGCCGCGATGGTTGAGCTCGCTCAACGCATGGGTAAGAGCCCAGTTGTGGTGAACGATGTTCCAGGTTTCGTGGGCAACTTGCTCATCACGCCTTATCTCAATGATGCGATTCGCGCATTCGAGCGTGGCGTTGCGCCGATGGAGTCCATTGATGAAGTGATGCAACTTGGCTTCAACCACCCAATGGGACCATTCCGCCTCGCTGACCTCATCGGCTTGGACATCGTCCATGACATGGGTGCATCGATTTACGAAGAAACCAAGGATCCAAAGTACTTCCCGCCAATCATGCTCAAGCAGTATGTGCGTTTGGGTTGGCTTGGACGCAAGACCGGCCGTGGTTTCTACCGCTACGACTCGTAATAACTATCGATCATTAGGAAGGATTCATCATGGCTAAGTCACTCCTCATTGCAACTGCAAGTGCAACCTCAGAAGCTGATGTCGAGGCATATAACCAGTGGTACCTCGGCACCCACATTCCTGAAGTGAGCGCTGCAATCGGCTGCGTCACCAAGGTAACGCGCTACGCAGTTGTTGATCCAGCAACCGGTGTTGAGTCAAAGGTTCGCGTTTCAGCGATCTATGAACTTGATACCGATGATGTGCAGGCTGCTGCTGCAGCACTTGGTGGAGCAATTCCAACCATGACGATGACCAACTTAATGGATCGTGAGATTGATCCACCTGTGATGCAGTGGTTGCACGTGCTTCCTGCTGCATTCCAAGGCTAATGTTTAAGTAGAAAGTCCAACAAGGAGAAAAATGAAGCGTCAGTACAAGACCACCGGTGATTTCGGCATCGGCAACATGATTCACGTCATTCACATGTCAGATGATGTGAACAAGCTCAACGAGCTTTACCACCGCGCATTCGGCGCTTTTGGTTTCATGACAGTTGACGAGCCAAGTTACCTTCCGCCAGAAGATCGTTGGGCTTCATTGCTCATGGTCGGCGATGTGTGCATCGAGACCATGGCACCAAACTTCCCAGTTGATGTAAACAAGCCTGTTGGCAAGTTCTACTCAAAGTTCGGTGAGCACCTTCACTCAGTTGGCTACAAGGTCGAAGACCTTGCTGGTCTTGCTGCTCGCATGCTCGAAAAGGGCATCTACATCGGCGCACCAGGCGGCGGAAAGATCGAGAAGCTTGACGATGAAACTCAGTACTTCTACCCAAGCCCACGCGACACCGCTGGCCTCATGGTGGAACTCTGCAAGATCGACATGCCAAACGATCCAAAGGACGCTGACACTTACTCAGAGTTGATGCGTTTGTACGAACAGCATCCAATGACCATCGAGCGTTTCTCATACGTAACTCTCGGTGTGAAGGATCTCGACTCAGCAGTTGCTACCTACGTTGACATCATGCAGGCGATCCCATTGCAAGATGGCATTGACGAAGATCTGCAGTGCAAGTACATGACCGTTCAGCTCGGCGATTGCTTGTTGCAGCTGGCTCAGCCACTCGAAATGGATACCGACTTTGGTCGCCACGTAGAGAAGTACGGCAACTTCATCTACAGCCTTCGCTGGAAGGTTCGCGACATCGCATCAGCAGAGGCTTGGTTGAACAAGCAGGGTATTCGCACCACGCGTCCACGCCCAAGCTTGCTCGTGGCAAACGTTGAAGACACCCTTGGGGCACCATGGTTCTTTACGGACGAAGAAATCCCAGGAGATCCGTTCTCAAAGAACGCATAACTCTGAAGTAATTCTTTTTCGGTTTTGGCCCCACGGAATCCCGTGGGGCCTTAACTTTGGGGCAACCAAATAGCTATCTGAGTGAAGCCTCATTAAAGGAGAGCAATGCGTCGGCAGTACAAGACCACCGGTGACTTCGGCATCGGCAACATGATTCACATCGTGCATATGACTGACGATGTAAATAAATTGAATGATTTCTACGCGCGAGTTCTTGGCGGATACCGCTACATGGGTATCGATGATCTCAACTTCCTCCCAAACGAGGATCGTTGGGCATCATTGCTCATGGTTGCGGACGTATGTATTGAAACCATGGCACCAAACTTCCCAGTTGACGTGAACAAGCCTGTTGGCAAGTTCTACTCAAAGTTCGGTGAGCACCTGCACTCAGTGGGTTACAAGGTCGATGATCTTGCTGGCCTTGCAGATCGACTCCTTGAAAAGGGTGTGTACATCGGTGCACCTGGTGGTGGAAAGATCGAGAAGCTTGATCCAGAAACTGTCTACTTCTACCCAAGCCCACGTGATACGGCTGGCTTAATGGTTGAACTGTGCAAGACCGATATGCGCAACGATCCAAAGGATCAAGACACCTATACCGAATTGATGCGTTTATACGAACAGCATCCAATGACATTCGAGCGTTTCAATTACGTGACCCTGGGTGTGAAGGATCTTGATTCAGCTGTTGCAACTTACGTTGACATCATGCAGGCAGTGCCATTGCAGGATGGAATCGATGAAGATTTGCAGTGCAAGTATCAGACAGTGATTTTGGGTGACTGCCTTTTGCAGCTAGCTCAACCGCTTGAAATGGACTCAGATCTTGGTCGCCACGTTGAGAAGTGGGGCAACTGCATCTATTCACTTCGCTGGAAGGTTCGCGATTTGAATTCGGCTGAAGCTTGGTTGAACAAGCAAGGTGTGCGGACAACTCGCCTTCGCGAAAACCTCATTTACTGCAATGTTGAAGACACCTTGGGCGCACCAATGTTCTTTACCGATGA
>CANFTO010000013.1 GCA_947449945.1 Actinomycetota bacterium | reverse complement strand
TTCAAGAGCTGAGTTTTTGTGCTACCAGGAAGCACAGTGTTAGCGGTGATCCCGGTTGAACCAAGATCTGCCGACAAAGATTTCACAAACCCTTCAGCTGCATGCTTTGCTGCGACATACGAAGCCAACTGCGGCAGTCCGCGTTCACCTGCGGAAGAGGTCACTGCAACGAACCGACATAAGTTCGGTGTTGGTGACTTCAACAACACGGGAATGGCTGCCTGGGCAAGGTTGACAACGCCATAGAGATTCACTGCGAGATCAAGATCAAAGGATTCTCGGGATTGTTCCCATGCCCATCCATCGGTTGCAATAATTCCGGCAACTGCGACAGCAACTTGGAGTCGATCGCCTGCGAGCGCCACGAGTGCATTCACATCTTTGGCACTTCGTACATCGCAAATGGCGGTGACCACTTCGGCACCTTCATCGCGGCAGGCGTCGGCACTGTCTTGCAGATCATCTTGTGATGCCAGTGGGTAGCTCAGGCCTGCAACAGACTTTGGATCAGACACATCGCCGAGTACGAGATCCCAGCCGTTCTTGGCCAGCACGAGCGCAACAGCAGCGCCAATGCCGCGTGCGGCACCAGTGACAACGGCAACAGGGCGTGAGCTTGCGGTCATGTGACGTCCTTAAATCCGGTAGCTAAAGCGGTGAATGCTTGGGTAAGTAAATCGGAAAGATCAGATCCCTCATCCTGTAGCCACTGCTCGTGGGCAGCAAGTGCGGCCCCGAGGGCTGCATGTCCAACGGTTCGGGGGAGTAGATGATCTGTGGACAGGGCCATTCGCTGAGAAACAAAGTCTTCAACAACGGCACGCCATTGGGTGTACCGAATGCTTGATCGCGCAGTCAGAGCGGGAACGCTCAGGATCAGTTGCATACGGGCACGGTGCGCAACTACCTGATCTGTAGGTAAATCATTGAACTCCACAACGGCTTGGCGCAGCGCATCCATCAATGGCACCGTGTGAGGAATTGCGTGCAGATTGGCCGCAAGTCCTGAAAGGGCATCATCGAAGTTGCCCCACACGACATCGGCCTTGGATTCGTAGTAGCGAAAGAAGGTCCGGCGGCTGATCCCAGCCTGGGCGGAAATGTCATCGACGCTGGTGTTATCGAATCCTTGGGTGACGAACAGCTGCAGGCCAATTTGGCAGAGGTCATCGTGAGTGGTAGCAGGAGGCCGACCGGCGATTGGGCGCGCGGCGTTGTCGGTTGTCATCAATGCCCTCCCGTCGCTGTTGAAGTGACCTGAGTCACAAAAGAGATCCCCTAGACCCCGTGCTTTCTGCACTCAGTGCCACTACTGTGACGGGTCAAGAGAAATATTGCATCCTTTTGGAGGAATTCATGAGCACTGCACCAGCATCAGTAGTGGTTGAAACCGTCGTTGAAGACCTGCTTGAGGATGTCTCCATCGATGGCATGTGCGGCGTGTACTAGGCCCTAATGGCTACTCCTACCGTCATCGAACTGGGATTCGATGCGGATGCCGCATGGTCTCTTCATGAATCGGTAGCCGTACGACCTGAACGTTTTGGTGCGTTGTTGTACGACTTTCGCACTCGACGTTTGACCTTTGTGAAAGATCCAGTGTTACAACAAGTGATCGATGCGCTGCCTGCTTCGCCATCAGCTCGCGCAGCGTTGGACATCGCGAATGTTCCTGCAGTTGACCATGATCGGTATCTGCAGGCGCTTGCTCGTCTTTTTGAAACATCAATGCTGACACCACGTGGAGAAGGAAAAACGGCATGAGTGCTCCTACCGTGGCTACTGGGCGCGACTTACTCGCTGAATTTGAGCGCGGCTTAGATGCACCAATTTGTTTGACGTGGGAATTGACCTACGCCTGCAACCTTGCGTGTGTGCACTGCCTTTCCAGTTCAGGCCGTCGCGATCCACGTGAGCTCAGCACTGCTGAAGCGAAAGCTGTCATTGATGAACTTGAGCGTTTGCAAGTCTTTTACGTCAATATCGGCGGTGGCGAACCAACGGTGCGTTCAGATTTCTGGGAGCTTGTTGATTACGCGGTAGCGCACAAGGTTGGCGTGAAATTCTCAACCAATGGCATACGACTTGATAAGAATGCTGCTGCTCGCATTGCAGCAACCGACTACGTCGATGTGCAGATTTCCCTTGATGGTGCAACTGCAGAAGTCAATGACGCCGTGCGCGGTGAAGGTTCGTTCAAGACCGCTCTGCAGGCTCTGGATAATTTGGCGGAAGCTGGCGCATCGGATTTCAAAATTTCGGTTGTCGTGACCCGTCACAACGTTTCCCAACTTGATGAATTCAAGAAGCTTGCGGATGATCGCGGCGCTTCGCTTCGCTTGACTCGACTTCGTCCATCAGGTCGTGGAGCCGATACCTGGGATGAATTGCATTTGCTGCCAGGCCAGCAACGTGAGCTTTATGACTGGCTGGTGCAACATTCCGGGGAAGTACTCACGGGAGACTCCTTCTTCCACCTTTCGGCTTACGGTCAAGCGCTTCCTGGATTGAACCTGTGCGGCGCAGGGCGCGTGGTGTGTTTGATCGACCCAGTTGGAGATGTGTACGCCTGTCCATTTGCTATCCATGAAGAGTTCCTTGCTGGCAACCTTCGTGAGGCTGGCGGCTTCACTCCGATCTGGCGTGAATCGGTGCTCTTTAGCAGTCTGCGCGAACCACAAACCGGTGGTGCATGTGCATCCTGCGATCACTACAGCTCATGTCGCGGTGGTTGCATGGCTGCGAAGTTTTTCACTGGCCTTCCACTTGATGGACCAGACCCAGAATGTGTCGTGGGTTATGGAGAACAAGCTTTGGCAAACCGCGGTGATGCGGTGCTGCCCAAGCCAATTGCGGATCACAGCCGGAGCATTCCGCTCACGGTGATCAAACCTAAGAACGCTCCAGTGCCCGCTTGTGCTGAAGATCCACTGGCTGGTTTTGATCCCAATGCTCTTGACCCAAGCGAAGTTGCAGTTGCTGCTTCGGCTCTCTCATAAGAAACGTGAATGATCAATGGCTAATGAATGGTTTGAAACCGTAGAAATTGCACGTCAACGTGCGCAGAAGCGGATTCCAAAGTCTGTGTACAAAGCGCTCGTTGCGGGATCAGAAAAAGGCCTCACCCTCGATGCGAACCTCGCAGCCTTTGCTGCTTTAGGTTTCGCGCCGCATGTTGCTGGTCAATTCGCGCAACGTGATCTTGGCGTTCATGTGTTGGGTCAAAACCTTTCAATGCCCGTGATGATTTCGCCAACTGGTGTGCAGGCTGTGCATCCAGATGGTGAAGTTGCTGTTGCCCGTGCTGCGGCAGCTCGAGGCACGGCGATAGGTCTTTCCTCATTCGCCAGTAAACCGATTGAAGAAGTCACGGCAGTGAACTCTCAGGTCTTCTTTCAGATTTATTGGTCAGGTCCGCGTGAACTCATTGCGCAGCGAGTTCAGCGCGCAAAGGATGCAGGCGCAGCCGGCATCATCTTGACTCTGGATTGGTCCTTCTCCTATGGCCGGGATTGGGGCAGCCCGCAGATCCCCGATCGCATGGGTCTGAAGACCATGATCAAACACATGCCAGAAGCATTGCCTCGCCCGCGTTGGTTGTGGAATTACGCAAAGACCGGCCGACCACCTGCACTTTCAGTACCGAATATGGCTGGCATCGGGGAGAAAGCACCTACGTTCTTCGAGGCGTACGGCGAATGGATGCAGACTCCGCCTCCAACCTGGGAAGACGTGGCTTGGCTGCGCTCACTGTGGGATGCACCGTTCATGCTCAAGGGCATCATGCGCCTTGATGACGCTCGCAATGCAGCCGATGCTGGCGTGAGTGCCATCTCAGTTTCCAACCATGGTGGAAACAACATCGACAGCACGCCGGCCAGTATTCGTGCCTTGCCAACCTTGGCTGAAGCGGTGGGGGATCGCGTCGACATTGTTCTCGATGGCGGAATTCGTCGCGGCAGTGATGCAGTGAAGGCAGTGGCACTTGGTGCCAAGGCAGTCATGCTCGGCCGCGCATACCTCTGGGGTCTTGCCGCTAACGGTCAGGCGGGCGTTGAGAATGTTCTCGACGTCATGCGCAGTGGCATTGACTCAACCGTGCTAGCCCTAGGTAAGCCGTCTGTGGCCGCACTAGAGCCGTCCGATGTGATCGTGCCTAAGGATTTCATTCTTCGCTTAGGTGAGTAGCACGAGAAGTCATAAGCAAAGAACCCGAGCGGCCAGTGGCCACTCGGGTTCTTTTATGTTTGTGAGTTACACGCGATGAAATTTAGACCCGACGGAAAATCAGTGCCTTCTTCACTTCGGCAATTGCCTGAGTGATTTCAATGCCGCGTGGGCAGGCATCGGTGCAGTTGAAGGTAGTGCGGCAGCGCCATACGCCTTCCTTTTCGTTCAAGATCTCCAGACGACGCTCAGCGGCCGCATCGCGGCTGTCGAAGATGAAGCGGTGAGCAGCAACGATGGCTGCTGGACCGAAGTACTGGTCATCGGTCCAGTAGACCGGGCATGACGTGGTGCAGCAAGCACACAGGATGCACTTGGTGCCATCGTCAAACTTCGCACGATCTTCAGCTGACTGAATGCGCTCCTTAGTTGGCTCATGACCATCGGGGATCAAGAACGGCAACACTGAGCGGTACGCAGCGAAGAACGGCTCCATGTCGACCACAAGATCCTTCTCAAGCGGTAGACCTTGGATGGCTTCGATGCTAATTGGCTTGGTGATGTCGAGATCCTTCACCAACGTCTTGCAAGCAAGGCGGTTGCGGCCATTGATGCGCATGGCATCGGAACCACAAATACCGTGACCGCAGGAGCGACGGAAGGTCAGCGAGCCATCAATCTCACCCTTGATTCGGGAGAGCGCATCAAGCACACGATCGGTTGGGTACAACGCGAGTGTGTAGGTCTCGTAATGCGGCTCTGAATCAACCTCAGGGTTGAAGCGACGGATCTTGAAGGTGACATCCGATGCCACCAACACGGGGGTTTCTGGAACTACAACTGCAGCGGTCATTAGTACTTACGCTCCATTGGCTGGTAACGGGTGATGACAACAGGCTTGTAATCAAGTTCGACAACTGCGTTGCCGTCAGATTGTTCCTTGCGGTAAGCCATGGTGTGGCGCATGAAATTTACGTCATCGCGAGTTGGGTAATCCTCGCGAGCGTGACCGCCGCGTGATTCCTTACGCTCAAGGGCGCCGACAACAAGAACCTCAGCAAGATCAAGCAAGAAGCCAAGTTCGATGGCTTCAAGGAGATCGGTGTTGTAACGAACACCCTTGTCTTGGATTGAGACATTGCGGAAACGACGCTGCAATTCTTGAACATCGCTCAGCGCCTGCTTCAAGGTTGCTTCAGTGCGGTACACCTGAGCATTCATGTCCATGGTCTCTTGCATTTCCTTGCGGATCACTGCAATGCGCTCGCCACCGGTTGATGACCGAAGCATTTCGATCATCGCGATGGTCTTGCCAGCAGGATCTTCTGGAAGTGGGGTGTGCGTAACCGTGTTTGCGTAATCCGCAGACGCGATTCCGGCACGGCGACCAAAGACGTTGATGTCGAGCAGTGAGTTCGTGCCCAGGCGGTTTGCGCCATGAACAGAAACACATGCACATTCACCAGCGGCGTACAGACCCGGAACTACGTCGGTGTTGTTGCGAAGGACGCGAGCGTCGATATCGGTTGGGATACCGCCCATTGCGTAGTGCGCTGTTGGGAACACAGGAACGAGTTCAGTCACTGGGTCCACACCGAGGTAGGTGCGGGAGAACTCTGTGATGTCAGGAAGCTTTTCTTCGATCTGCTCACGTGGAAGGTGAGTGAGGTCGAGGTAGACATAGTCCTTGTTTGGACCAGCGCCACGGCCTTCGCGAACTTCTTGGACCATTGCACGGGCAACCATGTCACGTGGAGCCAAGTCTTTAATCGTTGGCGCAACGCGCTCCATGAAGCGTTCACCCGTTGCATTTCGAAGAATGCCACCTTCGCCACGAGCGCCTTCAGTAAGAAGAACACCAAGACCGGCAAGGCCCGTTGGGTGGAATTGGTAGAACTCCATGTCTTCTAGAGGAAGACCCTTACGCCAGATGATGCCCATACCGTCACCGGTCAGAGTGTGCGCGTTCGACGTGGTCTTAAAGACCTTGCCGAAGCCACCTGATGCGAAGACGACACTCTTGGCCTGGAACACGTGAATCTCGCCGGTAGCCAATTCGTAGGCGACGACACCCGACGTGGTTTCTTCGCCATCAACCTCAGTGGTGACCAGGTCAAGTACGTAGAACTCGTTGTAGAACTCAACGCCAGCCTTGATGCAGTTCTGGAACAGCGTCTGCAAAATCATGTGGCCTGTGCGGTCAGCTGCGTAGCACGAGCGACGCACTGCTGCCTCGCCATGGTTACGCGTGTGTCCACCGAAGCGGCGCTGGTCGATGCGACCTTCAGGGGTGCGGTTGAACGGAAGGCCCATCTTTTCAAGATCGAGTACTGCATCGATGGCTTCCTTGCACATCACTTCAGCGGCGTCTTGGTCGACGAGGTAGTCGCCACCCTTAACGGTGTCGAAGGTATGCCATTCCCAGTTGTCTTCCTCAACGTTGGCAAGGGCTGCACACATGCCACCCTGTGCTGCGCCTGTGTGCGAACGTGTTGGGTACAACTTGGTGAGCACAGCAGTGCGCGCACGGCCGCCTGACTCAAGTGCGGCGCGCATTCCTGCGCCACCGGCTCCAACGATCACTACGTCATAGACATGTGTCTGCATGGTGCTTTAGCTCCTAAGCGCTTCGAAGAATCTAACCGAGGTTTGGATCGAAGGTAAAGATGACAAGGGTTCCAAGAACGATGGTGAAAGCTGACGCTGTGTACAGCAACATCTTTAACCAAAAGCGCGTGCCGTTGCGCTCTGCGTAGTCGTTGATGATGGTGCGAAGACCGTTGGTGCCGTGGATCATGGCAAGCCACAACATCGTGAGGTCCCACACCTGCCAGAACGGGCTAGCCCAACGTCCTGCAACGAATGCAAAGTTAATGCGCTGCACGCCACCATCAAGAATGTTCATGATGAGCAAGTGACCAAGCACCAGCACGATCAAGATGATGCCGGATATGCGCATGAACAACCACGAGTACAACTCGTAGTTACTGCGCTGATGGTTGCGGCCGTCGCTACGTGGAGCTTCGATTGAAAAGCCTGAGTTCACTGTGCTGCTCATGCTGCGCTCCCGAAGATCGTCTGGATGGTGTGCTTCAACATGAAGTACACGCCAGGAATCATGACGACAAACCAGATCGCTGCGATCACCCAAGTCATCTGACGCTGCAGGCGTGGGCCTTTGCTCCAGAAGTCAATAAGAATGATGCGAAGACCATTGAGTGCGTGGAACAGCACTGCGCCGACCAAGCCAACTTCAAGCAAGTTGACGATCGGAGTCTTGTACGTCGCGATGACGGCGTCATAAGAGTTAGGGGACACGCGAACAAGCGCGGTATCTAACACGTGGACGAAGAGGAAAAAGAAGACTGCCACGCCCGTGACGCGATGTAGGACCCAAGTCCACATACCTTCGCCACCGCGGTAGAGCGTTCCGACCTTCGAGGTCACGCCCACCTCCTGATGAGTTCGAGATTGCTTCTTGGCATTCAAGATGCGAGGCCCACGATAGTCATGTCCATGGCCTATCTGTACTGCGGGATTGCGTGATTACGCTTACATCAACCGTCGGGGTGAAATGCACCAATGGACCCAAGTAGCCTTCGATGCCGTGACTGCTTCCTCTGAAGGCCTAGTACTGGCCGGCGAATTCGAAGAACCCACCCGCGAGGCCTGGCTTGTTGAGGTCGACAAGGCAATCAAGGGGGGTGACTTCGACAAGATTTTGGTTTCCACCACTCTTGATGGCATCCGCATTGAGCCGCTTTACACGGCTGATGACATCGCTGTAGAACATGACGAGTCTGGTTTCCCCGGCTTTGCGCCGCTGACCCGTGGCGGCCAAATCGTGCCTCGTGTTGATGGGGCGTGGGATATCCGTGCTTGTGTCACGCACCCAGATGCTGCGGTTGCCAACGCTCATGCACTAACCGAGCTGCGAAATGGCGCGACGAGCCTGGAGCTCACTCTTGATCTTGATGGCGAGGGAGCTGGTATCAGTGTTCGTTCAAAGGCTGATCTTGACCGCGTGCTGAACGAGGTACTCCTGGATATTGCGCCAATTTCAATACGCGCTGGTGCCTACTCAATCGTCGCCGCCGAATGGCTCAAACTGATCCTTGCCGATCGCGGGGTCCAGGGTGTTCAGCCGGCAGGTTGCCTCGGCATTGATCCAATTGCGGCACTAGCTACCCATGGTGAGGTTCCTCAGGGACTGAACGAGGCCATTGTTGAAGGCGTCTCGCTGGTGCAGACCTCGACCACTCCACGACTGCGCGTGTTCCGCGCTTCATCAGTTGTGGCAGCTGAAGCAGGCGCCAGCGAAGGTCAAGAACTCGCTTTTGCTCTTGCCAGCGCTACGACCTACCTGCGTGCGATGACCCAAGCTGGTGTGGAGGTCGCCACTGCGGCAAGTCACATCGTGCTGGAAGTTGCTGCTGATGTTGACGTCTTCGCAACCATCGCCAAGGTTCGCGCGCTTCGTCATTGCTGGTCGACTGTTCTGCAAGCAAGCGGCCTGAGTGTTGATGCTCAGTACCCAGGTTTAGTTCAAGTTGCAGCACATGCGGGAGGTCGTTGGCTTACCGTCATTGACCCATGGGTGAACCTGCTTCGTGGAACCGCAGCAACTCTTGGCGCTGTCGTTGGTGGCGCTGACACCCTCACCGTTGCAGCTTTCGACAGTGGTACCGGATTGCCAAGTGACCTTGGTCGTCGTCTTGCTCGCAACACTCAGTTACTTCTGCAAGATGAATCCGGCATTGGTCGGGTTATGGATCCCGCCGGTGGCAGTTACTACGTTGAAACGTTGACGGACGCCTTTGCTGCTGTGGGTTGGAAGGGTTTCCAGACCATCGAAGCTGGTGGTGGCTTAGTGGCAGTGCTCGCAGCGGGGACCTTCCAGTTGCAGGTTGCTGAAGTTGCAGCCAAGCGCGACAAGTTGATTGCAACTCGCAAGCAACCCATCACTGGTGTAAGCGAGTTCCCATTGATTGGCGAGCGTCGCCCTGAAGTTGCTGCTGCACCTGCTGCAGATACCCGCGAAGGTATTCGTTTGCCGGGAACCGCAACAACAGCAAATCCTTTGAAGGCGCGCAGTCTTGCTGAGCCATATGAAGCATTGCGCGCTGCATCTGAAGCCGCCAAGGTCACGCCAACTATCTTCTTAGCAAATATTGGTACTGGCCCTTCGTATGTTGCTCGCGCAACTTTCTCCAGCAACTTGTTCGGCACCGGTGGTGTTGATTCAGTTGGTGATGGTGGCTACGCGGATGCGAATGCCGCAGCTGTGGCGTTTAAGGCATCAGGTGCACAGGCTGCTGTGATCTGCGGAACTGATGCCGCCTACGGCGAGCAAGCGATTGGTTACGCAACAGCACTCAAGGCTGCAGGCGCCAAGTTCGTGTATCTCGCTGGTCGCCCTGGAGATGCCAAGGCTGATTACGAAGCTGCCGGCATTGATGACTTCGCATATATGGGAGTCGATGTTCTTTCCACCTTGCAACGCCTACACACCACGTTGGGAGTCTCTCAATGACGACCGTTCCTGATTTCACTGGCATTGAGCTTGGCCCACGGGTTGCTCACAACGATCGCGCGGCTTGGGTTGATGCGGTCACCAAACTGACAGGTTCAGAGCCTGACAAGTTGGTGTGGGAGACACCTGAAGGCATTGACGTACAACCGTTGTATTCAGCTGCAGACCTCGAAGGTCTTGATCACCTTCGTACTCTTCCTGGCCTTGCGCCGTTCTTGCGTGGCCCGTACCCAACGATGTATGTCAATCAGCCCTGGACCTTGCGTCAGTACGCAGGATTTTCAACAGCGACTGAATCCAATGCGTTCTACCGTCGCAACCTTTCCCAAGGGCAAAAGGGTTTATCTGTTGCATTCGATCTCGCAACTCACCGTGGTTACGACTCGGATCATCCACGAGTTGCCGGTGATGTTGGCATGGCTGGTGTTGCTATTGACTCAATTCTTGACATGCGTCAATTGTTCGACGGAATTCCGTTGGGTGCGATGAGTGTGTCGATGACGATGAATGGCGCGGTGTTGCCGATTCTGGCGTTGTACATCGTTGCTGCAGAAGAGCAGGGTGTTACTCCCGATCAACTTGAGGGAACGATCCAGAACGACATCCTCAAAGAGTTCATGGTTCGCAACACCTATATCTACCCTCCAACACCATCGATGCGCATCATCTCTGACATTTTCGCGTACACGTCAGAAAAGATGCCAAAGTTCAACTCGATCTCAATCTCCGGCTATCACATGCAAGAAGCTGGTGCTACTGCTGATCTTGAATTGGCATACACACTTGCTGATGGCGTTGAGTACATTCGCGCTGGTATTGCTGCTGGTTTGCCAGTCGATAAGTTCGCGTCTCGCTTGTCGTTCTTCTGGGGCATTGGCATGAACTTCTACATGGAGATCGCAAAGCTTCGTGCGGCGCGTCTGATCTGGGCCAAGCTTGTGAAGCAATTCGAAGCACAAAATCCAAAGGCTCTTGCCCTGCGTACGCACTCGCAGACATCAGGTTGGTCATTAACGGCACAAGACGTCTACAACAACGTCATGCGCACCTGTGTTGAAGCAATGGCATCAACCCAAGGCCACACGCAGTCGCTTCACACCAACGCACTCGATGAAGCATTGGCATTGCCAACTGACTTCTCAGCTCGCATCGCTCGTAATACTCAGTTGTTCTTGCAGCAGGAGTCAGGAACTACTCGTGTGGTTGATCCATGGGGCGGTAGCTACTACGTCGAGAAACTCACTCGCGAGCTTGCTGAAAAGGCATGGGAGCACATTCAAGAAATTGAAGAGCTCGGTGGAATGACTAAAGCAATTGAAGCTGGCATTCCAAAGCTGCGTATTGAAGAAGCTGCGGCTCGCACCCAGGCACGCATCGACACTGGCCGTCAGGCTGTGATTGGTGTGAACCTTTTCCAACCAGAGCATGCTGAAGACATTGATGTGCTCAAGATTGACAATAAGGCAGTGCGCGAAGACCAGCTCGCAAAGCTTGCCAAGTTGCGTGCTGAGCGCACCCAAGCTGATGTTGATGCCGCGCTTACTGCTATTGAAGATGCCGCCCGAAATGGCACCGGCAACCTGCTTGAACTTGCAGTGAACGCTGCTCGTGCTCGCGCAACAGTTGGCGAAATTAGCCTCGCCATGGAGAACGCATGGGGCCGTCACAAGGCTGAGATCCGTACGATCTCTGGTGTGTACCGTCAAGAAATGGGTGAGAACGACGAGACCGTGAAGCGCGTGCGCTCACAGGTGGAGAAGTTCGAAGAGGCTGAAGGTCGTCGTCCGCGCTTGCTCGTGGCAAAGATGGGTCAAGACGGTCACGATCGTGGCCAGAAAGTGATCGCATCGAGCTTTGCTGACTTGGGCTTTGTGGTTGACATTGGCCCGATGTTCCAGACCCCAGAAGAAGTGGCTCGACAGGCGGTTGAGGCAGACGTCGACATTGTTGGCGCATCATCCCTTGCTGCTGGTCACCTCACCTTGGTGCCGCAGTTAAAGGCAGCACTTGCTGATCTTGGTCGACCAGACATCATGGTCGTCGTCGGCGGCGTGATTCCTCCTCAGGATTTTGATGAGCTCTACGCAGCTGGCGCAGCAGCGATCTTCCCTCCAGGCACAGTGGTGTCGGCGGCAGCTGAGAAGCTGTTGCAGACCCTGCTGGATTCGCGTGCATGAAACAACCACTGCCCCCAACTGATGAACTAGCGCAGCTAGTTCGCAGTGGGGATCGCATGTGGTTGGCACGTGCCATCACGCTGATTGAAAGCCGTAAACCAGAACACCGAAAACTTGCTGCCCAGTTGTTGACCTCGTTGATGCCTTACACGGGTAATGCTGATCGCATTGGTTTGACCGGTGTACCAGGTGTAGGAAAGTCAACATTTATTGATCAGTTCGGTACGAATCTGACTGCCGAAGGTCACAAAGTTGCGGTGCTCGCAATTGATCCAAGTTCATCCCGCACGGGTGGCGCCATTCTTGGTGATAAGACCCGCATGCAGCGCTTGGCTGTTGATGAGAATGCATTCATTCGTCCTTCACCTGCAGGAGCATCACTTGGCGGTGTCACGCGCAGTACGCGAGAAACAATGTTGTTGTGTGAGGCGGCGGGTTACGACGTCATCATCGTTGAAACTGTCGGTGTTGGACAGAGTGAAACCACTGTGCATGACATGGTCGACATCTTCGTGGTACTCATGCTTGCAGGTGCAGGTGATGAATTGCAGGGCATTAAAAAGGGCGTCCTAGAACTCGCCGACTTGATTGCAGTAAATAAAGCCGATGGTGACAACATCAAGAAAGCCAAGCTCGCAGCCTCCGACTACCGTCGCGCAATTCGTTTAATGACACCGGAATCCAAGAATTGGACTCCGCCAGTGCTGACCTGTTCAGCTGCTGAAAATGATGGCCTAGATCAACTTTGGGCGGACATTCTTAAGCACCGCGAAATCAAGATGGTCAGCGGAGAACGTGAAGAGCGACGCCATGAGCAGCAGATTCGCTGGATGTGGTCCATGATTTCCGACCGCCTCCTTGACCAGTTCAAAGAGTCACCTGAGGTTCAAGCAAAGCTCGCTGAAACCACTCAGGCAGTCAAGCACGGGGAGCTTCCAGCTGCGGTCGCAGCGGAGGGCTTGCTGGACACCTTCCTCAAGGATTCCTAAAGCCCAACCGATAGAGTTCGGGCACCGTTACCAGGAGGAGTCATGAGCACCGATCACGTCGAGAAGACCCACCCCGTTGCTGGATATATCGCGGCGGTCGTCTTTGGCATTGGTGCTTACTACCTCGTTGGCGCGCTCAACGACATGACCACTGCGTATTACGCTGCGCCACTTGTTATTGGCTGGCCAGTCGTGTCATTGGCGCTCTTTGGCAAACTCACTGAGGAAGAAAAGGCTGCAGCCCACCACTAATCGTTAGAGGCTATTCGGCTGGGTGCAGCCCTAATTCGCGGGCGCGCTTCGCGGCTTCTGATCGTTCATTAGTTCGCAGCACTCGCATTGCTCGTTGAAGTTCCTGCTTCACCGTTGATTGAGAGTAGCCAAGAATCAGCGCGATAGCTGAGTTTGAGCGGCCTTGTTCCACCAGTTCCAAGATGTGTAGCTGGCGTTCATTCAGATTAAAAGACACTTCGTCTGAGTTCAACGTGAATTCAGATTCCAGACTGTTCTCGGTATATGGGTGTGTTGCCCAGACACCGAGTAAATGTCCAAGCGAACTTAAAAAGGCGTAGTCCTTACGACTTGGTTCGACTCCTTCAGCAAACATGTCGTAGGCGCCAATTGATTTTCCGTTGCTGACGATCGGGATGGTGTCGATGCGAAGGTCGCCCGCTGTGTTAGCTACGTCCTCCCAGATCGTTCGGTCAATGGCCAAGCTTGGGTAGTCGTCTAACTGTTTGAGAATCGAGGTCGTGACAATTTCGCCTTCCAAAACAGCTTCGTTCAGAGGTGTATGAAGGGCGCGCGACATTTCCATATACCGCGGCACCAATGGGGCGGTAATTCCTGTTGTGCCGACAATTTTGTATGTGTTGGTCGGGGTTGTAAGAAACATATTCACGGACTTTGCATCGAAGTGAGCAAGTGGCCCGCTGAGGAGTGCTTCACACACCTCCTGTGGATCTGGATACGTGGAAAGGAAGCGCATGAACGCTGGTAGCGCGATCAGCGACTGATTCGAAGTTGTGACCACGGTTCATTTCCCCCAGTTGACATGAGACTTTCAAGTTTAACGAGAACTCCAGATAACTGGCTATTCAGCGTGTATGTGCAGGCGGCGAGCCGCTTCAGCAATGGATCCAGAAAGACTTGGATACACGGTAAAGGCGCTAGCTAATTCATCAACTGTCATTCGTTGCGAAAGGGCAACAGTGAGCACGTGAATAAGTTCACTGGCATTGACACCGACAACCACCGCGCCAGCGATCAGACGCGAACCACGGCGGCAGAAAATCTTGACGAATCCATCTTGTTGATCCTGCATCTTTGAACGCGCGTTCGTTGCGAATGGAAGCATGATCACATCGCCGCGGAAAGTTCCCTCGTCGAGATCCTTTTGGGTCATGCCAACAGTTGCGATCTCAGGCGAGGTGAAAATATTGCTGGAAACTAAGTTCAGATCAAGTGGGTGAACGGCATCACCAAGGGCATGCCACATCGCAATGCGACCTTGCATGGCTGCAACTGACGCCAACATGAATACGCCGGTGACGTCGCCTGCCGCATACACCCCGCGAACACTTGTTCGGGACACGCGATCCACGCGAATAAAACCGTTCTTGCCCATCTCGACGCCAACACCTTCAAGACCAAGGTGTTCGGTGTTTGGAATCGATCCAACAGCCATCAATACATGTGAACCGTGAATTTCGCGGCCATCAGCCAGCTTCACGACTACGCCACCTTCGGTACGACGAGCAGAAATTGCTCGAGCTTGCGAAATCACTTCAAGACCGCGACGGGCGTAGACCTCTTCGAGTACTGCTGCTGCATCAGGATCCTCGCCAGGGAGTACGCGATCACGTGAAGAAATCAACACAACGCGGCTTCCTAGGCCTTGATAGGCGCTCGCGAATTCAGCGCCAGTAACACCTGAGCCGACCACGATGAGGCGCTCAGGGAGTGTTTCAAGGTCGTAGAGCTGTTCCCAGTTCAAAATGCGTTCGCCATCAGGCATTGCATCAGCAAGTTGGCGGGGGCGAGCACCGGTTGCGATTAAGACAGCATCAGCGCGATAGGTGACCTCGCCACCATCAGGAGTGCCAACGAGAACCAGATTGGATCCGTTGAGACGGCCTTTGCCATGCACGACTCGCACGCCTTCACGCACAAGACGAGCTTCAATATCTTCACTTTGGGCTTCCGCGAGCGTTTTTACGCGGGCGTTGACCACGTTGAGATCGGCGCTCAAGAGGTGTGCTGCAGCGGGCTGACCGTCGATCAGCACGCCCAAGCTGCCGGATTCTGCAGCAAGATTCATGACATTGGCTGTTGCAATAAGTGACTTACTTGGCACACAGTCGGTGAGCACAGCAGAGCCACCGACACCATTGCTATCAATGAGTGTGACGTCAGCGCCTAGTTGGCGGGCAACGAGTGCAGCTTCGTAGCCGCCAGGGCCTCCACCAATAATCACAACTGCGGTCACGAGTTCATCCTTTCGTACCGCTGGTCGCGAGAGTTACTCGGGCTTGATCTCCAACAACACGGTTCCGTTAGGAACAGTTGCGCCTGCTTCAGCCGTGATGTTGCGAATGAATCCAGCCTTGTGAGCATTGAGTGGCTGTTCCATCTTCATGGCTTCGAGCACCACGAGAAGATCGCCAGCCTTGACCTCTTGGCCTTCGGTAACTTCAACCTTCACAACAGTGCCTTGCATAGGAGCAACGAGAGCATCACCATCAGCAACAGCTGCGCTCTTCTTGCCACCGAGCTTGCGAGGGGCAGAGCCGCCACTCTTACTGCCGCCACCGATGGCGCCATCTCCTGGCAGGGTGACTTCAACGCGCTTGCCGTTGACCTCAACTACTAAGTTCTGGCGAGCGTCAGGGTTGGCCATGCCTCCGCTGACACCCGAGTACGCAGGAATCTTGTTGTCGAAGTCTTCGTCAATCCAACGGGTGTGAACGGTGAACGCCTTGTTTGGATCTTCTGGAGCAAAGTGAGCGTCGTGCACAACTTCCTTGTGGAAGGTGAGTGCTGTTGCGATGCCTTCGATCTGGAATTCAGCAAGTGCGCGACGAGCGCGAGCAAGTGCTTGCTGACGATCCTTGCCAGTAATGATGAGCTTGCCGATGAGCGAATCGAAGTTGCCGCCGATCACGTCACCCAGACGCGCGCCGGTATCTAAGCGAACGCCTGGGCCTGATGGTGGACGCCACACGATGAGTTCACCTGGGCCCGGCAGAAAGCCGCGACCTGGATCTTCACCGTTGATACGGAACTCAATTGAGTGACCGCGAAGTTCTGGATCGGCGTAATCAATAACGCCACCGTCAGCAATACGGAATTGCTCAAGCACCAGGTCAATGCCAGAAACCTCTTCTGAAACTGGGTGTTCCACCTGAAGGCGAGTGTTCACTTCGAGGAAGGAGATGGTGCCGTCTTGACCGATGAGGAACTCACAGGTTCCTGCATTGACGTAGCCAGCTTCCTTCAGGATTGCCTTTGAGGCTTCGTACAAACGAGTGTTCTGCTCTTCGGTAAGGAATGGAGCAGGAGCTTCTTCAACGAGCTTTTGGTGACGACGCTGCAATGAGCAGTCGCGCGTTGAGATCACAACGACATTGCCATGTTGATCTGCAAGGCACTGGGTTTCAACGTGACGAGGCTTGTCGAGGTAGCGCTCAACAAAGCATTCACCGCGACCGAAAGCAGCAGTTGCTTCACGAACGGCGGACTCGTACAGCTCAGGAATTTCATTAAGCTTGTAGGCAACCTTCAGGCCACGCCCGCCGCCGCCGAAGGCTGCTTTGATCGCGACGGGAAGACCGTGCTCTTTTGCAAATGCAACAACTTCATTTGCATTCGTAACGGGATCTGCGGTGCCAGGTACCTGAGGCGCGCCAGCCTTTTGCGCAATGTGACGGGCGGAAACCTTGTCGCCGAGCGAACGGATTGCTGCTGGTGGTGGTCCGATCCAAGTCAAGCCTGCGTCCACCACTGCCTGTGCAAAGTCAGCGTTCTCGGAAAGGAAGCCGTAGCCAGGGTGTACTGCATCGGCACCTGAGTCAGCTGCTGCCTTGAGGATCTTGTCAAAGACGAGGTAGGAGTCTGCTGCGGTTTCACCGCCGAGGGCGTAAGCCTCATCTGCCATGCGCACGTGCATTGCATTGCGGTCCGGCTCGGCATAGACAGCAACGGAGGCCAGGCCAGCGTCACGGCAGGCGCGAATCACGCGGACGGCAATCTCACCGCGGTTAGCAATCAGGACTTTGCGCACTTTGTATGCCTCTTCCTCGCGCTCGTTTTCAAGGGGAACTCTAGCGATCATTGGGGGTACCCCGCCTACCGGTTAGAGGTGGTACACCTCACGTATTGGGGTGGCTTAGCCGTCAACGGGCAAACCGGACCAAAGGTCGGTCCAGGTGACCCCGAACTGGATCAAGAGCAGCCGCAAGAGGGGGAGCGACAGGCCGACCACGTTGGAGGGATCCCCGATGATCTTTTCGATGAACGGGCCACCAAGGGAGTCCAAGGTAAATCCGCCGGCAACTTGCAGTGGTTCGCCGGTTGCGATGTAGGCATCGATTTCGGCTTCGCTAGGGGAGGCGTGGAAGACCTCGCTACTTGCCACCTCGCCAAGTTCAAGCCCCGTGCTGGGCTGGATGAGCCAATGGCCAGTGCGTAAGAAGCCACTGCGGCCAGACATCTGATGCCAACGGGCTTTGGCAGCCTCGGCATTGCCTGGCTTGCCATGGGCAATGCCGTCGACATCGAGAATCGAATCGCAGCCAACGATCACGACATCGTCAGATGCGCTGAAATGTTGGGCAACATCGCGTGCCTTGGCTCTCGCAAGTTCCAAACACAGATCAATTGGAGCTACGGGCGTCAAGGATGCGGCTAAGGCTTCTTCATCAACCTGACTCACCACGATTTGTGGCGTGACTCCGGCATTGGCTAACAGCATGCGTCGTGCAGGGGAGGCTGACGCAAGTACAAGTGAGGTCACGATGCGTGCAGACTTATGGAAGCACAGACGAACGCCAAGCAGTTGCGCTTGGTCGTGGCGTCTTAAGTAAGTCTCGAGTGCGATCGCTCCATGCATTCAAACCCTTTGGCGCCTGCGGAGCCTCATTCGAGCTCGCCACGATCGCAAGGATCAGGGCAAGCTCTTCATCTGTGGGGTTACCAGAGATGACACGAAGGACCGGACGCTTTGGCTCGTTGCTTTCGCTCATTACAGCGGAATGTTTCCGTGCTTACGAGCAACACGAGTCACGCGCTTATTACGCAGGTTGCGCAACGCGCGAATGATCACAACGCGTGTGTCGTGTGGCTGAATCACGCGATCGACGTAGCCACGCTCTGCTGCACGATAAGGATTAGCAAGCTGCTCCTTGTATTCGTCAATCAACTCTGCGCGCTTTGCAACAGGATCTGCTGCATCAGCGAGTTCCTTGCGGTACAGGATGTTTGCAGCACCTTCAGCGCCCATTACAGCAATTTCGGCAGTAGGCCACGCGAGGTTCAAGTCAGAGCCAAGGTGCTTGCTTGACATCACGATGTACGCACCGCCGTAAGCCTTACGTGTAATGACGTTAATCATTGGCACGGTTGCTTCTGCGTAGGCGTAAATCAACTTTGCACCACGGCGAATGATGCCTTCCCATTCCTGATCAGTACCTGGCAAGAAGCCTGGCGTGTCAGTGAGGCTGATGATTGGGATATTGAATGCATCGCAGGTGCGAATAAATCGAGCAGCCTTTTCGGATGCTGCGATATCAAGCGTGCCAGCGAACTGCATTGGCTGGTTAGCAACGATGCCAACGCTATGACCTTCAACGCGACCAAAGCCAACCACAATGTTTGGTGCAAAGAGTGACTGAATTTCCAGGAACTCACCCTCATCAAGAATGTGTGAGATCACGCGGTGCATGTCATATGGCTGGTTTGGTGAATCTGGGATGAGTGAATCGAGCTCGTAGTCATCTTCATTAAGTTCAAGGTTCACTGCAGTATCGAAGATTGGTGCGTCTTCAAGGTTGTTGCTTGGCAAGTAGCTGAGCAATGCGCGCAAGTAGTCGATTGCTTCTTCTTCACTTGGTGCCATGTGGTGCGCAACGCCTGATTTCACGTTGTGGGTTTGTGCGCCGCCGAGAGCTTCCATTGCAACGTCTTCACCGGTCACCGTCTTAATGACGTCTGGACCAGTGATGAACATGTACGAGGTTTTTTCGACCATGATGGTGAAGTCGGTGATTGCTGGTGAGTAGACCGCGCCACCAGCACTTGGTCCCATGATCATTGAGATCTGTGGGATCACGCCAGAAGCCGCAACGTTGCGCTTGAAGATCTCGCCGTACAGGGCAAGGGAGGCAACGCCTTCTTGGATACGTGCGCCACCTGAGTCGTTCATGCCGATCACTGGGCAGCCGGTCTTGAGGGCTAAGTCCATAACCTTGACGATCTTTTCACCCACAAGTGCGCCAAGTGAGCCGCCAAAGGTAGTGAAGTCTTGAGCGAACACGCAGACTGGGCGGCCGTCAACAGTGCCGTAGCCCGTGATGACTGCGTCGCCTAGCGGACGGGACTTCTCTTGGCCAAAGTCGGTGGACTGGTGGCGGGTGAGCTGGTCAACCTGCTGGAAGGAGTGCTCGTCGAGCAGCATTTCGATGCGCTGCATGGCTGAAAGCTTGCCGCGCTTGCTTTGCTTGGTGATCGCCTCTTGCTGGCGACCATCAATCTCAGCCTCGTACTGGGCAAGTACTGCACCTCGACCCGCGGTGGTGTTGCGGTCAAGTGCATTTGAATCTTTTGCTGCGGCGCTCATTGGCCCTCCTCGCGCGTTACCTTATCGGCGTGAGCGATAAAGATGTGCGGACTGTCCTGAACGTCACAGCCCTCAAGGCTGCCCTCGACACCGCGGGCTGGTCTGGCCCAATGCCCACCGTGCTGGACACCACGGAATCTACGAATAACGATGTTGCCCGCCTGGCGGGCGCCGGAGCCGAAGAAGGCTCCTGCATCGTGGCTGAGCATCAGTCCCAAGGTCGTGGCCGGCAGGCTCGGGATTGGGTGAGTCCACCCCATGCCGGGCTGTGGATGTCAGTCTTGGTGCGGCCAAAAGGGATGCCCACCGATTCCTGGACTTGGCTGCCGCTCCTTGCTGGGCTTGCTGCCAGAGATGCTGTGAGTGCTGTTGCCCAGGTGCCCGCCCAAGTCAAGTGGCCCAATGACCTTGTCGTTATCCCCGATCACGGCAAACACATGGGCAAGCCTTTCAAGCTCGCTGGAATTTTGAGTGAGGCTATTGATGAAAACACCGTGGTGCTCGGAATCGGCATCAATGTTTCACTGACCAAAGACGAATTGCCAATCCCCACAGGTACGTCAATTACCTTGGAAAAGGGCGTGGTGAATCGCGAGGTGCTCATGGCTCAGGTTCTGGTCAATCTCCATCACAGGCTTGAACAGTGGCGAAATAAAGACCACCACTTAGTCAGCGACTATCGCGCGGCCTGCGCGACTATTGGGCGCAACATTGAAGCGACCTTGCCGGGCGACGAGGTTATCAAGGGCATTGCTGCGCAGGTCGATGACGACGGACATTTAGTGATTGAAGTTGGGTCCGACACGGTAATTATCACCGCTGGAGACGTCATTCATGCAACGATCTGACCGTGGCCTATCCAGCAAAGCTTCTTGCCCCCGGTGAAACAATCGTTTATGAGCTCAAACCGCATTGGCGCGCGCTCATCGTTCCGTTTTTTTTCTTCCTGATTGAACTGTTCCTGCTGACCTGGTTGCTCATGGCAATTTCCGGAAGCATTCCACGGTGGATCATCGCGGTGGTCTTCGTGCTCGTGGTGATCGTGTGGTCGATCGTTCCCTTTTTACGATGGTTAACCACGCAATATGTGTTTACTGATCGGCGCATCATCGTTCGTAAGGGCTTGATCACCAAGCAAGGTAAAGATATGCCTTTGTCGAAAACCAACAACATTTCGTTCAATCAAGGCCTACTCGGCCGCATGTTTAATTTCGGTAACCTTGATATTGATTCAGGAAATGTCGACGGAAGTCTGTTGATCAACGATGTGCCAAATGTTGAAGAGATCCAGCGCGATGTGTACCGCTTGGTGGAAGAAGACGAAGCGCGTCGGCGTACCGGCGGAGCATAAGGAAGACGTTGCCTAGATCAAGGTAGACGCATCGCGCTCAGCGAGTTCTTGATCAGCAGGATTGTTTGGAACTGCTGGGAAGACCCACTTGCGGTAACTCCAAAAACGGAACAAGGTGCCAAGCCCCAAGCCAATGACATTTGCGCTGAGGTTGTCAGCAAGTGCACTGGTCAGACCAAGCACGTAGTGGGATAGGTAGAGGCAGCCCACAGAGATCAGCATGCCCACGCCATTCAAGACGAAGAACATGGAGAGCTCGCGACTCATATGGGTGCGCCCGCGGTGGCGGAAAGTCCAGTAACGGTTGCCGAAATAGGCCACAACGGTGGCTACGGCAACACTGACGATCTTGGCGCTGATTGGACGATCGAACATTGGCCCTTGGCCACCGGCGTAACGCAAGAGGTTGAACAGGCCAATATCGACGACCAGAGCGACGAGTCCCACTGCTCCGAACTTGGCTACCTCGCGAAAGAGCGCCGCAAATTGCTCCTGAAAACCATGGATCAAGCGAACGAGAGCGTTCGATGATGTGGTTTCAGGCATTCGGGAAGCATAGGTCACCGCGAACAGCATTTTTCGAGGGATTCATGAGCGGCTAGGGTTTGCTAGTGAAGCAACTCGACGGCGCCCCAATTGTGGGCATGATCGGTGGCGGGCAACTTGCCCGGATGACCGCCGAAGCCGCCACAGCCTTAGGCGTAGGTTTTCGAGTACTTGCAGCTACCAATACTGATCCTGCCGCCCAAGTTGTGCGTGATGTGCGCATCGGTTCCCACGACGATCGTGAAGCAGTGATCGCCTTCGCCCACGGTTGCGATGTTGTCACCTTTGACCACGAGCACGTGCCCACCGAAATTCTGGAAGAGCTCGCAACTCTTGGTATTGAAGTGCGACCAAGTGCCAGTGCGTTGGCGCATGCGCAAGACAAACTTCACATGCGTCAAGCGCTCGCGAAGATGGGTGCGCCTTGTCCGGCCTGGGCAAAGGTTGAAACACCCGAAGATGTGGTGGCATTCGCGTCCGCCAACTATTGGCCTGTTGTGCTGAAAACCTCGCGTGGAGGTTATGACGGCAAAGGCGTGTGGGTGGTCGATGATCTCGAGCAAGCAACTGAAGTGATGTCTACGACCCTTGCCGCAAATTCATTTTGGTTAGCAGAGCAATTCATTCCGTTTGTGCGTGAACTTTCTGCGCAGGTTGCTCGCTCACCGCATGGTCAGGCAGTTGCGTATCCGGTTGTTCAAACCAAACAAACGAATGGCATTTGCGCTGAAGTGATCGCACCCGCTCCAGATCTAACCGATGAGCTCGCATTAGAAGCGCAACAGATCGCATTGCGAATTGCTCAAGAACTCGATGTCGTAGGAATGCTCGCAGTCGAACTCTTTGATACCGGTGAAGCAATCGTGGTGAATGAACTTGCGATGCGCCCCCATAACTCGGGTCACTGGTCTATCGAGGGCGCGGTTACGAGCCAGTTTGAAAATCACTTGCGTGCAGTGCTTGATCTTCCTCTTGGCGATCCAAGTACGCGATCAGATGCAGTTGTCATGGTGAATGTGCTTGGTGGCACGGTCGGCAATCTTTACTCCGCCTACCGTCATGTTTTTGCACGCGATCCTGAACTCAAAGTGCATCTCTATGGCAAAGAAGTAAAGCCAGGTCGCAAGGTTGGTCACGTAACGTTGCTGGGCGATAACGCGGAAGAATTATTAGTTCGCGGCCGACATGCAGCAGACTACTTCTCTGGAACCATCGATGAATAAAGGAGACACCATGGCTACGCAGCCATTAGTAGGTATCTGCATGGGCAGTGATTCGGACTGGCCAACGATGCAGGCCGCCGCTGATGCTCTCGATGAGTTCAACATTGCTTATGAAGTCAACGTGCTTTCGGCTCACCGCATGCCGTTGGAGATGGTGGAGTACGGCAATAACGCAGTTGAGCGCGGGTTGAAAGTGATCATCGCTGGAGCAGGCGGAGCCGCGCATCTTCCAGGCATGCTCGCATCGCTTACCCCCATCACAGTGATCGGTGTTCCTGTTGCTGTGGGAACACTCGACGGCATGGATTCACTGCTTTCTATTGTGCAAATGCCTGCCGGTGTTCCTGTTGCAACTGTTGCGATTGGCAATGCGCGTAACGCT
>CANFTO010000012.1 GCA_947449945.1 Actinomycetota bacterium | reverse complement strand
GGACTTCACTGACTTGATCGTGACGACGCAGCCACATTGGGATGAGAACGGCAGCCCAAAGCGCGATGATCACTAGATAGATCAATCCCGTCACGATGCGTACGTTAAGCCCCTAAGCACGGGACAAGTTGGATGTGACGATTACGACATTTGGCGTGTCGCGAAATTACAGGTATACGTCAACGCGATTGTGACGCTCTCCAATGGTTCACAAACCCTTGCGGACGTTCGCCGGCGATCACTGCATAACAGATGTGATCGCGCCAATCACCGTTGATATGCAAGAAAGAACGACGCAATCCTTCTTCTGGAATCTCTAATTTTTCTACTACCCGTCGCGATGCAGCATTTTCTGGACGGATTTGGATTTCAACGCGATGGAGTTCAAGTTCTTCGAAGCAAAAGTCCAGTGCCATCGCAACTGCAGTGGGCATGATTCCGCGCCCAGCAACCCGTTCATCTATCCAATAACCAATGTAAGCCGAGCGAAGGGAGCCAAAAGCGATCCCACCAATCGTGAGTTGTCCGACGAGCTCTCCGTTATAGGTCACCACCCAGGGCATGACCCGACGCATTCGAGCTTGGCGATGCAAGGTGCGAACCATCACGCCAAATGAGGCTGGGATCTCCCCTGCGATGCGTCCTTCTTCGGGAACCGTGGCTTCCCACTGCTCTAACCAGTGCAGGTTGCGCAAGCGAACTTCGCGCCAAGCCTTGGCATCACGCATACGAATCGGGCGAAGTCCAACCTCACCTTCAACGAGAGTTGCTTGCCAGCTCACGAGAGCTTTGCGACGTAATCACGAAGCCAGGCGCGAAGGTCAGGGCCAAGATCATCACGCTCAGCAGCCAGCATGATGTTGGCCTGCAGGTAGGAAAGTCGATCACCGGTGTCGTAACGACGACCTCCGAAGATCACGCCACGAACTCCGCCACCTTCAGTGGCAGGCATCGTTGCCAGCACGCGAAGCGCATCCGTGAGTTGAATCTCTCCCCCTCGGCCCGGGGCAGTCTTGCGCAGCACCTCGAACACTGCTGGATCAAGGAGATAGCGACCAATGACTGCATAAGAACTTGGCGCTTGTGCTGCTTCTGGTTTTTCAACGAGATCAGTCACTCGAACCACATCGTTTTCGCTTGTCACTTCAACGGCAGCACAGCCATAGAGCGAAATTGATTCCGCCGGCACTTCCATCAAACAAATCACTGACCCGCCATGTTCTTCGCGAATCTGCATCATGTGCGGAAGGATCGGGTCGCGTGGGTCAATGAGATCGTCACCAAGGAGCACAGCGAATGGCTCGTTACCTACATGATTTTCAGCAACCAAAACTGCATGGCCAAGACCCAGCGGATCGCCTTGTCGCACATAGTGAATTCGAGCAAGTTCTGTTGGCTCGGTTACCAAGCCCAGCCGCTCTTCATCGCCTTTGCGTTCAAGTGCTTCTTCAAGTTCAAAGTTGCGGTCAAAATGATCTTCAAGTGGTCGCTTACTGCGCCCCGTAATAAAGAGGACATCTTCGAGCCCGGCGGCTACCGCTTCTTCCACGACATACTGGATAGCTGGCTTATCAACAACCGGGAGCATCTCTTTTGGAGTGGCCTTTGTTGCAGGCAAGAAGCGGGTACCTAGACCTGCTGCAGGGACCACGGCTTTGCGCACGACTTTGGACATAAGTGAGACCCTAGCTGCCCTTCATGCGGCACGATGGATTCGTGACTGTCAATTCTTCGGAAACCTCGCAGCAAAAAGCGATCGTCAGACAAAGGATTCGTACCGCCCGTGCTGTGCAAGCGCCGTTTGAGCGGGCTGAGGCCGGTCGAGCTATCGCCCATGGCGTGCTTGAGGTCATCAATCCAGTTCGCCCCACCTGTATTGCGCTCTATTTCTCAACTGCAAGCGAACCCAGTACCGATGAACTACTTGAAGAATTGTGGTCACGCAATATTCAAGTGATTACGCCTCGTGTAGATGGCACTGCTTTGCTGTGGGTTGAGACCGAACGCTCGACGCCCACGGCGATCGGTGCCTTTGGCATTCGCGAAGCCTTGGGAACCGTAACCGAACTCAGTGACGCTCAAGTCATCGTCCTTCCAGCCCTTGCAATTGATCCGATGGGTCATCGCTTAGGACAAGGTGGTGGTTTTTATGACCGCGCGCTGGCGCAATTTGAGTCTCCCCCACTTCTCATTGCTGTGGTCAATGACACCGAAGACCACGAAGACATTCCTGTTGAGTCCCATGACGCACGAGTGGATGTTGTGGTGACGAATGCACGCATTCGCTACATCACGCCAATACAGAAGTAATCGACCAGGCGCACCAAAAGCCCGCGATACATAAAGCGGTCATAAGCAACACAAATCCCCAAAATGCTGACCTACGTTCACGCCACAACGCATTGCTTTCCCATGCGAATCCAGAAAAAGTTGTGAGCGCTCCGCAAAAACCACTTCCGATCACAATCGCCAAAGTTGGGTTATGTAGTCCAAGCACTATCCCTAAAAGCACAGAACCCACAACGTTCACTACGAGTAGACCTAACGGAATGCGACTTACTGTCGTGCGTTCAGTAACAAGTCGGTCAACGAGATAGCGCGCAGGTGCGCCAACTCCCGCGCCTAGAACAACCAAACCCACTGTTGAAAGATTCATATGGACCGCACACTGCGAAATAGCCAAGTCCCAACGGGAACAGCAAGGATTCCAGCAACAAGAGTCACGGCTACGTAGGTAATCGTGACGCTGATCGATGCGGTAGTCAGCACCACATCAGCCGCGAACGTGGAAAAGGTGGTGAACCCACCGAGTACTCCGGTGATCAAGAACGGCTGAAGTAACGGGGTGCCAGTACGCGCACGAAGCCATGGGAAAATCGCGCCAATGGCCACAGCCCCCAAGATATTCACGCACAAGGTTGCTGCGAGCTGACGT
This sequence comes from Actinomycetota bacterium, assembly GCA_947449945.1. GTDB lineage: Bacteria > Actinomycetota > Actinomycetes > S36-B12 > S36-B12 > UBA11398. The sequence goes on along the minus strand of CANFTO010000012.1, from coordinate 20,460 downwards.
GTTGAGCCAGTACCAAAGAATTCTGCTATCGCTACCCGGCCAAGAGCGCCGATAATGCCACCGAGAGCAACCACAGCGAGCAGACGAAGTGGAAATCGGGTACTCACCTGCAAAACCATAGGGGGCTCACACCTGAATTGGTTTAGAATAGGGCCACCGGGCACAATTGGTTCCCAAGAACCTGTGCGTCAACTCCGGAGGAATCAGTGCCTACCTACGAATACTCATGCTCCAACTGCGGTGCTGAGCTTGAGGTTGTGCAGAAGATGTCTGATGACACTCTTGTTGACTGCCCAGAATGCAAGGAACCAACCCTGCGCAAATTGTTCAACAACGTTGGGGTGATGTTCAAGGGCTCAGGCTTCTACCGCACTGATTCACGTGCAGGATCTGGAAGTTCTGACTCTGGCTCATCTAGTTCAGCGCCTTCAACGAGTGCACCCGCGTCGACTCCTGCCGCAAGCACCACGAGTTCATCAAGCTCCTCAAGTAGCTCCACCACTCCTGCTTCAAGCTGAGCTGTGGATAACGGTTTTTCTTTAACGCTGAAACTACTTACGCTGCCTCAATGGGCGAACTTTCCACAATTCTGACGAATCTGCGGATCGCTGTTGCTCAACATCGACGCCTGGTCGCTGCAGGATGCACTGGCTTGGCTGCATTGCTCTTTCTGAGCACTGTGACAGGCGGATCAAGCGCTCCAGCTTTACCTGGGACACCAGAATCCATCGCCCTTTCCTTAACTGCCAATGAGGTCGCTGTACCTATCCTTCTTGCTGATAAACAACTTGCGAGTGCAGTGCAACTTGGAAATTCCGTTCGCCTCATTCAGCTCTTCGATGGCAGCGAGCCAGTGGTGATCACTGAACATGCACGCGTGATGAGCAGAGGAAGTGCATCCAGTGCCTTCAGCTCCGGGGATGAGTCACTCATCGTGGTCGCCGTACCTTCAGAGGATTCTGTGCGAGTGGCGGCAGCCGGCGCCACGGCTTCCCTTACCCTTGTCGTTTCGCCCGCACATATATAAGGGGAAACAGATGCTTCAGGGATTCAAAACATTCGTTCTACGCGGCAACGTTATTGATCTTGCTGTTGCCTTTGTCGTTGGTGCTGCGTTCTCCACCCTGGTAGGCGCCTTTACCAAAGCGCTGATTGATCCAGTCGTGGGAATCTTCCTAGGCGGTGGCATCGATGCTGGAACCGTCACTATCCGTGGTCAAGTCATTGATTTCTCAATGCTCATCAATGCGCTCATCACGTTCTTTATTACGTTGACGGTGATTTATTTTGTTTTCGTCGTGCCAATGAACGCGTATCGCAAGCGCACTGGCCAAGGAACTGTTGATGCAACTCCCGCTGATGTGAAATTGCTGCAGGAAATTCGCGACTTACTTAAAGAACAGCAGTCTTAACCGCCGTGATGTGGGGGAACTTCTCCACGTAAGAAATCATCACGTGACTCAAAACCGCCTTCTTCGTCACGCGTGACATCAGGAAGTAAATCAACGACCAACTTTTTCGGCTTCTCTGATGCGGGAGGCGTTGGATCGGGCGACATGGCATTAGCCTACGTCGAACTGTCAGGAACTACTCTTTCCATCAACCTTGGCTTCCAATTTTTCGATCATCTCTTTGAGCTCTCTGATTTGATCGAGCACCTCTTGGGTTGGAGTTTCCTCTGGAGCCTGGCTCGAGGACTTCTTCACCAATGTTGCGGCCATACCGGCGGAAACCACGCCAAGCACGCTAATACCTACGAACATCACCAAGACTGCATACACCCGACCTTGAGCGGTAACGGGAACAAAGTCGCCATAGCCAACTGTTGTGATTGTTTCGAAGCACCACCACACGGCATCACCGAGTGAGTTGATTTCCGCCCCAGCTGCGCCTCGCTCCGCATTGAGCACCATGAGTCCACCGACCCACACCACCAACACCACGCCCAGTGCTGCCGTGGCCATCGCTCCGCTGGAAAGGAAGCCTTTTTTCGAAAGGAAGCCACCGCTGTTGAATGCCCGAAGTGCACGAAGGGCTCTCAACTGTGGGAATACCACTGTGATGGTGTCGAGCCAATTGGTGCGAAAGAAGCGCTTCTTCGGTTGCACCATGATGAAGCGGAACATCAAATCTGCCGCGAAGAGCACCCAGAGCAATTTGCCAAAGTCGTCAAGCAGCGTCCACCAAGTCACGCCCGGGCGATACCAAATGGATTGGACCGAATACGTAATCAAATAGATGAAGGCCAAGAACGAAAGGAGATTGGAAGTCTTCTTTTCATAGAGTTCGATCCACAGTTGTCTGCGCGTGGCAGCAACTGGTGGCGAATTCATGTGCAGAGCCTAGGAATTCTGAATAGAAAAATCATCGATGGCACGCGCAACGTACGATGATTCTGTGAAAGAACAGGAGTGGCGCGGTCGACAGGTCACGCATGCTGCTCGAGTAGAGCCGTGGGTACGCCCTCGTTTGGAACGAAAATTCGTTGGCGAGAAACACCCGGTTGATGATTTTCTTTTCGATTACTACCCATATTCAATTGGAAAACTTCAAAGCTGGCATCCAGGTTTCGGGGTGGCTCTCGAAGGTGATGCCGACGAATTTCTACTCAATAAGGACTACCAGAGAACGCTTGAGGGGGTCACTCTCAACCCAGCGGGCCTAACGAAGCGCAAGCCGCGAATCGAACTTGCCATCGCAATCTTGAATAACACCGCGGCAAAACAACCGCTCTTTAACTGCCTTGGCATGCACGAGTGGGCAATGGTCTACAACATCAAACCTGATGAAGTGCGGCATGAAAGTTATGCCTTGCGTTTGAGCCCATCGAAGATAGCTGCCCTCGTTGATGAAGTAGGGCTTCGTTGCACTCATTTCGATGCGTTCCGCTTCTTTACTCACGATGCAATTCCGCTCAATGTCATCACTCCAACGCGTGAAATGCAGCCGGAGCTTGAACAACCTGGATGCGTTCATGCCACGATGGATCTCTATAAATATGCCATGTGGGCTTTCCCCTACCTTCCGAGTGAATTTGTGGCGGATTGCTTCGCTCTTGCTCGGGAAGCACGCACTTTAGATATGCAAGCCTCGCCCTATGACTTACGAGAACTTGGATATGAACCCATTCTGATGGAAACCAATGAAGGCCGCGCTGAATACATCAAGCGACAACAAGCGCTACACCAGCTCGGAGCTGAACTGAGATTGCAGTTGCTCGATCATTTGAAAAATCTTTGCTCGCAACTGATGTAACAAAGCGTGTAAACATTTCGCATTACATCTGACACCCCTAAGAATGTCGTTCTACAAATGAGAATCCTGATTCTTGCTTGAGCTTCCCCTCACAAAACCCCTTTGTTCACACAGTGTTTATGACCTAGACCACTTTCTACTTCGTTACATACTTCTTTGGCATGGGAGAATTCATGAGTAAACAAAACACCCCGTAGGTGGGAGCAGGCCACAAGCCCCGCAATCACCTACACAATTCAAAGGAGCACAACTCCATGAAGTTCATCAATGCACTATTTGGTAAGTCACACATCAGCAAGACCGAGGCGGTATACCGCGATTGGGATCGCCTTCGTGCGAATGCTGTGAGCTCAAGTGAGCTAGCCGAGATCGACGCTATTTTCTCTCGCGCAATCTAACTAAATCCCCGCTAGATCACATCTGAGCTGGCTGAGGGGAAAGCCGCTACGGCGGTGCCACCACTCAGCCAGCCAGATCAGCGCTCTGCCAGACTTGGGGCCGTTTCACGGCTCCGTAGCTCAGGGGATAGAGCAGTGGTTTCCTAAACCATTGGCCGGCAGTTCGATTCTGCCCGGGGCCACCAGACGCTTTCCGCGGTAGCGTGTAGTCGTGAGATCCGAACAAAATTCCGAGGTTAAACTCGCCCAGTTTGTCGCCAATAACAGACGGGCTGTGTTGGAACGCGCGATTACGTCAATCAACGAGTCAGCCCTGAGCGACCTTGGAGATGTTTCACACCGGCTCATTGGAACGCTGGGGACCTATGGTGTTTTAGACGCTGCCGAGCGTTTACGAGCCATGAGCGTTCTCAGCAAACGTGAGCCGTTCGATAATCACGAGATTGAAAGAATCCGAGCGGTCATCGTTCAGTGTTTGCAGAGCGCTCTGAATCAATGCTGAAGTTGTGCGCCCCAAAGAGCCTCAACTTGACTTGGCAAAGCCATGACATCAAATGGCTTGCGAACGACTCCTTGTGCTCCAAGATCCAGATACGCACTTATTGAGGGCGGATCAACGCGAGCTGTCATAAATACGACTGGAAGATCCCAGGTCAACGCACCGCCTCGAATACTTTCAAGCAACTCGACTCCAGTCGTGTCAGGCAACATCACATCTAAAAGCACAAGATCTGGACGGCTACTTGCGAGTTCCGCGACGGCTTCAGTTCCGTTTGATGCGACGCGCACTTGATATCCGCCCACAGTCTCTAACGCCATGGTTGCAATTAATGCAATATCAGGGTCATCTTCCACGAGTAAAACATTGCGAAGTTCAGACATCATTTTCACCTGCACCGGAAATATCCAGAATCAGAGTCTCAGAACCAGTGCATGGAAGCTGACTCCATCGGCCAAACCCAACTGTGAAAGTAGACCCTTGGCCCAACATTGATTCAACTTTCGCGTAGCCACCCATGGCCTCTGCGATCTGCTTAGTAATTGCGAGCCCTAGGCCAGTTCCTTTTCTTCGGATCCCCCGTTGTTCCGGAACTCTTACGAATTCATCGAAAATCTTCTCCACAAAATCATCAGGAATCCCCTGGCCGAAATCTATGACATGAAACTCAACGAATTCCTCAAGCACTGTCGTGGAAAACTCAACCGTGCCTCCGCGATGTGAGTACTTAATTGCATTTGATAATAGGTTGCTCATGACCTGATGAAACTTGTCTCGATCGACATAAACTTCTACATCCTGGTGATGAGAAGCAAGAACCAACGACACTTCGAAAGTGTGTGCATATCCACTGTGGTTTTCTAGAGCTTCTTCCATCAGGTCAGAAATCGAATATTTGTCGAAATTGAATTCTTCGCTGCCATGATTGATACGGGCGCCATTGAGTAGATCGTCGAGCAATCGAGAAAGCTGGTCACTATTACGGTGAGCAATCTTTGACAGCAGTTCAACAGAGTCCGGAACTCCCTCAGGTAGCTGAGCGGCAATCAGATCGAGTGCACCCCGGAGAGAAGTTAGTGGTGTTCGCAACTCGTGCGTGATGAGTGCGATCCGAGATTCATTTCGCATGACCTGCTCGTGCACTTCAGTTAAATCGGTCACCGTCAAAATTCTGAAATCAGAATTACCTTTATGAACATTCATAGGTGCGCTCACAACTGAAACGGGGATGATTGTGTTTTGAAATCCTAAAATTTCAAAATTACAAGTAAGCGTTTCACCAGATTCCGTAGCTACTCGCGACCTTTCGTACATTTTCTCTCTTAGCTGGTGATCGCGTGTTGCCAAGAGGTGCATAAAACGCATGCCAGTTAACTGTGGTGAACTGAAACCAGTAAGTTCCCGGAAACTCTCATTTGTGTAGAAAATAACTCCTTGGTGATCTGTGATAACAATTCCCGCTGATATGTGGCTGAGAATGTTAGGAAAATGATCCTGCAAATCAAGGTCTACTAGGTCACCATACGGTGACGAATTCACGCAAAGGTCAATGAGCCAATCAATCAATAACTCAAATACTTCACATTCTGACTGGCTATACGAATGACGACGTGATTCTTGAGAGCTAAAAGCTAAGTAGTAGCGAACGTCAGCGACTTCACGATGGATTCCCGCAAAGCTTTCAAATGCTGGCCGGAATTTCGAATCCTCTCCTTGACTCATTCCCACGACAACCGAAGGCAAATCGAGAACACCACTCGTGGAATTCAATATGTCTCGGTACGTATCGAGATTTGCCAAAGCACGGATAGTCCGCTGCATATGGGGATCGTGACTGCTACCAAGAACTTGTACCGGTTCTTCGTGCGTTCGTTCGCGGACGAAAACCCCAGAAGATTCTTTAAGAACCTCCGATGCCAATTGAAGAGCGGAACGCATTGCTGAATTCGGCTGTAAGTGATCAATCGAATGAAGTTCTTCTACGAATTCAACTAGCAGATTGCTCTTTGCAAACTTAGGCTTTGACTGCCGGCTCTTCGTAGAGCTCGCGAAAAAGGTAGGAATGCTCATGCTAATTGCCAACAGTCTCTAAGACAGGCTGTGGTGATGCATCTGTGCTGAGTTCCACACTGCGTGGCGTAACTTTCCATTCACGATTGCGTGCGATTTCTTGAATCTGTGAAATGCGATTAATCATGTTCTTCATCTCGGTGTAGAAAAATCCGGAAACTAGGAAGTACGTGACAAACCAGCTCTTATTTTTTTTCACTTCAGGCGTTGCAAGTTTCCAGGCAAATATCACTTGACCAGGTCCGACGCTAAATGTAAATAGTGTGGTCATCACGAGCAGCGGAACGAACCAACTCAACTTGTTCACTCCCCCAGCCTGAAGGGCAAGGAAGGCAACAATTGGAATCATTTGGATAGAAATCCATGGATACATCTCACGCCAACCCAAAAGCATGAAGATTCCTGCTTTTTGACGTGCCGAGAGTGTCGAAGAAAACATCCCCTCGAGTACATGGCGCATGGAAACCTGGAACCAACCCTGCGCCCAGCGCATACGTTGATTCCAAAGCGCGCTGAGATTTGTTGGAGCTAACTCTCGCGAGTACAAATGAGGGTCGGATGCGATTCTTCCTCCTTGTTCAAGAAGGCGAATACTGGAATCAATGTCTTCAGTAAGCATCGAACCACGCATACGAATCGAACGAAGCAGGTCCGTTCGCCAGTAGCCATTGCTCCCACCGAAAATTCCGAAAGCGTGAAACTTCGCACGGCCAGGATGGCTCACTGCGTAGATGGCCTCAAATTCAACGGCAATCGTTCGCGCGACCCACGATGCATTTCCATTGCGAACGACGCAGTGACCCTGGACCACGTCGTAGTCGTCGCAGAGCCAGTTCCAGGCGCGTTGAAATGAGTTGCGGTCTGGTTGATGATCAGCATCAAAGATTCCGACGATTTCGCCTCGAACATACGAGAGCGCGTAATTGACATTTTGTGCCTTTGAGGTGCTGTCTGGAACGCGAAGAATTTCAAGCCGTGGTTCACGCTCAGCTAACTCTTGCAAGGTTTTTTCTATGGGCAAAGGGTGTGGAGTGTTGTAGGCAAGAATCACCTGGAGATCGGCGTCGTAATCCAGACGCAGGAATGCCTCTAACGTATCCAGAATTGTCGCGGCCTCATTTGGCATGTACGCCGCAATAATTGCAGAAGCAGATCCATAGGGACGCGATGTTTTTTCTGGCATTTTTGTGGCACGAAGTGCGCAAAACCCTTCAACCCAAATCATTGTTCCAGTAAGTACGAGGGCCACCACCACGACGATGTAAGCAACGTGAACCAAATCGAACCCATGTGCGGCTGCGAGAGTGTAAGCAAGGAATGGCACACCCATACCGATGATTAGGGTGCTCAAGGCGTACAGGTATGGCTGAATTTTCTTGGGAAGAATCTTGCGCCGAATTTTTGGAGCCTGCTGCATTTCTGGGTCCCACACGGCAGTGCACAGATCAAGTGAGTCACGGGAAATATCGAGAGCTAGGAGAGCCTGATTCAATAAATCAGGTGCTGATTCGATTTCATTTTCGAAACTCGTGATGCCGCTCGCTAATGTGAGGTGAATCCGTTCGCCGTCGACATAGAACGTTTTCCCCGCGATTTTCTTAGCGAATGCATTGAGCCTTCGTTCAACAAAATATAGGTTTTTTTCTGGCACAGCGATCAGAAGCCTGCCGGAGTTGTCCCGACCGATTGAAGCTAACTTGCCAAGTGAGTTTGGAATTGTGCGAGCAAGCTCTTCGAGAAGTTGGTCAACTCCCTTGTTGCCAATTCGGTCGAGTAATACGCGAACCTCGGCGATCCCAATAATTCCAATAACGCCTTGATGTCCAGACTCCACTGATCGGTTGATTTCATAGTTCGCGCTGGCGAGAAAGGCCTCGTACGAGTGGATTGTGTTCCGAGCTCGATGCGTTGGAGCGCCTCCGGTTTGGCCTTGGTTCAACCGGCGAGTAATTCTCGCTCCCAACTCACTCAGGCTGAGTGGCTTGTGTACGTAGTCATCCGCACCAAGCTCAAGCCCATAAATTGAATCTTCCGGCAAGGTTGCTTCACCGCTCATTAATAGAACGGGAATGTGGGCGGTTTCTGGTTGTGAACGGAGTCGGGAAACTAATTCGAAGCCAGTTAGACCTGGCATATGGACGTCCGAAACCACGATGGTTGGTTCGAAGTCATCAATTGCATTGAGTGCGTCATAGCCACTTGCAGCGCAGATAACGTCAAAGCCCTGCTGGTTCAGGCCGAATTGGACGATAGCCAACATGTCGGGATCGTCATCGACGACGAGTACCCGATTCAAGGTGTCATGTGTTTGTGATGTCACTCGTTCAAGATACACATAAACCTTAAACAAGGCAAGTGTTGTCCCCCTCTTTCTCTGAAGAGGGTCACCCCACGCCTATCTCGGGACCATCACCTCGGCAGCTGAGTGGATCGTCTCGTGCGGTGGTGAACAGTTTGTTGTAACGATTGAGCATCGTTATGCCCCATAAGTAGCAAAAATTATCTTTTATCACCAAAATTCACCTTATGCCCGTACAAATGGTGCGGGTGTTTCAAGGAGGATTCATGTTCAACTACACGCGCAAGGCGCGCCTATCGACAGCTCTTGCTGCCGGTGCCAGCGCTTCCGTGCTGCTGAGCGTCGTGGCCACAAGCGCCATGGCTGCACCAGCACCTGCACCAAAGCCAACGGCTGCAACGAACGCATCATGTGCTGCAACCCCAGGCGTAACCCCTACCGACATCACCATTGGTTGGATCGGTTCAAAGTCTGGCCCAGCTGCAACCACCTTCCTGGGTGCTTCACAGGGTGCGCAGTTGCGCGTTGACCAGGAAAATGCCAAGGGCGGCATCAACGGTCGCAAGATCAAGCTCAACATTTATGACGATGGCACCAACCCAACCCAGCAAGTCTCACAGGTGCAGAAGGCAATCGGGGACAACGTCTTTGGTTTGACCTCTACCACCAGCACAGTTGCGATGTACCCAACGCTCAAGGATGCCGGCATTCCAATCACCGGTTTCTCAAATCCAGCATTCGGCACTGACATCAATGCTTTCGGTGACGCTGGCGCAACCACAAGCGCGACCCCAACCCTTGCGAATAACCTCGTTCTCGAGAAGATGAAGCAGCAGGGTGCAACAAAGATTGCAATCATCAACCACGCAACAGCAAGTGCTGCAGCTTCGCAGAACGCACTCGCAAACCTCGTGCCATTGATGGGCGGCATGACTGTTGCTCTTCGAATCGCTGACTCACCAGCTGGCGCTCACGATGCAACTTCAGAAGCACTGCGTATTAAGAGCTCAGGCGCTGACTCAGTGAACTACTCCGGCTACGTTGACGGTGCAATCTCTCTTGCGCAGGCAATCAAGCAACAGGGTGTCACCTTGAAGTCATTCGCAGTTGCAGGTCTTTCAGACCCAGCAGTGTTGAAAACAGCTAATGGTGCACTTGACGGTGCACTTGGTCAGACCTACGGCACCGCACCTGTTGGTGTGAACGTTCGCGCGGTCAAGACTTTTGCATCAGCAATGAAGGCAGCGGGTATCAACCCTTACGCACCAGCTGCTCCACTTGGCTACGTTGGTGCTGACCTGTTCATCAAGGGTCTCAAGGTCGCTGGCAAGTGCCCAACCCGCGCTTCGTTCATCTCGAACCTGCGCAAGGTCACCAGCTATGACGGCGCTGGAATGCTTCCAGGCAAGGTTTCGTTTGTTCCAAACGGCATCATGCCAAACGGCAACCCAATCACCTGTAACTGGTTCACCTCTGCAAAGGGCACAGATCTCGTGCCTGACGCAAAGACCACCTGTGGTGGCAAGATCATCGACACCACAACTGGCAAGGTCGTTTTCAGCTAGGCCTAGCGTTCAGCACGACAACGGCGGACCCCTTCGGGGGCCGCCGTTGTCGTGCATTTTCAGGGAACACGCTCGTCTGAAAAGTCCTATTTCATCCAGAAATCTTGTAACGATTGCATATCGCTCGCTGCTATTACTCGCGAAAACACAGGGTTCGAGCCAAAGATTCCCATCAAGCCCCGGCACATCGCTTGGGTATCTCTAGGAGGATCAATGCTCAACATCTCGCGCAAGACGCGTGTATCGACAGCACTTGCTGCCGGTGCCAGTGCGTCAGTGCTGCTGAGCGTCGTGGCAACCACTGCCATGGCTGCACCAGCGCCAGCTCCAAAGGCAACCACCGCAACGAATGCATCATGCCCAGCGACACCAGGCGTTACGCCAACCACAATTTCACTTGGCATGATCGACTCAGTTACCGGTCCAGCATCAACCACGTTCCTTGGCTCAAAGGAAGCTGCACAGCTTCGCGTTGACCAAGAAAACGCCAAGGGTGGCGTCAACGGTCGCAAGATCAAACTCACCATTTACGACGATGCCACCAGTGCTGCACAGCAGGTTTCAGCAGTGCAAAAGGCAATTGGCGACGGTGTATTCGGTCTGACGACCACCACCTCAACCGTCTCGATGTACCCAACGCTCAAGGATGCCGGCATTCCTATCACCGGTTTCTCAAACGCACCATTTGGTACTGACATCAATGCATTCGGCGATGCCGGCGCAACAACTGCATCGATTCCTACTTATGCACCTACTCTTGTTCTCGAGAAGATGAAGCAAGAAGGTGCAACCAAGATCGCAATCATCAACCACGCAACTGCAAGTGCAACTGCATCACAGACTGCACTGGCAAACCTCGCACCATTGGTTGGCATTACCGTTGGTCTTCGTATCGCTGACTCGCCTCCAGGCACCCACGATGCAACTTCAGAAGCACTGCGCATCAAGAACGCAGGCGTGGACTCAGTCAACTACTCCGGTTACATCGACGGTGCAATCTCGTTGGCACTTGCTCTTAAGCAGCAAGGCGTCACCTTGAAGTCATTCGCAGTAGCTGGTCTTTCAGACCCAGCAACCTTGAAGAGCGCTAACGGCGCACTTGATGGTGCACTCGGTCAGACCTACGGCACAGTGCCTGTTGGTGTGAACGTTCGCTCCGTTAAGACCTTCGCAGGCGCCATGAAGGCTGCTGGCTTGAACCCTTACCTTCCAGCTGCACCACTTGGCTACGTTGGTGCTGACCTGTTCATTAAGGGTCTCAAGGTTGCAGGCAAGTGCCCAACCCGCGCATCGTTCATCAGTGAACTTCGCAAGGTTTCGAGCTACGACGGTGCTGGCATGCTTCCAGGCAAGGTCTCGTTTGTTCCAAACGGCATCATGCCTAACGGCAACCCAATCACCTGTGGTTGGTACACCAAGGCAAAGGGAGCTGAATTGATCCCTGACGCCAAGGCAACCTGTGGTGGTAAGTACATCGACACCACCACCGGCAAGGTCATCTACGGATAGTCCAGCTCGGTAAATCACTCTGTGGCGGGTCCCTTCCGGGGCCCGCCACAGTTGTGTTTATGCTTTGCCATTGCAAAAATTAATGACCAAACATCCTTGTGATCCGCCCCCAGAATTGATGTGAGGAAGAGATGACGAAGCCGAGCTTGAGCGCTGATGTAGACGCCACAAGTAATCCAAAGGTATTCATGACTGCACCTAAAATTGTGGCGCTCGTGCTTTTTCCAATCCTCGTTGTCGAGACTTTGATGACAACGCTTGGAGCTGCCGACCCTAGTTTGGTGATCTTGGGGTTTGGCGTCGCTGCGCTGTTCCTTATTGAAATTTTTCGCAGGTGGTTTTTGAAGGAGCGAGTGAAGCGTGACGTTCTTTCGGATGCGACAACGTCACTCGCAGTGAGTGCCATCACACGATTTCTCAATATTCTTCTCGTTTTTCCTCTGGGTTTCATTTGGATGAAATTCCTGACAGAACATACGCCGATTAACCTGGAGCAGGGCATCGCTAACCTCTTTGGTGGCGACCTGAACAATGGATGGGCGATTGCGTTGACGCTCACACTTGCGCTCATCGGCGTAGATTTTCTCTACTATTGCGCACATCGAGTTGGCCACCGCGTTGAACTGGCCTGGGGTTCACACTCAGTCCACCACTCAAGTGAGCACTACAACCCATCAACGGCAATTCGTATTTCATTCCTGGATGAGTTCTGGGACGTCGTAGCTATTTCCGCTCTCTGCCTCTTGGGCATAGGTCCGCTGTACGTCATCGGCGCATTTTCAATCGTGCTCCTGTACCAGCTACCCCTCCATCAAACGTGGAGTCCACAATTGCCGCGTTGGTACGAGTACGTCTTCAATACCCCACATCACCATCGGATCCACCATGCATTCCAGAAGGTCTACATCGATAAGAACTTCGGCGGCATCCTGATCATTTGGGACCGCATGTTTGGCAGCTTCGTAGGTATCGATGCATTGCAGCCACCTAACTATGGTTTGACAGTTCCCGTGGGCACATACAACCCACTGAAGGTGCTGTTCTCAGAACTTGGCCACATGGGGTCAAAGGTGCGACAGGCGAAATCTGCAAGTGCAGCATTTGGATATGTATTCAAAGAACCGTACTGGGAACCTGCTCAGAAGGGCTAGTTCTGTCCGCTCGAAGACCTAGCCGGTCGCAAACAATCCCAGATACCGGCATAGCCTTGTGAACACAAGGGAAAGAGCGCAGTTTGAGTTTTCAGGGATTTCGTCATGTCAGTGCAGCACTCGGTGCTGCACTGACTGTTTGTTGCGCTTTTTGTGTCGGCAACCCAATGGCTACTGCTGCACCCAAGACCCTAGGTTTTGTCTCGATTTACCCAAGCGGCCCTTACCTAGGATCGGGTTGGGCGTCGTGCGCCACTCCCATAACCTGGTACGTCGATACAGGAGAACTCACCGGAACTCTCACAACGGCGGCGATCACTAACTTGCGTTACGCCCTGCGTATTTGGGGCAAGGCCGCACACACGTCAGTGACCGAGGGCGGAGTCATCGCGTTGACGTTTGATGACGCAAACACCATCGCTCATCCCATCGGTGTTCAACAAGGTGATCGAAAAATTTATGTGAAGTTCGTGAACAATACAGAATCGACTTATCTCAGTGGTCGTGTGATGGGGGCGGCATCACCCACAAGCATTTCGCCACTGTCAGATGAGATAGTCGGTGGATCAGCAGTATTTAGAACTGACTATCTCCAGCATGCAACAAATCGAGCAGTGCTTGCTCTTTTCCTCCACGAACTCGGGCACGTGTTTGGACTCGGACATTCCTCAAACCCTAAAAGCGTGATGTACGCATCAGTGTCGAACACCATCAACCTCAGCGCAAGCGACATTACAGGCATTAACCAGCTTTCAAAGCCTTGCCCAGCAAGTCTTTGAGTTCATTAATGCACTAGTAAGGACGTGGCAACCCGAGTCGACGTGCCAGATTGTTTCGGTAGATCTCTGTAGTTCCACCATAAACAGAAGTACCTGGCGCATGTTGGCGTTCGCTTGAAATGTTGCCGGCATAAATGCTGCCGTCAACACCGAAGTCGAGTAGACCTTCTGGCGCTGCAATGTCAGCCATGCGATCCGCATTGCGTGAAAGTGCTTCAGCAGACATCGGCTTGCCAAGTTCACCTTCGGCATTCCAACACATTTCAAGATCCAACATCGCCTCAGCGATAGCCAGACGAGTGATTGGGTCTTCCAAGCGTGATTTTCCATCTGGAGTCTTGCGCGAAGCAGCCCACTTAATCGATGCGTCAACAAACTTCTCAAACACTCGCGAGAAGGTCTGACCCATCGTGCCGTTCACAGGTGCAACGCCTTGAGTTTCCACGCCAGCACCATGTTCAGTTGCTAGCGGTTCGGACATCACGCTCCAACCTTCGTTGATTGGCCCGACGCGATACTGATCAGAAATGGTCACATCGGTGTAGAAGGTCACGTTTGTGCGCCCACCACCCAGAATCCACACTGGCGTTGCTTCAACACCTGGTACGTCCATCGGCACAAGGAACATGGTGAGTGTGCGGTGCTTTTCTTCAACTGGGCCCGTGCGAGCCAGCAGGAATACATAGTCAGACTCATTACCCCAAGTGGTCCACATCTTCTGGCCGTTGATCACCCAAGTGTCACCATCTTGCACAGCCTTTGTCGTTGCAGCAGCAACATCCGAACCGTTATCAGGCTCTGAATATCCAAGGCATGTGGTGATCTCACCGCGACGTATCCCTGGTAAGACGTTTTCTTTCAACCAGTCAGATCCGTGCTTTTCCAAGGTTGGAATCAACATCGAATTTGAAACGTTCGTCGGCATCCAATACTCATCAGCAATGCCGGCGATCATTTCAAGTTCAAGCTCGCCCAAACCTGCGCCGCCCTGATCCTTTGGAAGATCAGGGTGCAGTAATCCACGCTTGGCAAATTCCATTCGGACTTCGACAGGCATACGATCGTGATCAACTGCGATATGCGAATAGTTGGGCGTCCAATTCGCTTCGATGATCGAGCGAATCTCGCTCTCAAGTGCGAGTTGTTCTGGTGTAAATACAACTTGACTAAAGTCCATGTCTAATCCACCTATCGATTCGAAGACTGAAGTTGAAGTTCGGCAGCTCGCGTATCAATTGCGCGCGCAATGTCTTCTAGATCCCGTCGCATGCCACCACCGACCAAAGACCACGAGGTGACTTTCCGGTAGAAGAGGCTGATGTCAGCTTCGAGGGTGATGCCCATTCCGCCGTACACATGCGCAGCCTTAGTTGTGCTTCGAAGAGCGGCTCGGGTTGCGTGCGCCATTGCCATCGATGCAAGTTCTGGCCGGTATTTCGGTTCATTCTCTGTTAGCCAGGCAGCCTTGAGCGTCATGTTTCGTGCAGTCACTACATCCATGTGAATGTCAGCAAGTTGATGTGAGATGGCCTGGAACTTCGCAATCGTCACGCCAAAAGCTTTACGGTCAAGGGCATACTCCCTGGCCATTTCGCTCGAAATTGCTAACAGTCCAACGAGTGAAGAGGCAGCAGCAATACGCCACTCGCGCTGTACAAGTTCCCAAATCGCTTGTGCCTGACCCCCTGCGAGCACAGTCGTGGTGGTGACATCTGCATCTGCTGGACTCCACCATGCAACCGGTGCGCAGCCTTCGTTCTGGGCTTGAGGAGCGGGGGTTTGACGCGTCATCAAGATAATTGAGTCATCTTTAAATGCGAGCACTGCTTTGGCAACTGCGCCGCTTGGAATCAATTGAGCACCAAGTTCCCAAGTGGAAATCGGAGCAACGCTCACGATTACATCACCGGCAAGCGCTGCATCCAGGTCGAAACCTGCGAGATCTGCACCAGCAGCACTCAAGGCGGCAAAGGCTCTCAACGCAACGACCTGATCGAGCAGCGGAACTGGTGCGGCTGTTCGACCGATCTCAATGCCCGCCAACACAAGTTCAACGAGTCCACCGCCATCGCCACCAGCATTCTCAGGGACAGAAATTGTGATCAGTCCGTTTTCTTTGACGGTGTTCCACAGCGTTTCGTCGAAACCCAAAGGTTCGGCAGCGCGGACAAGGCCGATTGGTGATTGCTCAGTGAACAAATCCCGCAGCATGTCAACAAGTTGCCCTTGTTCATCTGTCAGCGAGTAATCGTTGCGACGCAGAGTGAGCGACACCATTCCTCCAAGGTTTCGTGCGCGAATTGCTGCCCTGTATGTGGGTACACGCATTCAACCACTCACAGACTTCAGGAGGACGGGAAAGTCGCCTCATCACTAAGATTGCTCCCGTTAGAAACCTCACAATTGAGTTCTGGAGTGCCCCACATGACTGATGTCGACGTAATCGTTCTGGGTAGTGGTTTCGCTGGATTGCGGGCAGCAGTGGCTGCTAGCTCCAGTGGCTGTTCAGTTCTCGTCGTTGAGGCCCAATCTGAAATCGGTGGTCGAAGCCGCTTTTCCTGGTCCAACATCATGGGAGCTGGAACGCGCTTCCAACGCGAAGCTGGGATCGAAGATTCAGCGAAGGCCATGTTTGATCAATACATGCGCCTCAATGCATTCCGACTTGATGCTTCAGTCGCCTGGGCCCTGTGCGAAGGTGCCGGAAAAGAAATTGAATGGCTTGCAGACAACGGTGTCGAAATTCGTGGCGTAGTACCAAATGAAAGCTTTGAAGTTCCGCGTATTCACCGTACTCGTGGTGGGCAACAAATTATTGACGTGCTGACCAAACTTGCTCGTGCCCAGGGAGTTGATTTCGCACTCAACCACCGAGTCGATCGACTCCTTGTCGAAAACGGACAAGTAGTTGGCATCGAAGCCGCTGGCGAACAGCTGCGCTCAAAGGCAGTGGTACTCGCCACCGGAGGCATGGGTGGCAACAAGGAACTCGTGAATGTGTGGATGCCAGAACTTGCAAACCTTGCAGGTGACTGGGTGCTACCAGTTGGCGGCGATGAACTCGCCCCATACGCACAGGGTGATGCGATTCCCTTGGCTGAATCAGTTGGCGCACAAATTACGGGTCGCGATTACTACGAAGCAACAATTCGACCCGGCTACGTTCAGGTATCGAACCCAGCATTGCCCGGTCACTTGATCATGGTTGATGCAACAGGTCGGCGCTTTGTGGATGAAACCGCAGGAATAGCAGCAATGCACGGTGCCTTTAATTCAGCGGTAGCACCTGTGTATGCCATTTTTGATGAATCAGCGAAGTTGGATTACAGCCCATCCGGTGAACGCCTAGTAGAAGGTGCACCTAAGCGACGCTTGCATCCTGACTGGGTCGTAGATGTTGTTGACGCAATGGTGGAGAAGGGGGACATGGTCAAGGCCGAGTCCCTGAACGATCTTGCTGACACATTAGGTATTTCTCGGGAACACCTGGCAACAACAATTGCGAAATACAACGCGGATGTATCCGCTGGATTTGATTCAGTACAACTTAAGGATTCCGCAGTCCTTCGCCCCGTCAACGAAGGTCCCTTCTACGCAACAGAAATCCGCCTTTCCTCAATCGGCTTCACGGGTGCCGGCCCACGCGTTAACGCACATGGTGAAGTAATTAACACCAAGCACGAAGTGATTCCTGGCTTATTTGCTGGTGGGGAGTGCGCGGGTGGCCTTGCCGGTCCAATGTCCATCGGCGGCAATCCAACGGCCACCTGTTTCGCCTTTGGTCGCATTGCTGGTGACAGCGCAGCCGCCTTTGCTTCTGCGCTTTAGTAGGCAGGCAACAAGAACTTCAACTGATTCGGTTCGAGACAGTACTTCTTTTCAACCTCACCCATCGCCGCAACATGCGAAGTGAGCATATGAGCATCCCAATGTGCTTTCGTTGTCCACTTTTCCATCATGGTGAAGTAGTCATCACCGTCAGCGATCACGAGGTCGTAAAGCTCGCAGCCAGGCTCTTGAAGCGACGCATCGACCAGCTTCTTGCATTCCTGAATGAGAACATCGCGATGTTCAGGAATCGGTCGGATCGTTGCGATGAGGTAGAGCGGCTGTGCCATGGTTCGGCCTTTCATGTTGAGGTAAAACGGCTAAGAATGACGGACAGGCCCTTGGATTTCCCCCGAGCCACGGATTACAAGTTCAACATCGAGTACACGATGTTGCGATTCAAGTTGTTCACCATCAATGCGGTCAAAGAGTAATTCAGCTGCTGTTTTACCCAAGCCCGAAACATCTTGGATGATCGCGGTCAATCCTGGTGTGATGAGTTCCACCATAGGGATGTCGTCGAAACCCACCAATGCAATGGTGTTTTGCAACCCAGCGCGGTGAAGAGCCTGCATCACACCGATCGAGATCAAGTTTTGACTGGCAAAAATTGCTGACGGCGGATAATCAGAATCCATCAGTTCATTGGTGAATATCTCAGCTTCAAAACTTGCCCGTAAATTCTGCTTCACTATTGAAGGATCAAATTCAATTCCCGCGCGCTCCAGCGCATCGCGATATCCTGCAAGGCGATCCACTGCTGTAGAGATCGTTGCAAGGTCACCCAAATATGCAATGCGTTCATGCCCATTATCAATGAGATGCTGAACGCCGAGCCTGGCGCCATCATGGTTTGCCGTAAGCACTGAATCTGCGTCAAGGAGCGACGGCGGGCGGTCAACAAACACCATTGGCGTTCCGCTTTGTTTTTCGATTTGCAAGTACGACTGGTCGTGTCCTGCCGGAACAACGATGAGTCCATCCACGCGGCGCGATATAAACGCTGCTGCTAATTCACGTTCGCGGGCTGAATCTTCGTCGACACTTCCGGCGAGCACTGCAACTCCACGATCGCGCGCAACCTCTTCAATTGCTCGCTGCAAAGCAGATGAAAATGGGTTAGCAACGTCTTCAAGAAGCAACCCAATTGTGTTGGTCTTGCCGTCACTTCGTCGCAAACTACTTGCCGTGAAGTTTGGTTGATAGTTCAGCGATAGGGCTGCCTGCTTGACCTTCTTGATCAGCTCGGGGGATACCCCAGCTTCCTGGTTCATCACCCGTGAAACTGTCTTCAAACTGGTTCCCGAAAGAGCGGCGACCTCTTTCATCGTGGGACGCGAACGCGTGGAAAATTCCACATTTGCGTTCACCGACATGAGGATCTGTCCCTTTCGTTCGTATTTAATGAGTGATCTTGAGCCCTAAAGATAACGTTGTCAAAATAAATTTGTCTATCTTTTGAAAAACCCGTTGACAAGAGGGTATTCGTGGCATTAGAACTGCCTGACAACGTTGTCAGACATCGACTGGCACACCCTCGAAAGGACTCCTTACCTATGTTCGGAATCTCAAACATGAAGCGCTCAACGGCAGGCCTCGTAGTTGCCGCTGGTGCGACCTCACTGCTGCTTGCAGCTTGCTCAAGCAGCAGCGATTCAGCTTCAACCGACAGTTCAGCGTCAGCATCAGGTGCATGCCAGGGCAAGACCATTGCCTTCGTCATGGGCGCAGTTGCTGATCCATTCTTCAACGCCATGAAGGTCGGCGCACAGGAAGAAGCAACCGCACAAGGCGCAACCTTGGTTTGGCAGGGTGACAAGGAATACTCACCAGCTACCCAGATCCCAGTGCTTGATCAGGTTCTCGCAACCAACCCAGCCGGTCTCGTATTGATCCCAACCGATCCAACTGCACTTCAGGCTGGAAACGACAAGGCAATCGCAGCCGGTATCCCAGTAGTGAACGTTGACACCCACGTTGACGACACTTCAAAGGCTGTTTCTTTCATCACCGGTGACAACACCGATGGTGGCACCAAAGCAGCTGACGCAATTGCAACCGCAATTGGTTACCAAGATGGCAAGTCATACAAGGTCGTGGTTGGTCTTACTTCAAAGACGGCTACCACCAACGTTGCTCGCCTCGAAGGTTTCCAGGCTGCAATCAAGGCTAACTACCCAGGTATCAAGATCGTTGACGTCGCTTACTCAGAGTCAAACTCTGCAAAGGCAAACACCAACGTGAACAACTGGTTGACCAAGTACCCAGACCTCAATGGCATCTTCGCAATTGACGGCACTAACGCAACTGGTGCTGCTGCAGCTCTGCAGGCAAAGGGCTTGACCGGCAAGGTTGCACTTGTTGGCTACGACGCTTACCCAGACAACGTGAAGTTGATCAAGGATGGCGTGTTCACCGCTCTGGTTGCACAGGATCCAGGCGCTGAAGCCAAGCTTGCAATCCAGAACATCTGCACCACCCTTGGTGGCGGCACCGTGACCGAGCATGACGTTGTTATTCCAAACGTTGTTCTCGATGCGAACACCAGCGATGCAGATCTCAAGAAGTACACTTACGTCGCATAAGTAGGGTTAGGTTGATCTGGTCGGTGATTGCTTCGGCAGTCACCGACCAGACTTCTTACTACGATCAAATTCTCGGTACTAATAGAACGGAAGGAATCGCGTGACTACCGCTACTCACACCACGCAACCCTCACGATTAAAAGAATTCGTGACGAATCAGCAGTTCATTTTGTTTCTCGTTCTGTTGGCAATGATTGCGGTATTTACCGCGTTCAATCACATCTTTTTCTCAGTCGGTGTCGCGGGGAATGTGCTGGCTGACTGGGGTCCACTCGTTCTTGTCGCTCTTGCTGAAACCTTCGTCATCGTTAGCGGTGGCATTGACCTTTCTGTTGGGTCGGTTTGTACGTTGTCGGGTGTTGTCGGTGCCTTTGCGATGCGTTCGCTGAACGAAGGGGGAATGGCTCCTTATGTAACGCTCGTGATTGGTGCGCTTGTTTGCATCGGTGTTGGCTGCATCGCGGGAACCCTGAATGCGCTGATGATCAACTACGCAAAACTCGTACCGTTTATCGCAACCTT
>CANFTO010000011.1 GCA_947449945.1 Actinomycetota bacterium | reverse complement strand
GATCCTGCTGCGAGTATCACCGATCTCGCCGGTAACGCGTTGACGAATCTGACAGCGGCTACGACCACCGAGACCTACACGATGGATAACAACTTCCCGTCGGCGACGATCACAACATCACCGACGTCCATCAGTGGATCACAGACGGCCACTGTGACCTTCACTCTCTCTCGTGCCTCGACGGACTTCGGCCCAAGCGCAGTCACCGTGGGCAGCGGCTCGCTGTCCAACTTCGCGGGCTCCGGAACGACCTACACGGCCACGTACACCCCGTCGAGTGGCGCGAATGGGGCAGTCACCTTCACGGTGGCGGCAGGTTCCTTCACGGATGCCAACGGGCTGGCGAACTCGGCATCTTCAGGGTCAATCACTGTTGATTCGGTGGCACCGACATTCGCGAACATCACGTCGACGAAGACCGATGGCACCTACAAGGCCGGTGAGGTCATTGACATCACTGTCACGACATCCGAAGCAGTCACCGTAACGGGCACTCCTACGTTGACACTGGAGACCGGCACCACGGATCGCGCAGCGACCTATGTGTCCGGCTCTGGAACAACTACTCTCACCTTCCGTTACACGGTGCAGGCGGGCGATAACTCAGGTGATCTCGACATCGTCTCGACGTCAGCCCTCGCGCTCGCCGGTGGAACGCTGAAGGATGCCGCGGGAAATAATGCTGTGCTCACACTGATGGCGCCAGGAGCCTCAGGATCCCTCGGTGCCAACAAGGCCCTCGTGATCGACACCCTCGCGCCCAACGTGCCTACGTCGCTCGCGCTCACTCCGGTCGGCCCGACCATCGTGGCGAACACCCTGCTCAGCGACTCGACAAACCTCACCGCTACCGCGGCGATCACCGCAGGCCAGGCCACGGGCGGTTCTGCCGAGCTCATGCTCTCGGGTGTTGTCATCGCAACTGACGCCACGATCCTGGCGGGCGACACCTCGGTGAGCTTCACGATGGGAACTTCGACGGCTGCCGCGCTGCAGGGGCTCATCACTGCTGGTGGATCCGTCACGGCGCGTCTCACTGACGCGGTGGGCAACGTGTCGAATGCCGGTGCAGCTGTTGGTCTAGCAGTCGACTACATCGTGCCGACAATCACCATCACCAGTTCGCGATCAACACTTATCACCGGTCAGACGGCCACGATCACCTTCACGCTCTCCGAAGGCTCATCAACCTTCACCTCGGGTGATGTCACGGTCTCTGGGGGCACGCTGAGTGGTTTTGCCTCGACCAGTTCGTCTGTCTACACGGCGACGTTCACCCCGACTGCTTCATCGACGACGAACGGAGTCATCGGCGTGAGCTCGGGTACCTTCACCGATCTCATCGGAAACCCGAACTCAGCCGCAACCCCGTTGACGTTGACCGTCGATACCGCCTCGCCGACCGTCACGAGCGTTCAGGCCTTGCCGACCTCGGGCACTTATCGCTCGAGTGCGCCACTGACCGTGACCGTGACTTTCAATGACACCGTCAACGTGACGACGGGTGGCGGAACGCCGACCCTCAGTCTGGATCTCGGTACCGCGCGCTCTGCCGCCTATATCAGCGGCTCCGGAACCAACACCCTGACTTTCCGCTACACCACGGTCGACGGCGATCTTGCTAACGACTTGAACTACGCGAGTACCACGGCACTGGCCACGGGCGGTGGCACGATTCGCGACGCCTCGGGCAATGACGCGGTGCTTACGCTTCCGGCACTCGCGAATGCTTCGTCACTAGCGGGCACAAGCGCTGTTGTGGTCGACACCGTGGCGCCGAGTGCTCCCACGGCCCTCGCGCTCACACCTGTTGGTGGCACAGTTGTAGCGAACACGCTGCTGGCTTCCAATACGAACCTGACGGCGACGGCCACGATCACTGCAGGCCAAGCGACCGGCGGATCTGCCCGGCTGTACCTCGGTTCATCGATCATCGCGACGGATGCCTCAATCGGCTCCGGCGACACCTCAGTGAACTTCGACCTCGGACTCGCCGGCGCCGCAGCGCTACAGGCGGCTGTTCCCGCAGGGGGGTCGGTCACGGTAGTCCTGCTCGATGCGGTGGGTAATGCTTCGCCGGCCAGCGCGGCGGTGACTCTCACCGTCGACTATGTGGTGCCGACGGTCACCGTGGCCACCGATCGCACATCCTTCGTCGCCGGCGACACGGCCGCCTTGACCTTCACGGTCAGCGAGGCAACGTCGAACTTCGTGTCAGGTGACGTCGCAGTGACCGGCGGCACGATTTCCTCGCTCACCGCCAATGGCTCGGGCACCGTGTACACCGCCACCTTCACGCCGAGCTCAGGTGATGGCATCGCGGGCAGCATTCAGGTCGCCGCTGGCAATCTGACCGACGCTTCAGGCAACCCGAACACGGCCAGCAATGCCCTGAACTTCACGATCGACACCGTGCGGCCGACCATTACTGCGTTCGGTTCCACCTCGGCAGACGGCGCCTACAAGCAGGGTGATGCAATCACCATCACTGCCACGGCTTCCGAGTCGGTGAAGGCAGGTGCATCGATCACCGTGACCCTCGATACTGGCGCCACGGTCACGTTGTCGCGTGTCACTGCAGGCACAATTCTGAGCGGCACTTACACGGTCGGCGCATCGCAGGCGACCAACGACCTCACCGTCACAAGTTTCACCATTGGCAGTGTGCAAGATTCCGCCGGCAACGTCATGAACTCAACGACCGTGCCTAGTGGAGCAAACAACATTGCTGGAGCCAAGGCAATCCTGATTGACTCACTTGCACCCGATGCGCCTGGCGCTCCTGTTCTGAATGCAGTGGGCGGAACCACGCCGCCGTCGAACACTGTGAACGGCACAAATACGAATATGACGGCGACCGCAACCATCGTCGCCGGTCAGACCGTCGCATTCGGGCAGGCCTCGGGCGGCTCCGCTCAGTTGCGCATTAACGGGATTGTCATTGCTACCGATAACACGATCCTGCTTGCTGACACAGGTGTGACATTCACGATGGGCACGACCACAACCGCTGCGCTGCAATCAGCAATCGCCTCGGGTGGTTCCGTCACGGTTGTACTCATCGACGCCGCGGGCAACGTTTCCAACGCAAGTAACTCCACCACGCTTGTGGTCGATTACTCCGCGCCGACTGCGGCGATCAGCAGCAGTGCCTCTGCACTCAAGAGTGGCGAGACTTCGACGCTGACCATCACGACGAGCGAGAGTGTCACCGACCTTGTCTCAGGTGATTTCAGCGTCTCGGGTGGCACGATTACTTCCTTCACTGGCTCAGGCACCTCGTATACGGCGGTCTTTACTCCGAACGCAAATACGACATCCGCAACGGCAACAATCTCGATTCCTCCATCGCGATTCACTGACTCCAATGGCAACACAAACACCACAGCAAGCAACACGATCTCGATCAGTGTCGACAATGTTGCGCCAGTAGTGTCTGGCGCCACCATTGCCTCGAGTAATGCAACCGCCACTCAAGCCAAGGCGGGTAACACCATCACGGTGACCTTGGCTACGTCGGAGAACGTGACCATTACTGGCGGCACTCCGTTGATCCCACTGACCCTTGGATCGAGCACCGTCAATGCCACATACCTTTCAGGAAGCGGCACAAACGCTCTGCTCTTCCGCTACACGGTGGTTAACGGGGACACCGACTCCGCAGGTGGCATTGGAGTCGGGCTCCTGGCTGCAAATGGAGCAACGCTCACCGACGCAGCAGGAAATGCGCTCGTTGGAACCTTCACTGCGCCGGCCAATGCAATCGTCGTCGACACCACGGCACCAAATGCCCCGATCATTACGGGAACCTCACCGGTGACCGTTGGCACAGCAACTCCGACAATCTCGGGCACTGCAGAAGCTGGCGCAATCGTGCGCGTGTATGACACGTCCGTGTCACCTATTTCTTTGCTTGGGACGGTGACAGCTAGTGGCGCAGGCACTTGGTCAATCACATCGACGGTGATGTCTGATGGAGATCACTTTGTGATGGCAACCGCGACAGATGCTGCAAGCAACATCTCAACGAATGCAACGGCAGTGACATGGCGTGTGGATCTCACTGCCCCCGCGGCTCCGATTGTCACTGTGATCACCGATGACACTGGTCGTTCTCAAACTGATGGCATCACGAAAGACAACACGATTACGGTGTTTGGCATTGCTGAAGCCGGGTCAACTGTTCAGCTCTATGCAGATGGTTCGGCAACTGGCTCGAGTGCCATCGCGAGTGCATCAGGAAGCTGGATCGCTACGACGAACACCCTTGCTCAGGGTGTGGTGACGCTGACCGCGAAGGCCACCGACGCTGCGGGCAATGTCTCCCTTGCATCGATCTCTCTTGCGGTCACCATCGACGTTACCGCGCCGACCGCGCCAGTCATTACTGCTCCGACCACCCCATCGGCCAATGCGCGCCCCACGCTTTCGGGCACCACAGCCGCCAACGAACTCATCACCATTTATGACGGTGCAACTGTCATAGGTACCACGATTGCTAGCGGGGGAGTGTGGTCGTTCACTCTTGCAAGTTCACTGCTTGAGGGTTCGCATTCCTTCACGGCGACCGGCACTGACGTAGCGGGTAATGAAGGCGTTGCAGGCACTGCTCGCACGTATGTAGTCGACACAACTGCGCCTGCAGTGACATTCGGTGCTGTCGCCGGCAACAACGACATCACCTATGCCGAGAAGTCGTCTGGCGTCACCCTTTCTGGCACGTTGGAAAGTGGTGCGACAGTTGCAGTCAAGATCCTGGGCTCGTCGGCACACGGAATAGTTACCTATCCAACAGCCACCACATGGGCTTATGTCATCGATGCAACTGACTGGACTGCGATAGGTACCACTTCACCAATTCCATTTGAGATCACCGCGAGCGATCCGTTACTGAATTCGACTGTCATCGCTCGCTCGGTGACATCGAATCTCAACAGCGTGGCACTTCCGGGTGTGCCGAGCCTTGCACCTGCTTCGGACTCCGGAAACCGTGATTACATAACGAATCTGTCATCGGTTTTCGTTGATGTCGCGTTGGTGAATTCCGGTGCGCTCCAGGCCAAGGTCGGGCAGATTCTGAATCTGCTCGACGGGTCCGGATATGTCCTTTCCACACATACGATTGGTGCCCCTGACATTGCGGCCGGCACGTATAGCTTCGCTCTGAGCGGTTTGGCAGACGGCTCCTACGACCTCGCAGCGAGAGTGACCGAAGCCGGCACTGCTGTGGGTTCATCTACCGGAACATTCGTTGTGGACACCCGTCCGGTCGATGCACCTGGCACTCCAGACCTCACCTCAGGCAGCGACACAGGAGTGTCAAGTAGCGACAACTTCACCAACGCTTCGTCAGCGACCTTCACTGTCTCAATTTCAAGCATCCACATCAGTTCCTCAGGTCTTGCCTCCGGAGATCAGGTGCGTCTGCTGGTCGATGGCACTGTCGTGGATACCGTGATTTTGGGTGCATCGATCCCAAGTTCGTTGACCTTCCCGAACATTTCTCTCAATGCAGGGCCGCGCAGTATTACTGCCGTCGCATTCCGTCCTTCTAACAATGCGACAAGTCCAAACTCGTCGGCACTCGTGGTCACCATTGACCGTACGAGTAGCACTGCAACTTCGGCGCCAGATCTGCTCACCGCAGATGACACGGGAATTTCCAGCACTGACAACATCACGAGTATCCCGCAGCCGCGCTTGACTGTGTCACTTGCAAATACGGTCCCGGCAGCCGGAGATCAAGTCAAAATCCTTGACGGTGTGACAGTGCTCGGAAGTGCCACGGTCTCGGCCGCAGATGTGACTGCTGGCTCCACGATGGTATCCCTGTCGAGTTCGTTAAGTGAAGGTGTCACAGCGCTCACTGCGCGTCTGGATGATCGAGCTGGCAACATCGGCACATCATCAGCGACGCTCTCTGTCACTCTGGTTACTGTTCTGCCCGCTGCGCCAACTCCGTTATTGGCGAGCGCTTCAGATTCGGGAGCGCTCGGTGATCGCATCACCAATGACACCACTCCTACGATCACCGGTACTGGAACCAATGGACAGGTGATCACGCTGTACTCCGGTGGTTTGGCTCTAGGTACTGCAACAGTCTCGGAAGGCACATGGACGATCACTGCCGGCACTGCATTGGCTGCCGGACAACGTTCGTTGACTGTTACAGCAACCGACACCGCAGGTAACGAAGGCAATCCAAGCGCCCCACTGCAACTGACCATCGATGCCACTGCACCAGTGATACCTGCATCGCTGGGTATCAGTATCGATACTGGAACGAGCGCATCTGATTTGATCACGAACGATTCCGACATCACCGTCAGTGGCACAGCTGAAGCTGGGTCAACGGTCAGGGTGAGTTGGAGCGGTGTCGGTCGCACGACTACTGCAGATGCGACAGGCTCGTGGAGCATTGTCACCGGCGCGCTGTCCGATGCCACATATGCGTTCTCGATTATCGCGACAGATGTCGCCGGAAACGAAAGTAATGCGGCGGCAATGAGTGTCACGATCGATACCGCAGCGCCAGCTGCACCCGTTGTCTTGACGCCATCTGAAACCCGTATCAACCCGCCGGCAATCACTGGCACCGGTGCGGTCGGTTCGACTGTTTCGGTCTTTGACGGTGGATTGCTGCTGGGAACTGCCACAGTCAATGGTGCGGGTACCTGGACATTCACACCTGGGTCAGCTTTGAGCGAGGGCACTCATGCGATTTCTGCGACACAGTCCGATACCGCCGGAAACACCTCGCTGTCGTCAGCACAATTGCGCGTCACTGTTGATACGACGGCCCCTGCGGTTCCCGTTGTCCAGTCCCAAGTGACCAGCACCCTCACTCCAACGATTACCGGTACAGGTGTTGCTGGATCCACGATCAGGCTTTACCGCAGCGGTGTCTTACTTAACCCGTCAACGACAGTCACTGTGGATGCTCAGGGAACTTGGTCGTACGCGGCAAGTTTCGTTGCGTCTGGCGTACAACTGATCGCGGCGAATGCCTCGGATGATTTGGGCAACACATCGAATACCTCCAGTGATTCGGCGATCACGATTGATCAGGCTGCACCTGCTGCTCCAGTGATCAGTGGTTCGCCGATTTCTACGAATTCAGCAACTCCAACAGTCACAGGCACTTCAGAGGCCGATGCCACCGTCAAGCTTTATGTTGCATCGTTGTTGGTTGGTCAGACAACGGCTCATGGCTCTGGTGCCTGGAGCATCGTCACCTCTTCTCTTGGCACGGGCACCTACGTGATCACGGCGAAGGCGACCGATGCTGCGGGCAACATAAGCGTCAGCTCGGCTAATGCCAGCCTGATCGTCGATATCACTGCGCCGGCAGCGCCGACGATGAATGCGATCACCACGTACTCACTGACGCAGACACTCAATGGTACAGCCGAAGCTGGGTCCACCGTTCGCGTCTACGACGGGGCGACGCTTGTTGGTACTGCAACAGTAGATTCCGCGGGTAACTGGTCGCTGACGACCACGAACCTTGGTTCGGGTGCGCACTCACTCACTGCTACGGCGACGGATCCGGCCGGTAACACTGGTATTGCCTCTTCACCGGCTCGCACGATCTCGGCAACCTACGCGGCCATCCTGTCGGCGGCTGATGGAGCCGACAACAACCAGCTCGCCTTCACTGCCTCTCAGTACGCTACTGAAGGCCTCACGCAGATAGATAATGCTGCGAAAGCTGCGCTTCTCAATGATGTGCTCGATGCCGCTGCGCTTACGTCAGTTGATACTCGCGCTGAGTTGTCGGCGCTGGCCGACACGGTCGCAGGGATCATGGCCACGGCCGCAGGCCAAACAGCATCGCCAGCATTGACTCCAGCCGCGCTTGAAACGATCGGTCTGACCGGTGTTACGAGTGCAAATCTGGCTGATGTCCTGGCAGCCATCGCTGCAACTGCAGACAACGGCACTGGGGTGGACGCCCTTACTGAACTCTCCGCAGTTGTCGCGAATGCCGTCGCTGCAGCCGCCACGCGCGACGCAGCACTTGCGATCATCAGCGCGTACACGGGCAGTAACACCGCACCGACACTTTCAACATATGTCGACGCACAGGTAACCGGTGTGACGTTGGGCAACCTGGCTTCGATCAACTCTTTGATCGGCGTGATGAGTAGCACGGCGACGGACTCAACAGCTGAGGTTCAGGCGGCGGTTGACGCCTACTCAGCCGTACTTGCCGCCGCGGATGGCATTCGCAACAACAGTGCGCAGTTGGTGGCCTCGCAGTACGCGTCGATGGGTATGAGTTCAATTGATACCGCTGCCGATCTGGCGCTTATGAACCGAATTCTGGACACCGCTACAACCGCGCAGGTCGACACTGCTGCGGAGTTGTACACCCTCGGCAATGTCGTCACAAGCATCATGACCGCTGCCGCGGGCGGCACAACGACGTTGACCGCCGCTGACTTTGCCCTGATCGGCGTCACAGGTGTCACTTCGGCAAATCTCGCCTCTGTTCTTGGAGCAATCGCGGCCACGGCCGATGATGGCACGGGGGTTGATTCCCTGGTTGAGCTTCAGACTCTGGTCGACCAGATTGTGGCCAGTGCTCGTGCTGCCGCGCTGGCAATCATTACGGGGTACAACGGCAGCAACACCTCGCCGACCGTGAACGACTACTTGAACGCCGGCATCACTGGTGTTGATGCAACCAACCTTGCAGCGGTCAACTCGGTTATTGCAACTGCAGCAACCGCGGCTAAAGATTCCGCCGTTGAGGTACAGGTCATCGTCAATACCTTCAGCGATTTGCTTGCCGGCGCTGACGGCAATGCGTCGAATAACAATGTGACGCTCTTTGCTTCGCAGTATGCGTTGCTGGGTGTTACTTCGATCGACTCTTCGGTCAAGGCTGGCCTGATGAATGACATTGTCGATGGGTCAGCGCGTACTGCCGTAGATACTCAAGGCGAGCTCATCACGATTGCATCGGTTATTAATCGCCTGTTTATCCTGGCAGCCGGTGGCACCCCTTCACCGCCACTCACTCCTGCTGACTTCTCGCTGCTCGGTATTACTGGTGTCACCGCTGACAACCTGCCGGCGATCTTGGCTGCCATCGCCGCAACTCCTGATAACGGTTCCGGCATCGACACTTTGAATGAACTACAAACGGTGGTGACATCTGCGGCAAACGCGGCCTCAGTGGCGCTGAATGTCATCAGCGGTTACACGGGTACGAATACGGCACCTGCAGTGACCGACTTCTTAAACGCGGGTGTCACCGGAGTTGAGGCAGGCAACCTAGGTGCAATCAATTCAGTCATCGGACCACTGAGCGCAGGGGAGACTGATTCACGGGCCGAGGTACAGGCCATCGTCGATGCCTACAACATCCTTCTGGCGGCCGCAGACGGTGTGGCCGGAACTGGTGGCACTTTGACCGCGGCACAGTTCCAGATTTTGGGCATCACCTCGATTAACACGACCTCCGAGGCGCTATTGATGAGTTTGGTTGCTGACACCCTGACGGTCACGGAAATCGATACCAAATCAGAGCTAGTCGCACTGGCCTCGATTGTGGATCGATTGATGACGGTGGCTGCCGGCGCAAATGCATCTCCGTCTTTGAATGCCGCGGATTTCGCCGCACTGGGTATTGCTGGAGTCAATGCCTCGAACCTCGCAGGTGTACTCGCAGCAATCGCAGCTACAGCCGACAACGGCTCTGGCATCGACACCTTCGCCAAGCTCTCTGCAGTGGTGAGTGCATCAGTCGCGGCTCAGGAAGCCCAAGCTCTGGCGATCATTGCGGCGTATACCGGCTCCAACGCTGCACCGACTATCGACAACTTCTCACTGATCAACGTGTCAGGTGTGAATTCGAGCAATCTGGCGACGATCAACTCGGCAATCGCGCCGCTGTCGAGTGCGGCAACCGACTCCACCAATGAGGTTCAGGCCATCGTCGATGCCTACCTTGCGGTCCTGGTGGCCGCTGATGGCAATCTCGATAACGACCCGGCCGTCAGCCAAGCGCAGTTCACCGCCCTGGGCCTTACCGCAATCAACAATGCGTCGAAGGTCAACCTGTTCAATCAGGTACTCGACTCTCGCCCGGCTTCAGCCGTCGATACATATAGCGAACTTACAAACCTGGCATCAATCGTCGCCCGCATCATCGATGCCGCTGCAGGAATCACGCCAGCGCCCGCACTAACTGTTGCTGACTTCGCAGCCATCGGAATCTCGGGGGTCACCGTTTACAACGTTGACCAGGTCGTAGCAGCCATTGCGGCAACGGCTGACAATGCATCTGCTGTCGATACCGTCAATGGTCTATCGAGTGTGGTTGACGCGGCCATCGCTCAGGCTGCAAGCGATGCCATAGACGTGATCTCGTACTTCGACGGCACGAACACGACTCCGACAATCGCTGACTACTCAAATGCGGGTGTCACTGGAGTGACCTTCATCAATCTCGCAGCTATCAACTCGGTGATCGCGGTCCTGCGAATCACCGAAACCGACTCGGCTGCCGAGCTTCAGTCTGTGGTGAACATCTACGCCGCGATTCTCACGGCTGCAGATGGCAACCCAGCGGCAACCGGGCTCACTCTCACGGCTACCGACTACGGGGTTATGGGTCTGTCAACGATCGATGCGCCGGCAGAGGCCGCATTGATGAACTCGGTGCTGAGTGGTCGTACCAATGCCCAAGTGGATTCCTATGACGAACTGGATGCGATCGCAAGCGTTGTCGACGCATTGATGCTCACCGCCGCGGGTGGAACTCCGACGCCGGCGATCACTCTTGCGGACCTAATCCTGCTCGGCATCACTGGTGTTGATGCCAGCAACCTCAGCCAATTCTTGACTGCGGTTGCCGCGACAGCTACTGACGGATCAGACATCAACACTCTGGCCAAGCTTCAGGCAATCAGCAATCAGGTCAATGCCGATCAAGACGCAGCACTCGCGCTCATTGCCGCGTACAACGGCACGAACACAGCCCCGTCTCTTGCCACCTTCATCGCTGCAGGCGTCACGGGCGTCGATGCCTCCAACCGTGCGGGTATCAACTCTTTCCTCGCGACAATGGCATCGGGAATTACTGACTCCCTCGCTGAGGTACAGGCGCTCGTCGATGCCTACATCGTCCTGGCGCCTGGTGTTGACGGCATCGATAACGACAACGTCGATCTGACTCTTGCCCAGTGGAAGGCTCTCGGCTTCGTCGAGGCACTAACGCCCGCGGATGTGCAGGCTCTAGACGACCTCTTCGACACCATCGACTGGACCGTGGCCGTCGATGCAAGAACAGCGACCAGTGACGGGCAAGGAGCCTTGGCCGCATTGCGCGTTGTCGTGATTCCACGTGCGGGCGATGAGTCTGTTCCATTAGCCACTGCCACACCGACGGCTACTTCGACGAACGCGCCTACGTCATCTTCCCCTGCAGCAACCGTTCCTTCTACCGCAGTCACGCCGAAGCCAACCGCGCTACCAATTGCCAAGCCGGTCTATCCGCAAGCACCAAAGCCAGGTGTGGGTATTGCTGAAGTGAACCCAGGTGAGGCAAACGCTGTAGTCAGTGGTGCGCAAGAGTCGACGATCATTCGCCTCCTGAATGACACCACGATGGAAGTTGAAGTGCGTCAGGAAGTCATAGTCGATTTGATGTCGATCATGACCGATGGTCAGCCTGCTCAGTTGTCAGAAGAAGGATCATTAATCATTCGCCCAGGTGGTCGAGTTGATATTGAAGGTTCTGGTTACCGCCCGGGAACGCAAATTGATTTCTGGTTCTATTCAACGCCAACGCGTTTGGGTACGTTGACTGCGGATGCTGAAGGAAAGTTCAGTGCGCACTTCACGATTCCTCTGTCGACGCCGGTGGGTAAGCACATCATCAAGATTGATGGCATCTCAAAGAGCGGCAAGCTCACCACGGTGAGTGTCGGTGTGCTTGTGGTTGCCGACGAGGCTGCCGCAACCACCGGAGCAAATGATGCAGCGAATGCAGACAGCGACAGCGGCTCCGAGTTCACTGCGCAAAAGGTCGCTGTGCTCGGTGGCGTGGTTGTCATGTTGCTACTCGTCGCTGCGGGAATCTTTGTGACTTCGCGTCGTCGCCGTGACTAAAGTTTTACTACACAAGCTTTTTATTACTCAAGAATAAAATCTGGTGGGTTACGTGGTTCGCGATCCTTGGCAGGTGAATCTGCGTAACCAATTGCGATAGCGCCAAGTGGTTGCAGTGATTCAGATAGGTCAAGGACTGCGCGAACTGTGTCAGGGCAGAAGATTGTTGAGCCAATCCAAGCCGAGCCAACGTCATGTGCGGCTAGTGATACCAAGAGGTTTTCGACTGCAGCTCCACCTGCGACCATGAACATGTCGCGCTCGGCAGCATTGCGAGCATCGTCTGGGTAGGTGTGAGTGCCGTCTGCCATGTCGATGAACGGAATCACGATCACGGGTGCGGTGCGCAGGAGATCACCACGCGCAAGGCGTTTGGTTATTGATTCGTCATCAAATTCGCTCGTAGCTTTGAGGTCGGCAATCCATTTTTCGCGCATTGCATCGAGCAGCTGTTCGCGTTTTGGTTCATTTCTCAAAACTAGGAAACGCCATGGAGTTGAGTGATGTGGTGCAGGCGCCGTGATTGCAGCTGCGATCGCTTCGTGAATAATTTCATCAATCACAGGTGCGGCAGTGAAACGGCGCACGGTGCGTCGATTCGCAACGGCTGTTTTTTGACCTTCTTGAATTGCTTCTGCGGTACCAAGCCAAAAGAGATCTTCTTCGCGAGCGCGAATGAGTGGTGCTGCGCCAGGGCCGTCTTCGTCCGTGACGAACTGATCCATGCCTCGCACTACGGCAACAGGGTTACCAACCGACTTGCCTTTAACTAAGTCCGCAGCGCTCGCGATTTCGTCAGCGATTGCAATCACGGTCATTTCGAGGGTTCGACCAAACTGATCTTGCTTGCCGGTGTGATCGTCAAGGGCTACAAGTCCAGCAATACCAATGGCATTGTCGGTAAGACCATTTCGCCAAGCTCGACCCATGGTGTCGGTGATGATGACGCCAAGTCGTTTGCCAGTGAGGTCTTGAAGTTCTTGACGGATGCGTCGCGCTGATGCATCGCAATCTTTGGGGAGTAGCACAACCGTGCCAGCGTCGACGTTGCTGGCATCAATGCCAGCGGCTGCCATCACTAAGCCATGGTGTGTTTCAACGATGCGGGTAGTGCCGCGGGCGTGATGTTTTGTGGCAAGAGTGCGCACTGATTCCTGATCGATGAGCTCATCACGATTGTCTGAGGCAACAACATTGCCTTCGACTTTAGAAACAATTTTGCTGGTGATGACGACGACATCGCCATCATGTAATCCGGATGTGCCATCGGGCCAGGTAATTGTGGCGTGGTGAATGAGTTCCGCGAGATTGCTGGTGTGATCAATGCGAGGAAGCCCTGGCACTGCAACAACCTGCATGACTTCCTTAAATAGTGGCGAAGTCGATTGCTTGCGCTGCCATTGCGGCGCTCGCATCAACATCGGTCATCATAAGAGGGATAGCGCGAGCGCGGATCCCTGATTCTTCAATTACTGCAACACTTTTTGCATCTTGGGTATCAACGAGCCAGGCATCGAGGTAGCCGCCGTTGCTACGCGCTCCGTAGCGCAACGCAACAGCGGTGGCAGTTGTCTCAATGTTGAGTGCGGTGAGGCAAGCATCGGCCATGCCGCGCACTGGTGCGTCACCAACGATGGGGGATAGGCCCACCACAGGGGCCTTAGTGGTGCGAATTGCTTCAGCGATGCCGGGAACCTGAAGGATCGCGCCAACAGACACCACGGGATTACTTGGGGGCAGGATCACCAGATCGGTGTCGTAAATAGCCTCGAGTACGCCAGGTGCCGGCTTTGCCTCATCGATCCCCACCATCACAAAGCCCTGCGCTGGCAGGGAAGCGCGGTAGCGGATCCACCATTCCTGGAAGTGAATCGCTCGACGTCCTTCTTCCTCGGTTTCCACCACCACGTGGGTTTCAGCGCGCTCGTTACTCATAGGTAACAAGGTGACCCCGGGCTGCCAACGGTCGCACAGGGCGGCAGTGACCTCGGTCAGTGTGAATCCCGACTGCAGGGATTGGGTGCGAATGAGGTGGGTGGCCAGATCTTTATCGCCTAGGCCAAACCAGGTTGGTTCGACTCCGTAAGCGGCCAGCTCCTCCTTTGCGGAGAAGGTCTCGCCTTCGCGGCCCCAACCGCGCTCCTTACTTATGCCATCGCCCAAGGTGTACATCACGGTGTCCAGATCAGGGCACACCCGAACGCCATGGACCCAGATGTCATCGCCGGTATTACCGATGACCGTGACCGTGGTGAGGGTGCCGCCTAGGCCGTCCGGGTTGACCTGACGAAGGTGGGCAAGGAGCCCAACAAGGAAGCGGGCGCCGCCGATTCCACCCGAAAGCACGGTCACGCGGGCAGGGGTAGCAGTCATAGGAGCATCCTGCCAAGCGGCAAGAATGTGCCTCACGGCCCCCTCAATGTGGACTTTTTGACCTTTTTACGGCGTGTCAGGTTAATTTCTTGAAAACAACGGTCGATTTGTCCTATTCGAAGTTGACGGATGGTAAATAACACCGATGTAATACGGGCTCAAGACAAGCGTTTTCATATCTATAAAGGGTCGAGGAGGTCCAACACGTGACCGACAGCAACATTGGAAGCCTTACGTTGCTTCCGCTGTCCGACGTCGAGGAACTGGCGTGGCAGGAACAAGCACTGTGTGCTCAGACTGATCCAGAAGCATTCTTCCCAGAAAAGGGTGGTAGCACCCGCGAAGCCAAGCGAGTCTGCTTGAGCTGTGATGTGCGCACGGACTGCCTTGAATATGCACTTGAGCAAGACGAGCGTTTTGGTATTTGGGGCGGCCTCTCAGAGCGAGAGCGTCGACGCCTAAAGAAGCGCGCCATCTAGAGTGATCTAGTGCAGCCCGAATTCGACGAGCCAGAACAGGCAGATCACCAGGATTCGGCGCAGGTGGCGCAGGGCAGCTCGTCAGAGCAAGTCTTTGACGAGCTGGAAGTCATCGGGCTTGATGTGCCCGCAGAAACCTTTGAATCGTCCGACGATGCATTGATCGTTGATGCAGGATCAAGTCAAACCCAAACAGAAGACCAAGCCTGGTCCCAATGGTTCAGTGATGACGAAGCCAGCCCAGGTTTTGGATTACCTCGTCGCCACCACCATGTCACTGCAGTGGTCGTCTCCCATGAGGGAGAAATCTGGCTCCCAGCAGTGCTCACCACCTTGGCCAACCAAACTCGGCATGCAGATGCCGTCGTGGGCGTTGATACGGGTTCAACCGATGACAGCCCGAACCTGCTGCGTCGATCCCTGGGCTCAGACCGAGTCATCGTCGAAGATTTCAGTGCCGGCTTTGGCGCAGCGGTGGCCGCAGGTCTTGCGTATGTAGGCGACGTGCGCGTTGCCCACTCTGATGATGCCGGTGAATTGGTCACCTGGGTGTGGTTGTTGCACGACGACAGTGCTCCGGATCCTTCGTGTCTTGATGCATTGCTGAATACAGCTGATGACAATCCCAGTGTTGCAATCCTTGGTCCAAAGATTCTTGGCTGGCATGACCAGCGATTGTTACTGGAAGCGGGCTTCAGTGTCACTGGTGCGGGACGGCGCTTCACTGGCTTAGAGCGTCGCGAACATGATCAAGGTCAACACGATGGTGATCGTGACGTATTGGCTGTGAGTTCAGCGGGCATGTTGATTCGCCGCGACCTCTGGGATCGACTTCATGGGTTTGATCCACAACTACCACTGTTCCGCGATGATCTCGATCTGTGTTGGCGTGCACATCGCGCAGGTGAGCGGGTGATGGTTGCAACAAATGCAGTGCTGCATCACCGCGAAGCCTCTTCACATGGTCGACGGGTAACAGACATTGCGCCACATCCTCATCGCGCTGATCGTGAAGCGGCAGTGCACGTGCTTCTCGCGCAGAGCAGTGCGGTCGCGAGCCCATTCATTGCACTTCGATTGTTCCTAGGTAGCGCGCTTCGCGCATTGATGTTCCTACTCGGTAAAGACATCAGTGCAGCCGACGATGAAATCAAGGCGGTACTCGATGTTGCGCTCCACCCAAAGCGTTTAGCGCGGTCGCGTCACAACATTCATGAGACTTCAACTGAACCTGTATCAGTTGTGAATAGTTTGCGTCCGCGTTTGGCCTGGCAATTACGCCAGACAGCAGAAGCGCTCATTGGTATCGCCTCAACCGCGAACACATCGACCTCGCAGTCGGTCAGTGCTGTTGAGTCTGGTCCTACAGATGATGAATCTGATTACTTGGATGATTCCAGCAGCGGACTCTTGCGACGCATTTTTATTCGCCCAAGTGTGATCACTGTTCTTGCGTTGATGTTGTTCTCAATTATTGCCACGCACGCGCTGTGGTGGGGCGATGGCGTGTTGCAGGGTGGTGCACTGCTCCCTACACCTGATGGTGCCAATGACCTTTGGAATTTGTATACCCAAGGTTGGCATGACATCGGGCCTGGTTCGTCGACCTCTGCGCCTCCGTATCTCTTGGTGATCTTTGCAACGTCAATTGCCTTCCTAGGTAAGAGTGCCTTGGTTGTGCAACTGGTGATGTTGCTTGGTTTGGGTTTTGCTGGCTGGGCCGCGTACTTCACTTTGCGCGGAGTCATAGCAAGCAGGCCAGTGCGCATTTGGGCTGCGGTGATGTACGCGTTGCTTCCGCCTGTTACCGGTGCGATGACTGCTGGTCGGCTCGGCACCGTGATCGCTGCAATGGCTTTTCCTTTCGCCGTGCGTTCATGTGTGCGACTTGCTACGAGTAAGGCCTCGGTTCGCCGTGCTGCCGGAACTGCACTGCTGTTGTCAGTACTGATTTCAGCAATCCCACTGTTCTGGTTGATCGCTTTGGTGTTTGCGATTGCCCTCGGTGTTGTGACTTGGCGTCGTGACGGCATCGCAGCAAAGCCACTGTTGATGCGTCTTGCAATTGCGATTCTTGGTCCGGTTGTACTGCTCGCGCCATGGAGCCTGCAGTGGTTCGCGCAACCGGTGCGCTTCCTGATTGGTTCGGGCGAACATAGTTTGAGTGATCCTGATCTTTCGCCAGTTGCTGTGCTGCTGGTTCATCCTGGTGGCCCGGGAATGACTCCGATCTGGATTACCGCAGGTTTGGTGGTTGCCGGGCTGCTCGCATTACTTCGTCGCGATCGCCTGGCTCCTATTGCCCTTGCTGTTGCGATGAGCATCGTGGGTCTTTTCTTTGCCATCTTCCAAACGATCGTGATGGTGACGCCTCCGGGTGCAACGGATGCAATTCGCCCGTGGCCAGGCCCTGCAACCTTGGTCTGGGGCGCAGGACTGATCCTTGCAGCGGCCCTTGGTGCAGATGGCTTGCGCCAAACGATGGACGGAACAAGTTTCTCCCTTGAACAGCCTCTTGCGGTCGTTGTCACGGTGATTGCCGTACTCACACCAATCGCTTCAGGACTTTTCTGGTTCCCAACAGCGGCAGATGAACTTCATAAAGCCCCGGCAAGTTCTGTTCCGGCATTTGTCGCTGCCGATTCAGTGAGTCCCGATGCTCCGCGCACATTGATGTTGCGTCAAACAGGTTCTGGTCAAGTTTTGTACACGCTTCTGAATGGTCCAGGTGCAGTGCTTGGAGATGCAGAGATGGCGCCACCAGGTGAAGTGTGGGCACCGCTTGATGAAGACGTTGCCGCGCTTGCATCAGGACGAGGCGGGTCAGAGATTGCTCATTTGAGTGGTTATGGCGTTCGCTATTTACTTCTTGCGCGTGGAACATCAACCGATCTCATTCCCATCCTCGATGGTGAACCAGGCTTGCGTCGGCTATCAAGTTCAGCCGGTGAAGTGCTGTGGGGGATCGATGGTGTGACCACGCGTGCCCGTCTACTTTCCGATGGTGTGCCAAGTGACCTGCAAGTCATCGGTGGGCCAGCGGAGCAAGTCGCTGCAATTGGCGTTGATGCCACTCCATATCTGGATCAAACACTCACCGTGGGGCTTGCAGATCGACAACTGGTTCTTGGTGCGTTGGCGAATAGCAAGTGGAATGCAGTGTCAATCAATCCATTAACAGGCGAAGAAACCGCATTAGAAGCTGTGACACCAAAGGGCGCACTGAGTTGGTCACAAGCATTTGTTGTGCCAAAAGATGCCGTTCAAGTTCGCGTCAGTTTTAACCAGACAGCCCGATCGCTGTGGATGTGGTTGCAGCTCGTCGTGTTCATTGTGCTTGTCGTGCTCGCGCTTCCAAGCCGTCGTGTTGAAGATATTGACCCAGATGTGGAAGGCGCAGGCTTTCCAGTTGGGGCGGTGAGACATGACTGACAATTTGAATGAAGGTATTCAAGAATCCGCAGCTATCCAAGAAAATCGCGAACGTCGCGTTGCGTCGACTTTCTATTTGCGCATAGCAGTCATCAGCGTTGCGTTAATTGTTGGCCTTGGAGTTGTTGGGCAGTTCGGGATAAACGCTGTCACCGATGCACCAGTGCAAACAGAACCAATTCAATCCTCAGTTCTGCTGTGCCCAGATCCAGGAGTTGGTGCGCAAGCTGGTTCTCGCATGACGGCCGCGGTCGTTCCTGGCCAGGCTGGTCAAGATAAAGGTGACGGGAAGGTTGTCGTCACTACCTTGACAGGCAAGGTTTCTGACAAAGCGAAATTGACGGCACCTGGTGCGCAAACCGAAATCGCCGGCCGTGGTCGCAAGCTTCCGCCGATCAGTGTCGTGGGAACAGGTTCGCTAGCACCCGGCCTGATTGCGAATCAATGGAGTCGCGATCCTCGTGGTCAAGGTCGAGGTATGGCAAGTACCCCTTGTGATTACGCAGCATCAGATTTCTGGTTTGTTGGAGGTGGTGCAGTAGCGGGTCGGCAAACACGCGTGGTGCTGGTGAATCCTGATGCCTTCGCTGCAGTGATCGATTTGGTGATCTACGGGCCGAACGGCGTCATCGATGCTCCCGGTGGTCGCGGATTGGTCGTTAATCCAAAGCAGCGCATGTATGTCCGTCTTGATGCACTCGCTCCAGGAGTTCCCTCCACCGCGATTCACGTGATTGCTCGCACCGGGCGTATCGGTGCGTCCGTTGATGATGATCAAATGTCAGGTCTGCACTCTGTTGGAACCGAATGGGTTCCCCGAGCTGTTCCACCTGCGAAGAAGGTTTATGTGCCCGGCGTATTCCCCGGCAAAGGTGTGCGCGTACTGGCAATCGCGGCTCCAGGTGATGCTGATGCTCAGGTCTCGATTCGTGTGATGACCAAAGACGGAACCTTCCAACCAGCTGAACGCGATCATTTCACTGTCCCTAGTGATTCAGTGATCAGTTTGGACATGTCCTCAGTTACTCAAGGGCAGCCAGCAACACTTGAGCTGACCTCAGATACACCAATCGTTGCGGGTATGCGTCAGTTCTATGGAAGTAAGAAAGTCCAAAACGACACTGCGTATTCCGCGGGAGCGCAGGTATTGAATTCCACCTCTGCCGAAAGTGGGATGCCTGTTCAGGGAGCAACAAGTGTGCGGTTGGCACTTACTGCACCAAAGGGTGACGCCAAGGTGAACATCAGTTTGTTGCCATACCTTGGAAAAGATGTGGTGAGTTCACCAGTACAGGTGCAAGAGGTCACGATTGCTGCCGGTTCGGTGGAGTGGTTGCCTATCACCCTGCAGCGAAAGGCCGCGTGGTTCACCATCATGGTGACGCCGTTGAATGACCAGCCTTATTTAGTTGCTCATCAGGTCTTGGAACGATCGAGTTACGGCGATTTGGTTACGGGTTATCCATGGCAGGCATTGCACACTGAAGTGAAGGTTCCAACCGCGCATGAAGACCCGGGTTTGCCTGTTCGTAAATAGGCACGGCGCGTCCTGCGGCCAGATGCCGTTCGTGGGTATTAGCGTTCCGGTGTGGCTCGCCGACGTTGTTCAAAACCCTCCTGTAATGGCGGTGCTGTGTCGACGTTGACCTATGTCTATGCAGACTCAACAGCAGTTCTCGGGCCATTGGCTACCTACGCAGAACCTCATTGCTATGACCTATGCCAGATGCACAGCGAGCGACTGACGGCTCCTCGTGGCTGGGAAATCGTGCGGATCACTCCAGACCCTGATGCGCTGAAGCCGACCTCTGATGATCTTGAAGCGCTGGCAAACGCCGTGCGTGAAGCAGCTCGTCCACGCTATGTTCCAGGTGGAGATGTGGATCACCCACCAGCACCACAGGGCACTGTAGAAGTTTCCCGTCGTGGCCACCTTCGGGTGCTCACCCACGATGATTCTTACGACAATCCATCATCGTTCGACGATTCTTCCGACCAAAACTTCTAGGTCCAAGGCTCTCGGGTAACCGAGCGATAGCCTTACCAGCGTGCGCAACCTAGATCAGGTCATCAAGGCCTATGACGTTCGAGGCATCTATCCAGATCAACTAGACAGCGATCTTTGCTATGCCATTGGTGGGTCCTTCGTCACCGTTCTGAAACTGGCAGCTCGAGATGGTGGACCTGGGGCAGTGGTGATCGGTCACGATATGCGTCCATCAGGCCCAGAGCTCGTTGCTTCCTTTGCCAATGGAGTAATGGACCAGGGAGTCGATGTCATTCTGATCGGCTTAGCCAGTACTGACGGCCTTTACTTTGCTTCAGGAAAGCTCAACCTTCCAGGTGCCATGTTCACCGCAAGCCATAACCCAGCGCAATACAACGGCATAAAAATGTGCCGCCCGGGCGCAGCACCTGTTGGTCAAGAATCAGGCTTGCGCGCGATCAAGGAAATGGTCGAGCAAGACGCGGTTCCAACGTATGACGGCCCACGTGGCGTTTTGAGTGATCGTGACATGCTCACGGAATATGCCAAGTACATGCGCGAACTTGTTGACGTATCAGGTGTGCGCAAACTCAAGGTTGTGGTCGATGCCGGAAATGGCATGGGTGGATACACCGCACCTGCCGTTCTTGAAGATGCTGCTGGGTTGCCAGCTTTGCCCCTTGCCATCACGCGTATGTTCTATGAACTTGATGGAACCTTTCCCAATCATGAAGCCAATCCCATTGATCCTGCCAACCTTGTTGACCTACAAGCCAAGGTCATTGAAGTTGGCGCCGACCTTGGTCTTGCGTTCGATGGTGATGCTGACCGTTGCTTTGTTGTTGATGAACGAGGAGAGCTCGTCAGCCCGTCCACAATCACTGCGATCATCGCCCAGCGTGAGCTAGCGAAGTCACCTGGTGCGGCAGTGATTCATAACTTGATCACGAGTCGAGCAGTGCCTGAAGTGATTCTGGAAAATGGCGGTGTGCCTGTTCGCACTCGTGTCGGCCACTCCTTCATTAAGGCCACGATGGCGGAAACGAATGCAGTGTTTGGTGGTGAGCACTCTGGTCACTTCTACTTCCGTGATTTCTGGCGTGCAGACTCGGGAATGTTGGCCGCCCTGCATGTGATTGCGGCGTTAGGTCACACAGCGGAAGGCACAACTCTTTCTTCGATGCTTGCACCGTTCATCCGCTATTCGATGAGTGGTGAAATCAACACTGAAGTCAAGGATCAGGCTGGCGTGACAGCTGCAATTAAGGCTGAATACACGCAGCTTGATGGCGTCACCTTTGACGAGATGGATGGCTTAACGATTTCTGCAGGTGAGTGGTGGTTTAACGTGCGCCCGAGTAACACCGAACCGCTCCTTCGGCTTAATGTTGAGGCCAAGGATCCAGCGAAAATGGCCTCATTGCGAGATGAGCTACTCGCCAAGATGCGTAAGTAGAACCACCTGAAGAAATTGAGGCACTGATGAGCACTGCACCACTTGGGCTTGACCCGACCCTCTGGGCAATTTTGGCATGCCCTTGTGAAGCGCATGGTGAGCTCGTCGCTGACGAAACAGTTCAGACTCTGACCTGCAAGGTATGTGGCACGGCATTCCCGGTACGTGACGGTATTCCTGTGATGTTGATGGATGAAGCAGTAAAACCAGGTCAGGTTTAGCTCATGTCATTGGTAGTTCGGGGAGCGATCAAAGACTACGACTGGGGCATCGTCGATGGGCTTGCTCGTTGGGCTGGCGGGGCAACAGGTGGCCCACAAGCTGAACTTTGGTACGGCATTCACCCAGGCGGCCCATCGCCGCTCGTTGACAGTCAAGGTCACACCACAGGAGATGACCTCGCTCGTCATTTCGATGTTGAGTCGATTCCTCTTCTCGTGAAGTTATTGGCGGCCGCCAAACCTCTGTCTGTTCAAGTGCATCCAAATAAAGCGCTTGCAGCTGCGGGGTATGCCGCGCAACAAAGTGGTGAAGAATTACGGCGCATTTACTCAGATCCATTTGAGAAGACGGAGTTGCTCGTTGCGCTCCAGGATTTTGAAGCCTTCGCTGGATGGCGCGACAAGGACGAGTCGATTGCATTCTTATCCGCGATTGAGTCTTTGAACGCCGGCCTTGATCTGGCTGCAGCGAAGACTGAAATTGCGCAAGGTAATTTCAAGGGTGCACTCCCGTTGCTCATTGCGGCGAATACCTCGGCAAATGTGCGTACTCTTGCCAAGGCTGCAGCGCAGATTGGCCTAGATCCATCCCAAGTAGGCGCCTACGAAATTGTGATGCGTGAATATGCCGATGATGCTGGAGCGCTCATCACACCGTTATTGGCTTATCTCGCACTGAGTAAAGGTGAGGCAGTATTTCTTCCCGCAGGAGTCCCGCACAGTTACATCCGTGGCATTGGCGTTGAAGTGATGACCTCAAGTGACAACGTGGTTCGCCTTGGCCTCACTAGTAAGCCTGTATTTGTGGATCATGCGCTCAAGGCGATTAATGATGATTTACATCCGCAGGTCATGCGCGTGCACATTGGTGATTTGATTTGGCCAGTTAATGCGCCGTTTGTTGTACGTTTGTTGGAATCTGGAACAGAGCGAATGCCAACAGGCGCCTATCGAATTGCACTTGCGATTGAAGGAAAATCCAGCATCGTGTTTGAGGATGCAGAAATTACGATTCAGCCAGGGCGTGCGGCGGTGATGTCAGCGCACGATCCTGATGCCGATGTGGAAGCGCATGGGTTAGTTGCAGTCATTCAATCAACAATTTTGACCCAGGCGTAAGACTTCGCCACCGATGGTGGCACTTGTGTAAGGAGAACAGTTGAGTTCCGAAGGTGGCATGAAAGCCGTTGTTGCAGCGCTAGCAGCGAATCTCGGTATCGCCGTAAGTAAGTTTGTTGCGTTCGCTTTCACGGGTTCATCATCGATGCTCTCTGAGGGAATTCACTCTGTT
This sequence comes from Actinomycetota bacterium, assembly GCA_947449945.1. Lineage (GTDB taxonomy): Bacteria > Actinomycetota > Actinomycetes > S36-B12 > S36-B12 > UBA11398. The sequence goes on along the minus strand of CANFTO010000011.1, from coordinate 3,035 downwards.
GCTGATTCCGGTAATCAGATACTGCTTCTCATCGGCAACAAGCGAAGTAAGAAAGCTGCGGATGCACATCATCCATTCGGATATGGTCGGCGCCGTTATGTCTATGGCTTCATTGTTTCGATCGTGCTGTTCCTCGTCGGTGGTGTGTTCTCACTTTATGAAGGCCTCCACAAATGGCAGCATCCTGAAGGTCTTGAAGACTGGTGGATTGCAGTACTCGTATTGTTGGTGGCCATCGGACTTGAAAGCATGTCGTTTCGCACCGCTATTAAGGAAGCGAACCTTTCACGCGGAAAACGATCTCTCTTTCGCTTTGTAAGAGATGCGCGCCAGCCTGAACTTCCTGTCATTTTGCTGGAAGATGCGGGCGCACTTGTCGGTCTGGTGTTTGCGCTGCTGGGTGTTGGCCTTGCCGTCATCACTGGCAATGGTCGCTTCGACGCTGTAGGCGCAATGGCCATCGGTTCACTGCTCGTGGTGATCGCAATCTTCTTGTCCATTGAGATGACTGCGATGCTCGTGGGTGAAGCCGCGCTTCCTGAAGAAGTTGAGGCAATTCGAACCGCCTTGGAATCCTCACCAGGTGTTGAGCGCGTCATTCACTTGCGCACCGTGCATGTTGGTCCAGATGAATTACTGGTGGGTGCCAAGATTGCGGTAAAGCACAGTAATACTGGGCGTGAAATTGCTGAAGCCATTGATGAGGCTGAAGCAGCACTGCGGACAGCAGTCCCCACAGCTCGTTACGTGTTCCTTGAACCAGATATTGATCGCACGCCAACGAGCAATTAGCTACTTGACTGTGGCAGGTTCGTAACCTTCTGACTCAATTCGTGCCGCATTCTTTGGCAAGGTGAGTGAAGTGATGAAGCCAAGCAGCACGAAGATTCCTGCAACCCAAGCCACCAAGGTGATGGCGCTCGCAAAGCCGGCTGAAGCACCCTCCATGAGAACAGCGCCATTAGGCATGGAGGCAAGGCCTGGAATTGCTTGACCTGCTGATCCCGCAACTGCATCGCTGATTTGTTGAGCCTGTGCAGCGGGCACTCCGCGGTCAGTCAGTTGTACTGCAACGTTGCCTAAGCCGATGATCAACGTGGTGCCGATGATGGCTGTGCCAATTGCCGCACCGATCTGTCGCGAGGTTGATTGCACAGCGCTTGCTTGGCCGGAATCGGCAACGGGAACTTCAGAAAGAATGACGCCTGTGAGCTGTGCGGTAGCAAAGCCAACACCCATGCCATAAATAAACAGCCATGGCGCCATGCCCCAGCCGGTGATTTCAGTGGAGAGTACGAAGCCCAAGCCAAAGATGCCAACTGCTTCAAGCAACATGCCAAGTTGGAGCACGCGAACAGGGCCCATGCGTTGAGCAAGTGGTGCACCCATGCCCGATGCGAAGAACGAACCAGCAGCAAGTGCCAACAGGATTACGCCAGTTTGCAATGCGTTGTAACCACGAGTTGCCTGCAAGAAGAGAGGGATTGCAAAGAGAAGGCCGAATTCGCCAAGGCTCACTACAAGAGCAACAGCGTTACCAAAACCAAAGGTGCGGATCTTGAATAGGCGAAGGTCCAGGATGACGATTTTTCCTGCAGCGGCCTTCTTCTTTTCCACGATAAAGAGTGCAATAAGCGCGACAAGCCCCAAAACGCCAGCAACAAACACAATGGAAAGGCTGTCCAGCGGCCATTCCATCGAGCCCAAGTGGAAGGTATTGATTGGCTGGACCCAGCCATAGCGCTGCCCTTCGATGAGGGCGAACACGATGCCAGCAAGTCCAAGAGTGATGAGCAGCGTGCCTTCTAAGTCAAAGCCCTTACGTGCAAGGAGGTCCTTCGTTTCAGGCACACTCATCAACACACCAACGAGCACGATGATGCCAATTGGCACGTTGATCAAGAATGCCCAGTTCCAAGTTGCGTAGGTGGTAAGCCAGCCACCAACAACTGGCCCAAGAGCTGCCATGCCACCGATCGTTCCGCCCCATACGGCGAACGCAACTGCGCGTGACTTGCCAATAAATACTGCGTTGATGATGGAAAGCGAGCTAGGCAGGATCATGGCAGCGCCGACACCCTGAAGGGCTCGCGCGCCGATGATTTCCGGTGCACTCATGCCCAGGGCAACCAGAGCGCTGGCGATCACGAACACGATCACGCCGGTCATGAAGATCAAGCGGCGACCAAAACGGTCACTCAAGCGTCCAAAAAGAATCAGCAGTGCGGCGAACGTGAGGGAATAGGCCGCATTGATCCACTCGGCGTCATTGGTGGAAAGACCAAGATCACGGACCATCGTGGGAATGGCCACGTTGACCACAGTCGCGTCCAAAATGATCATGGAAACGCCCAGGGCCAGGAAGCACAAAGCCACCCATCGACGCTTGCCAATCAACACGGTTGCCATTTCGGCCATGACTTACCCTCCATCGGAATTGGCCTTAGTTTGCCGCACTGGCAGACTCTGCCTGTGCTTTCGATGGATGACCTGAGTGTCCCGGTCGTTCTTGCCCCTATGGCCGGCATCACCAATCGTGCATTTCGCAAACTGTGCCGCGAGGCCGGGGCGGGCTTATATGTCTCTGAGATGGTCACGTCACGGGCGCTCGTTGAAGGAAATGCTGAGACCATCGACATGGTCACCTTCACTGAAGACGAAAAGCCGCGATCAGTGCAGCTCTATGGCGTTGACCCTAAGGTCATGGCTGCAGCGGTGCGCATTTTGATTGAAGAAGATCGTGCCGATCACATTGATATGAACTTCGGGTGCCCGGTTCCAAAAGTCACCCGCAAAGGTGGCGGTAGTGCATTGCCGTGGAAGCGAGATCTGTTTCGTTCCATTGTGAAAGCAGCTGTTGAAGCTGCGGATGGCAAGGTTCCCGTCACCGTAAAAATGCGTAAAGGCATAGACGATGATCACCTCACCTATCTAGAAGCAGGGCAGGCTGCTGCGCAAGAAGGCGCACCGTGGGTTGCTTTGCACGCACGCACTGCAGAGCAAATGTATGCAGGTAAGGCCGACTGGGAAGCCAT
>CANFTO010000010.1 GCA_947449945.1 Actinomycetota bacterium | reverse complement strand
GAATTACTTAAGGAAGCCGGCATTCTGCCTGATGTTGTACACACCTCATTGTTGAAGCGTGCGATCAAGACCAGTCAGATTGCCCTAGAAGCTGCCGACCTGCACTGGATTCCTGTGGTGCGCAACTGGCGTTTGAATGAGCGTCACTACGGCGCACTACAAGGAAAAGACAAAGCACAAACCCTTGCTGAGTTCGGTGAAGATCAATTCATGCTGTGGCGTCGTTCATACGACACTCCACCTCCAGCCATTGATCCAAACAACGAATGGGCGCAGACCCATGAAGCTCGCTATAGCGCATTACCGCCTGAAGCGGTGCCAGCAACTGAGTGTTTGAAGGATGTCGTTACCCGCCTGATTCCTTATTGGGAAGACGCCATCGTGGCCGAGCACCTCCGTGCCGGAAAAACAGTGTTGATTGCTGCACATGGCAACTCACTGCGTGCATTGGTGAAGCACCTTGATGGAATTTCAGATGCAGACATCGCAGGATTGAATATTCCTACCGGCATTCCACTCGTGTACCGCTTGGATGAAAATCTCAAGCCAATTATTCCTGGCGGCGAATACTTGGATCCAGAAGCTGCCGCGACCGCTGCTGCTGCAGTGGCAGCGCAAGGCAAAAAGAAGTAGTTACCAGCGGTTATTAAGAATCTCGATAATGCGCGGACGCACATCAAAGAGATACACCAACGCAATCACTGCACCGGCAATACCAAAAATCGAAAGCGGATCTCCAATCGCGAGGTTCGCTAAGGTCGCAATGCCAGTGAGTACAAGCCATAACACCTTTGTTTGACGACTCACCGCTGGAAAGGCCTGTGATGGTCGGCGCACACAATCAATGAATGCGAATCCGCTGAGACCCACAATCAAAATTGTGAGCAGCAGATAGGCAATGTTTTGGGTTTGGTAGAGCACATCCCAACGGTAACCGATTCAACTTGAAATTTATGAAAGGGTGTTCCCATGCGCGCCCTTGTCCAACGAGCACTCGATGCCAGCGTCAGCGTAGAAGGCGCAATTATTGGCCAATTCCAAGGTGCGGGTCTCGTGGTACTCGTTGGAGTGACGCACACTGACGATGCTGCAGTTGCCAAAAAACTGGCCGAAAAGGTTCATCACCTTCGCATATTTGAAAGTGACGCCGGCGAGGTTTCCGCAAGTGATCTGGGCTTGCCGATTCTCGTGATTTCGCAGTTCACTCTTTACGCTGACACCAAGAAAGGTCGGCGCCCAACATGGGATGCCGCTGCAACCGGTGCTGTTGCCGAACCTTTGGTGGATGAGTTTGTTCAAGCCTTGCGCGATGCAGGTGCTCACGTTGAGACAGGAAAGTTTGGCGCGGACATGAAGGTTGCCTTCACCAACGAGGGGCCAATCACCATCCTGCTGGAGCTGGATCCTCCAACGCAGTGATCTGGCGGCCGTTGTGATCAATGACCAACTGCTCACCAACGGCAACGTTGCGCTTCAACAGAACTAAGGCGATATTTCCGTCTTCGTAATGGCGAACAGCTGTTCCGACCCAACCAACAACCTTGCCGTTGCAGGTGATTTCTTCACCATGAACTGGCAGTTCGTCATCTGATCCGTCAAGGTGAACAAGTGCTAGGCGACGCGGTGGTTGCCCAAGATTATGAACTTTGGCAACAGTTTCTTGACCTCGATAGCAACCTTTATTGAGATGAACAGCGGAATTCAACCAATTCACTTCATTAGGAATCGTGCGGTGATCGGTTTCGCAATGTATTCGCGGCATCCCCGCCGCAACCCTTAAAGCTTCCAAGGCCCACGAACCTGCTTCAGGTGCGCCATGCAGGCGACTGGCCAATTGATCGCGAGGAACAACAACCTCGCGCCCAGCGAACCCACGAGCCGCAAACGGTTCCGGAACTAACCACGAGGGATGATGCGCATCTGCAGCATGCAACGGCTCCCACACGACAGCGAAGTTTTCCGTGACATTAGCAATCTCAACGCGCAACATAAATCGCATGCGTTCCAGATATGAAATCAGCGTTTCGGCCTGACCAGGTTGCGTGATAATCCAGCACGTTTCACCATCATCGGCAAGGTGCAACTCGTATTCGACATGGCCATTGGGGCTCAGGATGAGTGCCAATGCGCTTTGCCCAGCCACCAAGTCTTTGACGAGCTGAGTTGTCAGATCGTTTAACCAAGTCAATCGATCCGGGCCACTGACAGTGATCACGTCACGATTGGTGAGTTCAACAATCCCAATGCCACCAACAAGATTTCGTTGCTCTCCTAGCGGATCGCCGCAATGCCAAGCCATTTCTTGGTCAAAGACCAATGCTGGTGGTTGCACACTCATGATTGAACCTGAGCGCTGGTGTCACTCAACATGTTGAAACATGCGTCACATTCTCCGTGCATTGCCATATGGGAAATGTCAGTGATGAAGGAATGATTTGCGCGAAGTACTGCAATAAAGGAATCAGCAACTGAACCTGGGGCACTGGAAACTTTTCCGCAGGTATCACACACTAAATGAATATGAATATCTTCATCGACTGCGTGGTACGTCGGTGCACCGTGGCCAATATGCGCGTGCGTTACCAAACCAACATCTTCGAGCACTTCAAGCGTGCGATATACCGTCGAAAGATTGACTCCCGATGCGGTTCGCTGCACTTCAAAAAGAATTTCTTCGGGTGTGCCGTGACGCAAATGGTCAACCGCTTCGAGAACTAACTGGCGTTGCGGAGTAATGCGAAACCCGTGTTCGCGTAACCGCTGATCCCAGTCGCTATTCACTCGACTGCTCGGGATCAAGTACGTCTGCACGCTGAAGGGATGCGGCCAGGTGATTGCTGATCGGCTTGCCCATTGCCGCCATGTCGAAGGTCCACAGCAGTTTTCCCTCAACTAAGCCGTACAGGCGATGGCCCTCGGTGTATTCCTTTGCACTTTCAGTGCGAGCAACAAGATCAGTGCGCATTTCCGCGCGAGCCCCAGTAATCACCGCTTGCTCAATACCCGTGACTTCAACCTTGCCGTACCAAATCTCGGCATAACCAGTGGGATGCGACAGTTGCATCTCGAGATGGTTATCAGGCCGCGGGCGGATGAAGCCCGACTCAGACGCAAGCGGGCGAAGGCGATTGCCGTCATCGTCGAGCAGCCAACTACGGGAGGAATAGTTCAGGAATGGGCGACCATCGGTGCTGAAGACAATTTCCTGACCAAACCGAAAGTCTTCAATGGTCGGGTAATGCCCCGTGCCGACACCAACCCAGTGGCCAATCAGCCAGGAGATGGGCGCAAGTTCAGCTTTGACTGCGTCCGCATCCATTGAGATCAGCCTTGGCTCTTAAACAGCCGAAAGACGACAACAAAGGACACCCAACCTGCAAGAGCAAGCGCGCCGACCAACAGACTCGTGTAGACGATTTCCAACATGTACGGCACCCTATCGCCCATGGGCGCAAATGGCATGAGGCAGTTGGTCGTGAAGGTCACAGCCGGAGCAGATGATCCAGAACGTTGTGCTCAAGGCTTCACGGTGGCAGCCACAGCCGTTGCTTCAGGAGCTCAGGTCTCCCTCTGGCTCACAGGCGAGGCCGCTTGGTTCGCCCTTCCAGATCGAGCTGCCAACTTCAACTTGGCCCATGCCGCACCGCTCAATGATCTCTTGGAGGCGGTACTTGCCGGTGGATCCGTCACGTTGTGTTCTCAATGCGCTCAACGGCGTGACATTTCACCCACGGACGTTATTGATGGCATTCGCATCGCGGGAGCCGCGAGCTTTGTTGAAGAAATTCTTGAGCCACAAGCCCAGGCTTTGGTCTACTAGAAATCAGACGCGTGCGGGGCGGGAGAACACTCGCTTACCCAGCAAAAACAATTCGCAACCCAAGCAAAAACCGAACGCTGCGTTCAAGAATGCTGCAGCGAGCGCGAACGCCACTGCAACGTATGTGACAGCGTCAACGCCCGTAAAGACGCCAACGAGTGCCACCGCTGTGAACATGAATCCCACCAACGCAGCGAAGCGTGGCGGTGCAATCGCTTCGAACTGCGTTGCCGGTGCAAGCCGTGGCTGAACAACAGCGCGGAAGAAGATGCCGTACGGCTGCGCTTTGAGGCCAATGAATGCACCAAGTCCAAACACGACAGTTTGAATAATCAGCAAGGTGGTAGCCACGGCAGTGTCGACGGTAAGCAGTGAAACTGCAAGCACCACCACCGTGATTGCCGCAGAAAATCGAGGACCGCGAATATCTACTTCGACTTGTGGATCACACAACGCTGGTGAGGACATCTACCTAGCGTTACACAGGAGTATTGCTCCAACAAGGCTGGAAATGGTTCATGCAAAGCCTTTGCAATAAAGGGACTACAGCACCTCTCCGAGGGCAGAGATCACATCTGCCTTTCGTGGCAGACCCACCGCACGCTTGGTGATCACACCGCGCGCATCCAACACAAGCACTGTGGGAGTTCGGCGGATATCAAGTTGCCGGACCAAATCAAGGTGAGCTTCCGCATCAATTTCAAGGTGAACTGTGCCGGGAACCATCGTGGCCACTTCATCCAAAATTCGACGTGTTGCCCGACATGGCTGACAAAAGGCTGTCGAAAACTGCACAAGGGTGGCGTTCTCACCAAGGGATGCACCCAAGAGCTCAGAGGTAAGTCGCTCGCCGCCATGGTCGGCCACGGAAGCGGTCTCAACCCCGACTTCTGGAGCGTCATCAGCTACTGGGATAGGTGCGGCCACTGACGTGGTGCCAACAGTTTTCATCGTGCCGTCAGTCTTTTTGCGCCAATGGCCAAAGATGCTGGCAAGCGCGAGTACCGCGACAAGCAGAATTAATCCGAGCATCTGGCCAGGCTCCATTTCGCAATTTCATCGATCGTATCCATCGCAACTGCTGCTTCTGCATGCCCGACCCCGTCTAAGAGCCACAGGTCAGCATCAAGGTGCCCACTTTTCACCGCAGCACGATGAAGTGCCTGAGGATGCTCCACAGGGAAATACCGATCCTTGGTGCCATGAACGACCAGTAAGGAAGTGCTCCCCAACATTCCTGCCGCCATGTGCGGCTCAATCGGGCGCGGGTGTGGCCACTCCACCGGGCGGATATTTGTGCGTTTAGCGCGAAGGAACGCTCGGCCCGGCTTGGTTTCAACGAACCAATGCAACGCTCGCATGACCTTCGTGCCTCGGTAATACCAAAACGCTGGACCACTCACCGCCACGATCGCTTCTACGGGATTTCCCACGTGCGGATCTGCCTCTGACGTCATTTCTGGATGCAGCGCCAAAGCAGCCTGTCGAATGCACACCGCGGCACCCATGGAGAAGCCAACCGAAACTACGCTCCTAAACCCCAGTTCCCTGGCCCAGGCCACAGCACGGTCAACATCGAGGACTTCCCACATGCCCACCGTTGATTGCCCACCAGAGCTTCCATGGCCACGAAGGTCCACAGTGATGACCGAACCAAATGCCCCGAGACGCTCGACGATTGACCGGACCTGATCATGATCTCCGTGCCCTGTAATGCCGTGAGCTACAACGAATGCCAGCGAGCCAGGCCCCCGAGTCAATCGAACCGTGACCTGCACACCGTCAGCAGTCACCAGAGTGGTCGCACGGGACTGATCCATGGCAGCATTGTCCCCTAGCGCAATAACGGAGGTGGTCAAGATGCGAATTGTCTTGCTCACTCGCGCGCTTGAATCCTCAACCGAAGTGCTTCCTGCACTGGCGTTGCTGACCCACCAAGTGCGCACTCTCCCCGCTGAACCCACGGCTCTGCTCAACGCACCTGAGTGCGATGTATTGCTCGTTGATGGTCGCCGGGATCTGCCAGCTGTGCGCGGATTAACTCGTCTTCTTCAACACACAGGAATTGATGCGCCGCTTGTTCTGGTCACCACAGAAGGTGGCCTCTCTGCAGTGCAATGGGACTGGGGCATCGATGAAGTGCTTCTTGATACCGCCTCACCCGCAGAAGTGGAAGCTCGACTTCGTTTAGCCGCATCGCGTTTATCTCCAGGCGTTGATCTTGAATCGGGCAACTCCGAAGAAATTCGAAGCGGCGAACTCATGATTGACGAAGGTACCTACACCGCAAAGCTTCGTGGCCGCGCGCTTGATCTCACATTCAAGGAATTTGAACTCTTGAAGTTCTTGGCGCAACATCCTGGTCGCGTATTCACGCGTGCACTTCTACTTCAAGAAGTATGGGGCTATGACTACTTCGGCGGCACTCGCACAGTTGACGTCCATGTTCGTCGTTTGCGCGCAAAACTTGGCACTGAACATGAAGCAATGATTGGCACGGTACGCAACGTCGGTTACCGCTTTGTTCCACAAAACATCGACCAAGCAACCATGGCAGTGCTCGCCGTTGATGAAGTCGACGTTGGCTTGAACTAGCTGTGAGTCCCATGGAAATCGTTACGCGGCTCGATCAATCACAAATCGACGAAGCCGTTGCACTTATTGATGAAATCACTCTTCACGATGGTCTATCCCCAATATCCGAGCACGTGTTCTTGCACCTTCGCCATGGCGGCGATGACCAAGGCCTGCATTTCCTAAAGTTTGAAAATTCCGCACTCATCGCTTATGCGCACCTGGACATCACCGACAAAGTCGAAGGGCCAAGTGCAGAAATTGCGGTTGCGCCCGACTTTCGCCGACAGGGCCTTGGCGCGGAGCTAATCGGTGCTCTTATTGGAGCGGCACCGGACGGTAACTTGCGTTTGTGGGCCCATGGTGAACAAGCGATCGCAGGCCAATGGGCCAAAGCCATGGGTTTTCGTCACGCACGCACGTTGTGGCAGATGCGTCGTTCACTGCTCGCTCCACTGCCGCCAGCGCGCTTTACTGACGATGTTGTTTTACGCACATTCATTCCTGGCCAAGATGATGAAGAGTGGGTTGCGCTCAATGCCCGAGCTTTTGCTGGCCACGATGAGCAAGGTGACTGGACTCTTGACGATTTACACCGCCGATTGGCTGAGCCCTGGTTTTCTATCCCTGGATTTTTGGTCGCGGCTGATCGAGATACCGGGAAAATGCTCGGTTTTCATTGGACAAAAATCCATGGATTGGTTGACGCCACTCCAGATCATCCACATGTGCACGACGCTATTGGTGAGGTGTACGTGGTTGGCGTGGACCCAACCCTGCAGGGCAAGGGTCTGGGCAAGGCCCTCACATTGGCAGGCCTGCACCACCTGAGGGCCCAAGGGTTGGTTCAAAGCATGCTCTACGTCGATGCCTCCAACACCTCGGCTATCACCCTCTACGAAACCCTCGGATTTGCTCGCTGGGACGTGGATGTCATGTATCGCCATGGATCTGTCACCTGACGGCCAAGAACTGTTCACCTTCTTGTGACACCATGCTCGTGTGTCGAATTCATCTACTGACCTTCCCGTCGATCGATTTTTAGATCGTGAGCTCTCCTGGTTGTCCTTTAACCAGCGGGTATTAGAGCTTGCCGAAGATGCCAACCTCCCAATTCTTGAGCGGGCAAAATTCCTTGCAATTTTTGCCAGCAACCTCGATGAATTCTTCATGGTGCGTGTGGCGGGCCTCAAGCGTCGAATTGCCACCGGAATTGCCGTGCGCTCGGCCAGCGGTAAGAGCCCAAAGGATGTGCTGGAATCCATTTGGGAGCGCGCACATGCGCTCCAGCGCGAACATGCGCAGGTGTTCCAAGGTGAGGTTCTCCCAGACATGCGATCAGCTGGGATCGAATTACTTCGCTATGAGCAGCTTACGGCCGATGAACGCGAATCCCTAGACAAGTTCTTCCATGCTCAAGTTTTTCCAGTGCTCACTCCCCTTGCTGTTGATCCATCTCACCCGTTCCCCTACATCAGCGGGCTCTCTCTCAATCTTGCAGTTGTGGTGCGGAACCCAGTTACCGGCAATGAACTTTTCGCTCGAGTCAAGGTGCCGCCGCTACTTCCACGCTTTGTAGCCCTTGGCTCGCAACGTTTTGTTCCATTGGAAGACTTGATGGCGGCCCATCTCAATGAGTTATTCCCTGGCATGCAAATCCTGCAGCACCACAGCTTCCGCGTGACTCGTAACGAAGATGTTGAAGTTGAAGAGGATGACGCCGAGAATTTGCTGCTTGCCCTTGAACGCGAACTCATGCGCCGCCGCTTTGGCCCACCAGTTCGCCTTGAAGTAGAAGCGTCTATTGATCCGTACGTGCTTGAACTGCTTATGAGTGAACTTGATGTCACGGACAGTGAAGTCTTCCGCGTTCCGGGACCGCTTGATCTCACCGGACTGTGGTCTTTCGTCGGTCTTGATCGGCCTGATTTGAAGCAGGCAAACTTTGTTGGGCGCACATCACGCCAACTTGCTGAAGTCGAAAGTTCATCACAGCCAGACATTTTTGCTGCAGTTCGCGAGCACGATGTCTTGTTGCATCACCCCTACGATTCGTTCAGCACCAGCGTGCAAGCATTCCTGGAGCAGGCCGCGAATGATCCCCATGTTTTGGCAATCAAGCAAACCTTGTATCGCACTTCGGGTGACTCACCAATTGTTGATGCGCTCATTACCGCTGCCGAAAATGGCAAGCAGGTGCTGGCGATTGTGGAGATTAAGGCTCGCTTCGATGAGCAGAACAACATCGACTGGAGCCGCAAACTTGAAGAAGCCGGCGTACATGTTGTCTACGGACTCGTTGGACTGAAGACTCACGTCAAGGCTTCGATGGTTGTGCGCAACGATGGTGACCAACTTCGCCGCTACTGCCATCTTGGCACCGGTAACTACCACCCAAAAACTGCTCGACTTTATGAAGACATCGGGCTGATTACATGCTCAGCGGATGTCGGCGAAGATATTTCCAACCTCTTCAATGTGCTGTCCGGATACTCCATGAATACTGACTATGCACGCTTGTTAGTCGCACCACATTCTGTGCGCACCGGCCTGATAGAACGAATTGACCGTGAGATTGCAAACAGCGAAGCCGGGTTACCAAGTGGCATTCGCATCAAGTGCAACGCACTTGTTGACGAAATCGTTATCGATGCTCTCTACCGCGCATCTCAAGCCGGCGTTTCCGTTGACGTATTCGTGCGAGGAATTTGTGCTCTTCGTCCCGGCGTTCAAGGTTTAAGCGAGAACATCAGCGTCATTAGTATTTTGGGTCGCTTCCTTGAGCATTCCCGTGCGTTCTGCTTCGAAAACGATGGAGCACGTGAGGTGTGGATCGGTTCAGCAGACATGATGCATCGCAATCTGGATCGCCGTGTTGAAACCCTGGTGCGCTTGGCAGAGCCAGTTCATGTTGCTTGGGTCAATGATTTATTCGATATGGCAATGAGCCCAGAATTCTCAGCATGGAGCCTGGACTCTGACGGAGTTTGGACTCGACGTCTCTATCGTGAAGACGGCACCTTGCTCGCCGACTATCAAGAAACGTTAATTGCGCGGACCAAGCACGGCGGTGCTTGATTGTGAGTACCCCAACCACGCATCGCGAAATTGAACGAAAATTCCGTGTACACGCACTGTTCGAATGGCCAGAACTTTCTGGTCTATCGGCAACTGTTCAGTTGCACCCAACAGTGTCAATGCGTGCTGTTTATCACGACACAACAGAACTCACATTATTCCGCTGGAAAGTTACCCTTCGTCGCCGTGAGGGCGGGCTCGATGCCGGATGGCATCTCAAGCTTCCCGTAGAAAGCATGGCCGAAGGCGTACGCGATGAACTTCATGTTGCACTCAATGCCGGTGAAGTTGGTCAAGTGCCCGCTGAACTCGCTGACATCATCACACCACTCGTTCGCGATTTCCCGCTTGTACCTGTCGTTGAACTGCGAACTGAACGAAGCCCTCGAGTATTGAATTCACCAGAAGGCAAACCACTGGTTGAAGTTGTCGACGATGTCGTAACTGTCATTGATCTCAACGGTACGGCGGTTGGGATTTTCCGAGAACTCGAAATTGAGCTCCTTGATAACGATGATCCTGCAGCTCATCGCCTTCTCGAAGAAGTCGGTTCACTACTCATACAGGCTGGCGCTGTTCCAGGAACACTGAGCAAGGCTGCAAGTGCCCTTGGGCCTCGCGCTTCGGCGCCTGCTGATGTTCCTGAGCTCCCGATGCCAGGGCCAAGCGGGATGGCAGCCGATGCAATACGTTCAACCATTGCGACGCATGTGCGTGCACTCATCTTTGCCGACATTGCAGTACGCAGGAACTTGCCAGACGCCGTTCATCAAGTACGAGTAGCTGCACGTCGCCTTCGAAGCAACCTGCGAACCTTTGATTCCCTCCTTAATCACGAGTGGGCATTGACTCTTGAAGAAGAACTTTCCTGGCTTGCCGATGAAATGGGCATGATTCGCGACAGTGAGGTGCTTGAAGAACGTCTCCTCCACCACGCAAATGATTTGCCACCTCAAGATGCCGAACGAGTATCTGGCGCTATCCGCGCATATCTCGATCGTCGTATTGAAACTGCACGCGCGGGTGCCATGGCTGCATTGCGAAGTGATCGGCACACGTACTTGATCGAAGACCTCGTAGCAGGTGCCCGCTCGCCACAAATGCTGGACCTCGCATATCAACCATGCGAAATCGTCTTCCCGCCATTGATTGAGCGCTCATGGAAAGCCTTAGCGAAATCCTGTGGTCAGTTAAAGATTCATGGACCAGCACCTGAGTGGCATCGAGCACGAATCAAAGCCAAGCGCGCGAGGTACGCCGTCGATGTTGTCGTGCCGATTTTCGGCAATCAAGCCAAGAAGTTTGCAAAGTCATTGGCTGAAGTCACGGAACTGTTGGGTGAGCATCAAGATGCATTTGTGGCTCAGGAATTCTTGCGTGAATTGGCAAATACCAATGAGGTTGATACCGGAACCGGATTCGCACTCGGTCTCTTGCATGGCCTAGAACTTAATTACGAGCTACAGGACCGTTACACCTTCGCAGACACCTGGGATAAGGCCCGGAAATCTGCTCAGCATTCAGGGCTGGTGTAACAGTGGCGCCCGATCAGTTACCAACTCCGGTTCGCGCAGCTGGCGTGATCTTGCTCCGTGGCACCCAAGGGCGTTATGAAACCCTCGCAGTTCATCGGCCCCATCGAAGTGACTGGTCTCTACCTAAGGGAAAAATTGATCCTGGCGAACATGTCATTAATGCTGCCATTCGTGAATGCGATGAAGAAACTGGGATGCAAGCCATTCTCGGTTCACGCTTGCCTACCCAGGAATATGTGGCTTTAGGTAGAGCTAAGACTGTTGAATATTGGGTAGCTCAGGCCCGGACCGAAGAAGAGTTTGTTCCAAATGATGAAGTTGATGAACTTCGTTGGATTCCTGTTCAACAAGCCAAGGGTTTGTTGACCTACGAGCATGACATTGCTCTCGTAGAACAGGCAGCCACGTTGCCACCGACTGTTCCGCTGATTATCTTGCGTCACACTCAGGCAGTGAAGCGCTCTGACTTCAAAGGAAAGTTCGACTACGAACGTCCGATCAGCGGCAAAGGTCGCAGTCAAGCTAAGAGTTTGGTGCCTTTGCTGGATGCCTATGGGATCACTGCTGTGCATTCATCTGATTCTGAACGTTGTATGCAAAGCGTCAAACGCTATGCAAAGTCAATAAATGTCCCCGTAATCCCGGAACCGGCATTGAGTGAAGAACGCTTTCTTGAGAATCCGAAAAAGGTTGCGAGTCGAATGCTGGATCTCGTGAGCCAGCACCAAGCCATGGTGGTGTGTTCACACCGACCTGTGATGCCAACAATTCTTCAGTGTCTGGCAAATGCCGTTGGTGGAGATTCCTCGCGTCCTGCATGGGACCCCAAATTGCAGCCTGGCTCATTTATCGTGTTGCATCGCGCCTTCGCGCCAAACGGAACTCCAAGAATCGTCAGCATGGAACGTCACCAGCTCGAGGAGTAACAAAACCCGTTAAAACACCTGCACCGACAGTGAGTGTCGCGCTTTGCCTTTCACTAATCGAATCACGCAGGTACCTGCTTGCTTCATGACCACGCTTGAACCACGAACCATACAAATACCTGCAGATGCGGGCGTGACTTTGATTGCAGGTTTGCCCGAAAGCCCAGCCAAGCGCGTAATTGCAGCGAAGGTGATGGAGGCTCCAGATTTCCGTGAAGTGAGTCCGGAAACGAATGGCGCTGTGAGCTGCACTGCGCTTCCTTCGCCGAAGGCATTCGTACCGGAAACGGCGAATGTAGCCACTCGACCACCCGGCAAACTGTCGAATTCACAGGCAGTTTCCATAGTCACGCAGGACTGACCACTAGGGGAGGCCGTAACTTTCCAGATCGTTCCACTTGCTCCCGCTTCTGTTGGTGCTGACCACGAAACCGTTACTCGCCCACCGTTATTGCGCGCTGTCAGATTTGTTGCCATTCCCGGCTTAGCCGCGGGGATACTGCCCTGAGATGTCAGCCATGGAAGAAAGGTTGTCACGCGGCTATATAAACCTGGGTACCCAGCCTTTGCGCATTCATTTCCGCTGCTCACCAAGCCGGTCAGGAAGGGAACTGTGCCTTGAGTGACCAGCGGCCCGCCGCTATCGCCTTGGCATGCATCAATATTTCCCGCAGGTGTGCCAGCACAAATATCTTGAACAGGATCCAGATCTGGCCCGTATTGCCCACATGGTTGACCTGGTCCTGCCAACACCTGAAGGTCTGCCCGCATGAGTTGGTCTGACGTAACTCCACCACTCGGCGAGGTCACTCCCCAACCACTCACCGATGCTGGTGTTCCACTTGCCGGCCACGTTAGCGCGTCCACGCCATACGGCAAAGCAATCGTGCGCGCTTTGCCCAGAAGATCAACGGGTTTAGAAAGGGTGATCACACCAATGTCATTAGCGAAGGTTCGCGAATCAAACGATGGATGGGCAACTGCACTTGCAACAGGTGACTCTTGCGCAGCCGATCGATCACTAGTTTTCGTAATGCCAGTCCACACACGTAAGTCACTTGCAGAAAAGCCGGCTAAACAATGTGCAGCTGTAACTACTATTGTCGGCGAGACTAGCGACCCCGAACATTGAGAAACCCCGCGCATCACGATTAATACTTGCCACGGGGATTGGTCAATCGAAGACGCACTGCCGCCAATGACTCTTGGTACTTGAGTGGGCGCTGCAGTAGCGGAAGCCGGTACGCACAGAAGTGCGATTGCCATCAGAGCAGCAAGGAAGCGAACTCTCATCGTTCAGCCTGGGTGCCCTTACCAAGTACGACAACTCCGCCGTCACTCACGGTGTAGAGCCCTCGATCGCGTTCAAGATCAACACCGATTTGGGCACCATCAGGAATGACTGTGTTCTTATCAAGAATTGCGCGTCGAACAACTGCGTTTTTGCCAATGCGTACACCCGGCATGATCACGCTACCTTCGACATACGCGCCTGAACCAATAGCTACGTTGGACGAAATCACCGACGTACGCACATGGGCACCAGAAATAATGGTTCCTGCACCCACCATTGATTCATGCGCATTGCCACCCTCGACGAATTTTGCTGGCGGCAGTGACGGCAGGTTCGAAAGAATTGGCCACCGACGGTTATAAAGATTAAATATTGGATGCACCGAGACAAGATCCATATGTGCATCGTGGTAACTATCAAGTGAACCTACGTCACGCCAATAACCACCATCGCGTTCAGTTGCACCGGGCACGATGTTAGTTGCGAAGTCATAAACACGCGCTTGGCCTCGATTAGTGAGCATCGGAATGATGTTGGTTCCCATGTCATGGAGGGATGATGGATCCGCAGCATCTTGCCGCAACGCTTCAAGTAATACATCAGTTGAAAATACGTAGTTACCCATTGACACGTAGCAAGAAGCGTCATCCCCAGGAATCGTTGGTGGATCGATGGGCTTTTCCAAGAATTGTGTAATGGTTTCACCATCGGGTGCAGTTTGGATTACACCGAAATCATGGGCTTCATGCTTGGCCATACGAATGCCCGCAACCGTGACACCCGCACCAGACGCAATGTGCGCTTCAACCATTTGCATTGGATCCATGCGATACACGTGGTCAGCACCAAACACGACTACGTAATCAGGCTCTTCGTCATACACCAGATTCAAACTCTGAAAAATGGCATCCGCACTTCCGGTGTACCAACGCGGCCCAAGGCGTTGTTGAGCAGGTACAGGGGTGACGTAGTCACCCAGAAGGGTTGGCATTCGCCAGGTCTGTGTCACGTGACGGTCGAGCGAGTGTGATTTGTACTGCGTCAGCACACACACACGGCGTAAACCGGCATTAATGAGATTCGACAAAACGAAATCGATGAGACGGTATGAACCACCAAAGGGCACGGCCGGCTTAGCTCGGTCAGCGGTCAAAGGCATGAGGCGTTTGCCCTCGCCACCGGCGAGGACCATGCACAGCACATGTGGCCCGCTACTCACCTTGTAACCATAGTCCTCGACCGCCCATCTTTATAGACCCAAAACTCATCCCTATGCTGAACTCTGTGCGAATTGGAATCCTGACCCGCGAGTGGCCACCTGAGATCTACGGCGGCGCCGGCGTTCACGTCGATCAGCTTGTCCACGAACTACGACGCCTTACACCTGTGTACGTCCATTGCTTCGGCGGCCACCGAACTGACGCAACAGCACATCCCGTTCCAACTAGCCTTCACGGAGCTAACCCTGCCTTGCAGACTTTGGGTGTTGACCTTGAAATGGCGATGGCTGTTTCAGATGTTGACCTCGTGCATTCACATACTTGGTATGCAAACTTCGCTGGACATACCGCTTCATTGCTCTATGGCATTCCGCATGTGATTACAGCTCATTCACTTGAACCATTACGGCCTTGGAAAGAAGAACAACTCGGTGGCGGCTACCGACTCTCGTCATGGGTTGAACGTTCGGCATACGCAGAAGCAAGCGCAGTTATCGCTGTAAGTAATGGCATGCGCAATGACGTTTTGAGTGCCTATCCGTTTGTTGATCCTGCTCGCGTGCACGTTGTGCACAATGGAATTGACACATCAATATACAAACCTGATGCTGGAACATCCACTCTTGAAGAATTTGGCATCGATCCAAATAAGCCTTACGTGCTTTTTGTCGGTCGAATCACTCGCCAAAAAGGTCTTGTGCATTTGCTACGCGCAGCTAAGCAATTTGCCGGTGATATTCCACTGGTCATGTGCGCATCCGCCGCGGATACTCCCGAGATTGAAGTTGAAACTGCGAACGCAGTGAAAGAACTTCGCGAGGTACGCGGCAAAGACAGCGTCATTTGGATAGAAAAGCAAGTTGATCGGGCAAAACTCATTCAACTCTTTTCACATGCGCGCGCATTTTTATGCCCATCAATCTACGAGCCACTTGGCATCGTTAATCTTGAAGCGATGGCCTGCGAAACAGCAGTTGTCGCTAGTGATGTTGGCGGCATTCCAGAAGTTGTCGCGGATGGCACAACAGGGCTGCTCGTTCACTATGACGCTTCTGATCCCGATGCATTTGAACGTGAATTTGCTGCTGCGGTCAATCAACTCATCGAGGATGGCGACCGCGCATCTTCTATGGGAATAGCTGGGCGTGCCCGCGCCGTAGAACATTTTGGCTGGGATGCAATTGCCGAACAAACAATGGATGTCTATCGCGCGGCGATCAACACCCGCTAGGAATTGTTTGCCTACTGGAATACGACTGTGCGTTTGCCAGCCAGCATGATGCGATCTTCCGCGAAAAGTCGAACAGCCCGCGCGAGTACTAATCGTTCAACGTCTCTTCCAATTTCAGCGAGGTCATTGGCTGTGTGTGCATGCGTGACGCGCTCAACTTCCTGTTCGATGATTGGGCCTTCATCGAGCTGAGCGGTAACAAAGTGAGCAGTGGCGCCAATAAGCTTCACGCCGCGCTCATGCGCTTGGTGATATGGACGAGCACCTTTAAAGCCCGGCAAGAATGAATGATGGATGTTAATAATCCGACCGGAAAGTTCGGAACATAAGGCATCAGACAACACTTGCATGTAACGAGCAAGGATCACAACATCAATATTGTGCTCAATTGTGAGGTTCAATAACGCTGCTTCTTGCTCTGGCTTTGTTTCTGTGGTGACAGGCAAGTACACGAACGGAATGCCATGACGCTCTGCGATGTGTTCGCAATCGCGATGGTTGGAAACAATGACAGGTATCTCAATTGGTAATTCACCAATTTCGTGACGGTAAAGCAAATCGACCAAGCAGTGATCAAACTTCGACACCATAATCAATGCTCTGCGGCGGTCACTTTCATGACGCAATGACATCTCCGCGTGAAATGGAGCAGCTGCTGCTTCTACTGCGGCACGCACCACATCAATGGCTTGGGGGGATTCAAACTTCGTGCGCAAGCTAAAAATCCCGGAGTCTTCGTCCGTGAATTGGGCCTGCTCCAAAATATTGCCCTCGATGCCCAGCAAGGAGCCAGTAATCGCATGCACGATGCCAGGGCCATCGGCGCAACGAAGGGTCAGGATGTAGGGCTCGAGGGTGCTCACCTAACGCAATCTACGAGATAACCCCAGGAGAAGGTAGCGTGCCCCAGATGAATCCAGTGGTGGTCGTGGGAACTGGTATTGCCGGGGTCCGAGCCGCTGAGGCGCTGAGATCACGTAAATATCCCGGGGAAATCTGGATCATCGGTCCAGAAACTCCGATCTACCGACCAGCGGTCTCCAAGGAAGCACTCAAGAACTCCTCATCAGATGGATTCGGCTTGCCAATGAAACGCAACCCGGATGAATTCACCTGGCTTATCGGGCATGAGGCGGTGTCAAGCGATCTAGACCGTCAAGAGCTACAGGTGAAAGATCCACAAGGCAAAGTCGCCACTATCCGATTCGCCGGGCTAGTGATCGCAAGCGGACTGCGATCTCGACACCTTGATGTACCAGGGCCAACGCTTGGGCGCCATTCATTGCGAACACTCACCGATGCCCTTCACCTCGAGCCCTTGTTGATTCCACAAACGCGCATAGCCATCGTTGGTTCAGGATTTATCGGCTGCGAAGTCGCAGCGATTGCATCACAGCGTGGATGCCTCGTCACCGTTATCTCGCCTGAGGGCGTGCCGATGGGCGGTGCTGTTGGCACTGAGATAGGACAACGCATTACCAAACGCCACGAACAACATGGTGTGAAATTCCTGACCGAGCGAACTGTCAGGGGCTTTCTCGGCGAACAAAGCGCCACCGGTGTGCTTCTTGATGATGGAACCGAGGTGCCCACTGATGTTGTGGTTGAGGCGGTGGGATCTCATCCAAATCTTGACTGGCTCACAGGAAACTCGCTGGATATCTCCAACGGTGTTCTCACTGATCAACACCTCAGGGCAGTGGGAACAGTGGCCCCAGTACGTGCGTGCGGAGACATTGCCCGTCATCCAAATGCTTTGTTTGGTCAGACGCCTCGTCGAATTGAGCATTGGACAACTGCAGGTGATCTGGGTACACACGCAGGCCGCGGGCTGGCTAAGCAACTCAATGGCGATCACGAATCTGAAAGTCCCTTTGCAGCGGTTCCCGCATTTTGGTCAGATCAGTACGACATTCAAATTCAGAGTTTCGGCATTCCATCAATCGCAACTGCTGTAAACGTCGTTGAGTCAGGCCAAGACGGTGGTTGTATTGCCGAATACACGGATTCCTCAGGGCTTGTTGGCGTCGTCGGGTTGAACCGCACGAGCGAGCTTGCCCATTACCGCAAGCTCTTGGCTGGGCGAATCTAGCAATGCAAAGACCCGTGCAGCTGGGGGGCAATTGCACGGGTCTCGCAGGCCTAATTCTGCATGACCGCACCGCGTTTTGTCACGCATTCACCTTTTCTACCTAGAATCTGGGTGTGCCTGAGCCAGTGAATGCAAGCCCTGTGAATCCTGGTGGAATTCTTCTACATATTGGCGTCCATAAAACAGGGACGACCACGATTCAAGATGCGTTTGCTCGTAACCGAAATGAACTGCCTTTGTTGGGAGTTTCTTATCCTGGTACGGGCCAAGCTCACCGCAATATTGCATCCTCCGCCATGCAGCGTCCCTTAGGTTGGCGCACTGGAGGAGCGCATCTTCCTGACCCGAAATTGTGGGATGACTTTGTTGATGAGGCGCGAACATTCAACGGCATCACAGTGTGCTCGAGTGAGTTTTTCGCTGAAGCCAATGATGACATAGCTGAGCGCATCATTGATCACATTGGCATACAAAACGTTCACGTTGTCATTACCTTGCGCAACTTTGCGAAAATCCTCCCGTCAGCCTGGCAACAGATTCTCAAATCAGGTTACGAAAACGGATATGTCCATTGGCTTGAGGACGTACTGGGAACAGAGGTACTCGAACCTAAGTCGCAAGTTTTTTGGAATCGACATCGCCATGACGAAGTGGTGACGCGGTGGACAAACATTGTGGGCAGCGATCGAGTCACCGTTGTTGTGGTTGACGAGAGTGACCGTCTGAGCATTTATCGTGACTTTGAGTCACTCACTGGGCTCCCCGCTGGAACCTTGCTGAAGAACCGATCAACATCATTGAACCGATCACTCACCCTCGCCGAAGCAGAGTTGCTGCGTCGCGTGAATACGGCAGTTGGTGGCGGCAAAGGTTGGAAACCTTATTCAGATGATGCGCATGATGGCCTTGTCAAAGGCATAGTCGAAGGCAGAACGCCAGGTGGCGATGAACCAAAGATTCAAACTCCTCAGTGGGCTTTGGATCGTGCCGCAGAGCTTGCAGTGATTTATGTTGCGGCGATTAGGGCATCGGGTGCCAACGTGATGGGTGACCTCGATCGCTTAAGCGCACATCTCACCGGACCAGAGCATGTTTCTGACACCGATGTTGCTGATCTGCCAATCGATGCAGCAGTTGCCGCAATCCTTGGAGCGCTTGGTGACGGATCAGTGAAACAAGAGCCACGCTTCAATCAGCGGCTACATAAGAAGGTGAGCGCCTTCAAGAAGCGCATCATCCAGAAGTGACTAATCGTGCAAGTGGTGGGACGCCGGGGGCTCGAACCCCGAACCTACGGATTAAAAGTCCGCAGCTCTACCATTGAGCTAGCATCCCGCGGATTGCGAGTTCCCCCACAAACCAAGAGGTAAGGCTATCGCCCGGAGCATCTGCGCTCTCCGGCACTACTGCCCTAGCGGCGGCAGCCCTTCCATTTGTCGAAGCAAATTAATGCGTTCGCTGAGGGGTGGATGGGTATCAAACATCGATTTCGACTTGCCATCCAACGGGGATTCAATCCACACGTGGGCAACTGCAGTTGATTTTTGTTGTACCACGGTGTTGTCAGCGGCCAAGGTTTCCAATGCCCGCCGCAAACCCGACGGGTTTCGAGTGAATTCGACCGCTGTCGCATCTGCCAAAGCTTCACGCTTACGAGAGATGGAAGCGCGAATGAGCAACGCTGCGATCGGAGCAAGGATCAGAATCACCAGTGAAATAACAATTGCAAATGGATTGCTGTTTTGGTCACGGCGGCTAAAGAAGGCCATCCGTGCGCCAATGTCGGCGACGATAGCCAGTAACCCGGCGGTTGTCGCCGCAACAGCCATCACCAAAGTGTCACGATTGCCCACGTGTGCCATTTCGTGAGCTGCCACGCCTTGTAACTGTTCGCGATCCATCACTCGAAGGATTCCTGTGGTGAATGCAATTACTGCATGTTCGGGATCGCGCCCTGTTGCAAAGGCATTCGGGGCAGGGTCGTCAACGATTGCGACCTTCGGCATGGGTAGGCCTGCTGCCAACGTCACCTCTTCAATGATGTTGTAGAGCTGAGGTGCATCTTCGTGGCTCACAACTTTGGCATGGGTCATCGCCAGCACCAACGAATCTGATTTCCAATATGACGTCCACACGCCAATCAAGGAAATGCCTACAGCCATCGGTACTAGCCAATAGGCATCAAAATTCAAAATCGTGCCTGCAGCCCACACCACCGCAATCACTGCGACAAACATCAACCCGAGCAGCAACCAGGTTTTCCGCCTATTTGCTGACTGCTCGGCTCTAAAAGAGACCACCATAACTACTCGAATGAAACAGTAGGAGCGTTGCGATCAGCTTCGTTTGGCACTTCATAGAAGTCACGAGCGTGCACCCCGGTCATTCCCACAAAGAACTTGGTAGGGATCGTGACAATCGCAGTGTTCAATGAGCGCACTGAATCGTTATAAAACTGGCGAGAAAACGCAACCTTGTTTTCTGTCGATGACAACTCTTCTTGAAGTGAAAGGAAATTCGCTGAGGCCTTCAAATCTGGGTATGCCTCGGCAACAGCGAGCAGTCCGCGCAGAGCCTGAGTCAATTGGCCATCAGCTGCAGCAACTTCAGCAACTCCATTGGCATGTTCGGCAACAGCGCGTGCGGCAGTGACCTTTTCTAAGGTGCCACTCTCGTGGGCTGCATAACCCTTAACTGTGCTGACGAGGTTAGGGATCAAGTCACTTCGGCGCTTGAGTTGCACCTCGATCTGGGCGAAAGCCTCATCAACCGCAACATTGGCTTTCACCAAACGGTTATAGGTCGCAACTAAATAGATAGCGAGAAGAACGAGAACAGCAATAACGATGATTGTCCACATATTTTGATTCTACGCTTGTTTTCCAAACAAATCGAGAGCGCAAATCTGCTGCTGGGGAATTAAATCGATTGTCCTTCATCAAGTTCTGCCAACTGCTCAATTCGCGCCTCGTGGCGACCGCCTTCAAAGGCAGTTTCGAGAAATACCTTCAGCGCGGCAACGGCAATGTCAGGGTCGGTTACTCGCTCGCCAAAGCACGCGACGTTTGCATTGTTATGCAAACGCGTCATTTCAGCATCTTGAATATCTCGGATGATTCCGGCACGTACACCTGGAACCTTGTTCGCAGCCATGCAAATGCCTTGACCACTCCCACACACTGCTACACCAAATTGCGCCTTGCCGGCAGTAACTGTCCGTCCCACTTCAGCACCAAAATGGGGGTAATCCACGCGATCAGCGGAATAGGCGCCAAGGTCGAGCACTTCGTACCCTTGTTCAGAGAGCCACCCACGCAGGTGTTCCTTCAAAGCAAAACCCGCATGGTCTGAACCAACAGCGATGATCATGAGATCAGAGTAATGCAGCACCTAACTGCGGCATCGGTGCTGGCGTGGTGATTGTCTGGCCATTGCGCGTAATGGTCACCCCGGACGAAGTAATCGTCACCGGCACACTTTCACCGGAGGTACGGGGCACCAACACAGTTACCAGCGCTTGCCGGACACCTTGTTTTGGAATAGCAACCTGACGATTGACAACCTGCCCGGCAAGCTTGGTTCCCCACGTGCCGGTGAACCACCCTTGCTTGCCACCTGGTTGCGCGTGATCAACCACCCACGCATCCGTTCCAGACTTCACCACATCAAGTTTCTTGTCACCTTTAGTTAACACCAAGGTATTGCCTTCATAGCCAGTGTCGACGCCATTAGGAATTTGCCATCGCTGCCAAGTGAAACGACCTTTGGCCTTCTTGCCGCCACGAGCCGCATTGATGTAGTCCGTCACGATCATTGCATCGACACTGCGGACGTACTGCGTGCAACGAACGAGCGTCACGGTTTTCCAAGTGTTGTCTTGTACACAGGTTGTGTCATTGCCACCAGTGGCCCAGTCGCTTTGCGCAACAATGCGCTTAGTCCCAGACCACTTACTGCGAGATACCTTGCCGACTGTCAGCGCTGAATGAGCAGCTCTGGTCTTCAAATAGGCGCGCAATGGATCGCTGTTTTCATAGCGGAACGGACCCGGGTCGCCAATCCATTCAACTCCTTTTGAATAGAACGTCAAACCAGTTCCGTCGTCATGAGTGTGTGCAGTGGCAGGGCGCGTAGAACTTGAGCGCACTGAATAGAAACTATCCGGCATACCTGGTTGCGGTTGCCAACCCGAGCGGCCAAATACATACCCACCGTCGTACACCGAAAAGATAGGTGCGGGAGGCGTGCCGCTCTTACCGCCGGTGCGCACCCATTCGGCTTGACCGTCGGCTGCGCCGAATGAACCTTTGAGGGATTCATTAATGCTGTCACCGATTGATTCAACTAAAAAATCAGGACGAATTGATTGCGCTACAAAGTCATACAACTTATTGCGCAACGTTGGGATGGGATCAGCAGGAATTCCGCAGGTGGTTGCTGCTGCTTGCACATCTTCAAGGAGTTGCTCGATATAAACGGCGTATCCAGGCGAACCTTCGACGTCGCTGCCATCAGGTTGCACGACGCCATTAGCTATCGCAACGAGATTGCGCCACGCTTTATCGCGCAGACCAACATCACCTGTCCAACAAAACGCGGCAAGTGCACCTGTTTGTCTAATCAAGTCAGTGTTATTTGATCCGACTGCAACATCCCGCACACCCACATTTGATTTGACCATGGTTTGTGCATCACGAAGTGCCGCTGAGGTGATGACCGGATCATTCAAAGTCTGTGCGGCGCACACCAAAGTTTCAGTGCGCAAGCCACCATAGATTGATGAATCAACCCACGAACTGCGAGGACCTTGGTGATCAGCAATCCAGTACAAAAGAATTTGACGGAAGCGATCAACCATCGCTTGGTTTTGCACTTGCACACCCCGGAACAGCAGTGGAAGTGCCCAGTTCAACGAATTCACATGGCGATCACCAGATGTATCTGATGTTGACTGCGGCTTCCAGTCAGGGTGTTCAGCCAAGTGGTACGTGCCACCATGGCCAAGATTGATCGTTCCAGTCGACAGTAGCCCTTGAGCAGCGACGCGTTCGGCAGCTGCCGAGGTTTGCGGAAAGATTGTGCGACACCAACTACCTAATGCTGTTGGCATGAGCACAGGCGGAGCCGCAGGAGTTGCCGTAGGCATCGGTGTAACAGAACTTGTGGCCGAAGGTGTCACTAACAATGGCGCACTTGGTGTCACCGT
The DNA here is from genome assembly GCA_947449945.1 of Actinomycetota bacterium. GTDB lineage: Bacteria > Actinomycetota > Actinomycetes > S36-B12 > S36-B12 > UBA11398. Next base: position 6,967 of record CANFTO010000010.1, on the reverse strand, counting down.
TGGTGTAGGTGTTGTTGACGCCGTGCGTGTTGGCGAAGGTGTGGGTGTGAGAGTCGAAACAGGTGAAGTCGACGGAGCAGGGGTTTCAGCAGCATGCGCGGCACCACCGCTCAACACCACAGCACTAGACGTCACTGCAATCAATGCAGTGAATGCAAATCTCTTCGAACGGCGCTGGGGAAGCATCACACCATCATCACCCATAAAGGCGTGAAAACATCAATTCCAATGTTACGAGTTGCTATCAATCCGAGACATCGCTGCTTGCTGAGAAGGCGAGGTCGGCCCAAGAGCAAAAGCAAGTGTTCCTAACATCGCAGTCACGGCTGGGCGAGCAATCGCCCCAGGTACCCGAGGCAACCCAAGCATCGCCAAATGGCGGGGAGACATCGTTGAAAGTGCGCCAAGAAGAAGCGCCGCATACGGGCCTTGTGCCGCAAATGGCAATGGAGGTTTGCGAATGAATGCTGCAGTTTCTTTTGCTTCTCTGCTACTGCGTAGTTGTGACTCGAAGCCCGCAATTGCAGTGCGAAGTTCGGCAACAGAACGCGGAGGGTTTTCCACGCCTACGAGCTCTCCCGCTTTGGCCCATTCGCGAACGTATGCATCTGGTCCCCCGGGGATCGGGTCTCCCCAGACCAAGTGCGTCGCAAGAAATGAATCGGTGAAAGCAATATGAACCCAGCGCAGTAGATCTGGATCCGTTGCGTCATAAGGAAACTCAACGCCATCTACTGTGTACACACCGTTTACTCGACGATGCATGCCACGCACCCGTGCACATTCGCGATCTGCCTGCGCGGTGTCGCCGAAGGTCACGACTGTGAGCCACTGCGTTGTTCCTGCTAAGCGACCAAGCGCATCCTCTTCGTATCTGGAGTGTTGCATCACTCCCGCAAGGGCAGCTGGATGCAGCGCCTGCATTAACAGTGCGCGAATTCCGCCGACCAATGTTGGTAATCCGCCGTGCACCGCCCATGCCGCTGAATCTGGGCCGAAGTAACCGATGCCTTCGCCTTCGCGCATCTGCGCAACCCAATCAGGGACACCAGTGGGATCACCAGAAACGATGCGACGAAACCCTGCGGCAGCGCGATCGCGTAGTGGATCGAGTGCGTTTGCCAGGGGGTTCATGCCCCTAGCCTGCCGCAGGGTTGTTTCGTCTATGCCTTCGAGGCCGTCAGGTTGAGTGGAAGGGTTAATGTCTGTCCTCCACGATCGATCGTGAGTTGCACACGGTCTCCCGGTGCAAAGGAACGAACCGTCACGATGAGCTGGGTTCCGTCGGCAATAATCTGACCATTCACTTTGGTGATGACATCTCCATTCTTAATACCGGCCTTCCCTGCAGAGCCCCCAGCGGTCACCGATGAGACCTTGGCGCCGGGACCTACAAAGTCCATTGCGAGCTGGACGCCGATCACTGGCGTCTTAGCCGAACCCGTATTGATGATTTCGTTCGCAATGCGCTTTGCGGTGTCGATTGGAATTGAGAAGCCCAGGCCGATAGAGCCTGACTGCGCTTCTCCTGAGGCCATCGATGCGATCGCAGAGTTCACGCCGACCACAGCACCGTTGCCATTAACGAGTGGTCCACCAGAGTTGCCTGGGTTGATAGCCGCATCCGTTTGAATCGCATTGATGTACGACTGCTCGCCAGCGGTAACCGGACGATTCAGTGAACTCACAATTCCGGATGTCACTGTTCCCTGAAGACCAAGTGGTGAACCAAGTGCAATAACTTCGTCGCCCACTCGGAGCGTAGATGACTTACCTAGTGGAACGGTTTTCAAACCTGACTTATCTACTTTGACTACTGCGAGGTCGTAACCAGAGTTTGCGCCAATCAATGTACCTTTGACTTTCGTGCCATCAGAGAACAACACATCTATGCCGCCATCTTTAGCAGAACCAGCCACGTGATTGTTCGTGATGATGTATCCATCTTGGCTAATGATGAAACCTGAGCCGGTGCCCTCACCGTCTGTGCCACTCACATTGAGTTGAACAACTGCTGGCTGCACTGCAGCAGCAACATCTGCAATAGAACTGCCAGCAGGAAGCGAAGGTGAGCCCGAATCGACGGTGGCGGCTGCCACTACGGAGGTGGGCAACGTTTGCTTGGCTGCTACAAATCCCACAGCACCGCCAGCTGCTCCTGCCACGAGCGCGGTCACCAATAGCCCGCCAACAATTGCTGGGCCTCTGCCACGCTTCTTGGGAACAGGTTGTTCCCAGGCCGGCGCAAAGCTGGTCGTCACGGGTTCAGCGGGCGTAAATGGTGGAAGTGGAGTGGACACGGGGTCTCCTTTGTGGGGCGAACTCATTCAGTCATGAGACACCCCATCCAGTGCTTTCGTTCCCGTTCACGTGCAAAAACCCAGAGTCCTGACAAACCTCTTACAAAGAGCAGATTGAATAGACCCATGCGCGCCGTATTGAGCCCCCGAGAGGCCGCCTTCGCCTTGGCCGCCGGACATCTGGCAGCGCTCCCAACTGAGACCGTTTACGGCCTTGGTGCTCGCGCCGATGATCCACACGCCATCGCACGGATTTACGCTGCCAAAGGTCGACCAGCAGATCATCCACTCATTGCTCACCTGGCAACAACGGAAGCGATGAATAATTGGGGAACGGACATCCCTGAGTACGCGCATCAACTGGCGCATAGCTTTTGGCCAGGCCCATTGACCCTTGTCATTCCACGATCGCATCGAGCTGGCGACTTCATCACCGGCGGCCAAGATTCAGTTGCTGTTCGCGTATCCGCGCATCCTCAGATGCAAGAGGTGCAGCGCGTTCTCGTTGAGCTGACCGGTGATCCTGCAATCGCAATAGCCGCACCGAGCGCAAATCGCTTTGGGAAAGTAAGTCCAACAAATGCGAAACATGTACTCGAAGAATTACAAGATTTCACAGGTGAGGACGACGTCGTACTTGATGGAGGTGATTGCGCAGTTGGCGTTGAATCAACAATCATCGATTGCACTGGCGATCATCCCCGCCTGCTTCGCCCGGGTGCAATCAGTGTTGAGCAGATTGAAGAAGTCACCGGTTTGCCTTGCACTACCGATTCGCAGGTGCGCGCAAGTGGAACCCTTGAATCTCACTACAGCCCATCGGCAACAGTTGAAATCGTTGAAGCTACAGCCTTGTTTGATCATGTGTTTGCAACGGCAAGCATCGGACTCATCGCTTTATCTGAACATCCAACCCCCGCAGGCATGGTGCGGCTGTGTTCACCTCGCACCCGCGAGGAATACGCCCAGCAGCTCTATGCGGCTCTTCGCGAGGCCGACGCCCTCAAGCTGGCAAAGGTGCTAGCAATTGCCCCGCCCATGGGTGGGATCGGAGCTGCTATCCGCGACCGCCTCACCCGGGCGGCCCATCCGGATTGACCTCAATTACCCCTCTGGACACCCATCCCCTATAGTTCTCAGGTCACCAACGGCATCCACAAAGGTCGACGGAGATATAGGTCCCCATCGTCTAGTGGCCTAGGACACCGCCCTTTCACGGCGGCGGCACGGGTTCGAATCCCGTTGGGGATACGGCTTTATTCAAGGCCCTGTAGCGCAGTTGGTTAGCGCGCCGCCCTGTCACGGCGGAGGTCGCCGGTTCAAGTCCGGTCAGGGTCGCCAAAGATTCGGGGGAAACCCCGATTCATCGCGGCTGGAACGTCAGCCACGGCCAGGTAGCTCAGTTGGTACGAGCGTCCGACTGAAACTCGGAAGGTCGACGGTTCGACCCCGTCCCTGGCCACCATCAAGACCCGTTGCTACGCAACAACTTTTCCCGTAGGCCATTCCCCTGAAATTTGCGGGAAATGCTTTTTGCCCTTTCTTTTGCCCTTTCTTTTAAGGACTTCCCTGTGGATAACTCAGGCCGAGTCCCCCCACAAGGACTGCCGGGCAGTCGTTCAGTCCCCGAACCGCTTGCGGTCCATCGTCTTGAAGTACCCCTTCTTCAGCGCTCGTTCGGCGCTGTCCTTCGAGGTCGAGAAGAAGTCGCGCTCGGATTTGGATAGTCCAACGGTCTCGATCTTCTGGCGCAGCAGCGCGAGGGTGCAGCAAAGGTCGGCGGCTTGGAAGAGGCTGTAGTCGGACGGGAACACCTTGCGAACCTCGACGTTGGTCAGGTGAGCGTTGAAGACGCTGTTGACCAGGTTCGTGATCTCCTTCTGCCCGTTGTCGTAGTAGATGATGACTCGATTCCACGAGTTGAAGTACTCATGATTCGCACGGATCAACGCACCGAGTTCACGAGACATCGCGCTTACAAGTTGGTCGGTCGAGCTGAGTTCTCGCTTGCTGAACGCCCAGGAGTGGTGGGTCACGTCACTCATTCGAACGAAGTCGACAAGGACCCGGAAGATCGCACGTCGCTCAGCCATCTCCATCCACTCGTAGTCCTTCTCCCGCCGCACCAAAGGCCCTGTGTGGATCGCATGATCCGCCGACAGTCCGCGCGCCTGGAGCGCTTCGTGGATCTTGTCTAGATGGCCGGATATGTCGTCATCCTGGTCGTGCAAGACCAGGCTCAAGATGTAGAAGGGCGAATGCTGCTGAAACGGCCCGAAGTCCCCGGACTCATCAACGAATATGCTGAGCTCTCGCATCAGCGCCCCCGAAATGCAATTAGGCGGGGGATATCCCCGCCTAAAGGGTGGACCAGGGCCTCTCAGCCAGCCCAGCCCTAAAAAGATACCACTTCAGTCGACCCGCACGCATCTGTCATGCACGGCTCCGACGTGAACCAAGTTCGATGACGTTGTCTACATCTGTTCCAAGACGTGCCAGGACCGTGGGGAAAGCTCCTACCCAGGCCTCCCAGAGGGCATCAAGCCGCTCCGGCAGGCTCGCGCTCTGGTCGATCTGGACAGCTCGCCGAGCCCGATCATGGGATCGTTCCTGCATCGCCCGCGCATAGTGCCGCTCCGTGGTGCGCTTGTCCGAATGTCGCAGTAAGAGCGCCGCCTCGGTCAGGCTGCTTCCGCTGTCGAGTAATACCGAGGCAGCAAAGGCGCGAAGATCCTTGACCTTCATCGGGTAACGCCGCGGATCGAGCGCCGGTAGAGACTCATCCCCAACCAAGCCTGCGGCAAGACGCGAAGGCACCCACACATCGCGGCGGAAGTTGGTGTTGTCGAGCACGCCAATGCTGTGCGTATTGCCAGGTGAGAGCACTGGACGTCGAAAAAGTAGGCGACCGGCGGGCATTGGCATCGGAATATCTCGCAAGCGTTGGTCAGCAAGAGCAACAAGGCGCAACCACAGTGGCCGCGGTACCGGGACAGTGGCAGTCATGCCAGCCTTCGGCGGCTCCTGCTGCCAGTAGTTGTTTTCGAGAAGGTGCAGCCCAACACCGGAGTGAACATCAACTTCCTTCTGCGTCCTGCGGACTAAGACCCGATCGATTGTGATCAGCGGACGATCCCGCCACACGGCCTGCTCGTGAAGACTCACGGCTTCACCCCAGCGCAGCCCGCACCAACCCAGCAGCGCAAGTAGCAATCGGTCGTGCTCCAATTCCGGTGTTTCGACAATCGTTGCGAACTCAGCCCACGACGGAAGCAATACCGGATCAACGGTCTGCATCGTTGCCCGACGGGCCTTGCTGGTCTCCACTCGCACGTGAGTCGCGGGATTGACTCCCAAACGGCCTTCGCGCACCTCCCACGCCAGAGCCGCGCCAAGAACACGGCGTGCGTTTGCAATAGTGCCGGCTTTCACTCCGTCGGCGGCGAGGTCATCCATCCACGCCCTGATGTCGCGTCCAGTCAATTTGTGAATAGAGACTCGGCCGATGTCAGCGTGCTTCCGGGAAACGTGATTCTCCAGAACACTTCGATAGTCACGCACCGTTCGAATCGCGATTGGTGCAAGTGCCGAGTTCTGACGTGCTGCGATGTAGTCGCTGAGCACATCGCGAACTTTGCGCACCGTCCCGCTTGGCCTACCCATTGGGCGAAGGCTCGCGTTCCGATCCATGTCAACGATGGCGACACGAAGTGCCGTCCATGCAGTCGACTCGCTCGCGAAAGTCTCCGCCAGCGGTCGGCGGTACGCGTCCAATCGCGAAGGAAGCCGCGCCTGCCAGGACCCCGAACCGGCCGGAATCTCCCGAACCGATCCCTCCACGCCTTTGCGCCTAGCCATTGAGAATCCTCTCCTGATCCCTACCTTGCAGTCTGGCTTCCACCTCTGACATCACTTCGTCCTCGAATCCACCGAGTAACCACGCTGATCGCAATGATCGACAAAAGCATCGAGGTCAGCCTGGGTGTACCGAACGAGTCGCCCTATACGACGGCACGGGAGCTCACCCGACAAAGTGAGCTGACGCACCAGCGTTTCCGATACAGCCAAAGCGAGGGCAACCTCCTCGGCGATGAACAGCGATCTCACCAGCCCGGGTGGCGTGACTCCCAGAGCATCTGCTGCCTCATCAATGCTCAGCAATCGTGTCCTCGCCCGAGTGCTCATGGGAGATCTCCGCGCACAGTCGGCTTGCCGGTCCGGTTGGCCCAGCGGCCTATGGAGGTTTCGCTGACATCCAGAAGCGCGGCGGCTGTAGCGACCGAGACGCCGGGAATGGCCAGGAGTACCTGCCAGGCGTCGGCCTCGATGCCTGCAGCCGCCGTGACCTCCGCGGAGTGCCGCACGTTGGCGGCTTCGAGTTTTGCATCTGCCCTGGTGCGCATTCGAGCGTGCTTGACCTGAGCAGTGCGTAGTTCGACCAAGGCCCGCGTGGTCGAAGTCATGAAGGCGTTCTTCATCGGTAATCCTTCCGTGGGGTGGCTCTGTTTGCCGCCGTCACTTACTCAACGGTGCTACCCCCTCGGTACCTCGCAAGTTCGCGCGCGGTCGGTTGCTCGAGCTGCTGGAAAAAGGACAGCCAAGGCAACCCACGCAGCAATCAGAAGCACGCAAGAACGAGACCAGAAACCAAGCACGAGAAGACGACG
>CANFTO010000009.1 GCA_947449945.1 Actinomycetota bacterium | reverse complement strand
TGGGCCCTATGGCGGAGTGCTCGTCGATCGCACCGATAAACGCAAATTACTCATCAAGACTCAAGCATTGTCAGGAGTACAAGCGTTACTCCTTGCTGTAATGGTCTTAACGCATAACGAAAATATCGCTCTAGTACTCGTGTTATCGCTTTTTCTCGGTTGTATTTATGTGCTTGATATGCCAGCCCGATCTGCGTTTATTCGCGAAATGGTGCCTAGCGATCTCGTTCGAAATGCCGTGAGTTTGAATTCTGTTGTCGTCAACGGTGCACGAGTGATTGGACCTGCATTAGCTGGCGTGATGATTGCCACCATCGGCCTAGGTTGGTGCTTTGCGGCGAACGCAGCAAGTTTTATTGGGGTGATTACCGCCTATGCCTTGATGAAGACTTCCGAACTCATTCCCGTTGAACCAGTTGTGCGCGCACCGGGGCAACTCAGAGAAGGTCTTCGATATGTTTTTGCGAATCCAAACTTGCGTGTGCCTCTCATCATGATGGCGGTAGTAGGCACATTGACCTATGAATTCAATGTCGTATTACCGGCCTTCGCATCTGAAACATTCTCAAGTGGTGCGCAAAGCTTGGGCTGGCTCTCTGCCGCCATGGGGCTGGGGGCTGTGTTTGGTGGGCTCTGGAGTGCCACGCGACCAACATCTGGAATATCGGTAATCGCATTAGCCGCAGTTTGCTTCGGTATCGCTGTTGCCGGCACCGCACTCATGCCGAATGTCCTTTGGGCATGTGTCGCTTTGATACCTGTGGGAGCAGCGAGTATTTGGTTTATGTCAGCTGGCAACAGTGCAGTGCAACTGCATGCTGAACCACATATGCGTGGTCGAGTGATGTCCCTGTGGACGGTGGCGTTTATCGGCAGTACTCCAGTTGGTGCGCCAATTGTTGGTTGGGTTGCAGAAACTGCTGGTCCACGATGGGCCTTAGGCCTGGGAGCCGCAGCGGCAGTTACTGCTGGAATCTATGGCGCGAAATGGGCGATGCGTATGCATCGCTCAGAAATCCCTAGCTAGATAGCTACTCGTCAATCTGGGCAGCGACATCAGCACGAACTGTATGCCGAGCATTGTTCGCTTCACCCAGTGCAATGATCATTGCGCAGACGGGAACCGCAAGAAGGGCACCTGCTACGCCAAAGAGTGCTGCACCCAGCATCACTGAAGCGAATGCAACTGCTGGATGAACGTTCACAGCACGAGCACTGATCTTCGGCTCAATCGTCAGGTTCTCCACCTGCTGATAAATCAAGGCCCAAGCCAAGGCCATCACGCCGATCCACGGGTTAGGGCTAAGGAAGCCAACAATTGCGGGAAAGATAACTGCAATGTAGGTACCAATGGTTGGTACGAATTGAGCGACAATGCCTACCCATATACCCAAGGCAAGCCAAGACGGCATTCCAATGATCCAGAAGACCAGGGCTGTGGTTGATCCATTGATAGCTGCGAGAAGAACGCGAGCTGCGACATATCCGCCAACTTTGTCTTGCGTAATTGTCCAAACTTGCATCGCCCCAGCTTGTGCTTGTTGTGGAAACAGCGAAGCGAAGTACTTCTTGACGCGAGGGCCGTCGGCTGAGAAATAGAAGGTGAATAGACCGAAGGTAAATAAGCCAAAGACACTTCCCACAACTGATCCAAGAATTCCCAGAACGCCGCCGAGTACCTGAGTGGCGTAGGAAGCAACATCATTTGGCGTGAGGTTAAGTTGATTCAATACATCTTGAGGCTGATAATTCGAATTGAATTTTTCATTCGCCCACGCGATTACTTGATCGATGAGTGCCGGCAAGGCTTTGATGAGTTGTGCGATTTGATCGACAAACAGTGAACCAAATGCCACGGTAAACACCACCATAAATGCGATGACCATGCCCATCACGAGCAAAGTGGCTAATCCGCGCTTCATTCGTTTTGAAAAACGACGCACTGCTGGCTCCATGGCAATGGAAGCAAACCAAGCCATGAGTAGCGTGAAAATAACCGAGCCGCCATCTTCCATGAGAAATTTGGCGAAGAGAGCTACTGCAACAACGCCGAGCACCACAAAACCGATTTGCCAAATATTGCGCGGATCGAGCTTAATAGTTGTCTTGGTTGGGGCGCCTGGTTCCTCACTCATGAGGAAGACCCTATATAGAGTGCCGGCATGAGACAGGTCAACCGTTGGGCAGTCCTGATTGTGCTGTCAGCAGCTCTAGCGATCATTTCCCTGGACAACACGATCGTGAACGTCGCCCTGCCTCGCCTGCAGGAGGATCTGGCTGCAACCACCTCACAGTTGCAGTGGGTGGTCGACGCCTATTCCGTGATGTTCGCCGGCTCTTTGCTCCTTGCGGGCTCACTTGGAGACCGGTTCGGTCGCAGGAAGATGTTGCTCCTTGGCCTGGTCATCTTCACGGCTGGCTCGTTGCTGGCCATATTCGTAAATCAGGCGACCACTTTGACCCTGTGCCGGGCTCTGATGGGCATAGGCGGGGCCTTCATCATGCCTTCGACGCTGAGCATCTTGGTGCAGGTATTCAAAGATCCCAAAGAACGAGCACAGGCAATTGGCACGTGGGCCGCAGTAGCCGGTCTCGGTGTGGCAATCGGACCTATCGTGGGCGGTCTCCTACTTGAACATTTCACTTGGCACGCGATCTTTTGGGTAAACCCACCGATCGCACTGGCAGTGATGGTCGCTGTTCTCCTGTATGTGCCTGAGTCAGCAGATCAATCGAAACCACAGTTGGATCTGATTGGCGCGTTACTTTCTGGCCTCGGTCTCATTGCCCTCGTCGTAACAATTATCGAATTGCCGGAAGTTGGTATCGAGGCATTCACGATTTCCGCTTCACTGTGTGCGGCGGTGTTCCTAATTGGCTTTGTGCTGTGGGAGAAGCGAGTGATTCGACCGCTTTTGCCTATGCAGTACTTCAAAGAACGATTGTTCTCAGCATCCATCGTGATCGTTGCCTTGGTGTATTTCGCATTGATGGGGGCAATGTTCTTCCTTCCGCAGTTCTTGCAACTTGTGAAAGGAATGTCGCCTCTTCAATCCGGTATTGCAGTTTTACCCGGTGCGGGTGGGCTGCTCTTGGCATCTCTTGTCAGCCCAAAGCTTGCAGAACGGTTCGGTACTCGCCGGCTCGTAGTTATTGGAATGTCTGTGGTGACCGTGGGCATGCTCGCCTTTAGTTACTTACAGACAGACACCGCCTACATCTTGATCGCTGTGGTGTTTGGATCAATTGGTGCAGGACTCGGTCTGACATTGCCCCAGGCTACAAATGGCGTTCTTGCCTCGGTTCCTACGCAACGTTCCGGAATGGGCTCGGCAGTCAATGATGCGATGAGTGAGTTGGGTGGATCCTTTGGTGTCGCGATTTTGGGTGCGACTATGTCGGTCTTCTATCGACAAAATATTGAACAAGCCATAACTGACGCCGGTGACAAAATCAACCTATTGCCACCACATGCAGTGGAGGCTGCACGCGAATCTCTAGCAGCGGCTTCGATTGAGGCAGCACGCATCCCAGATGAGATCAGCAAGATTTATCGTGGTGTAGCTGGCCAAGCATTTGTGACTGGTATGACTTGGGCGTTGTTCATTGGGGCGATGATTACCTTCGCAGGTGTACTTATCGCTTGGAAATTCTTGCCACAACATGTCGAGCGGATAGAGGAATAGCTCTACATGTCGTTCATGGTCGCGCTGGTCTTCTTGACATGCACGAACTCGGTGTACGCATCAACAACTTCCTCGGGATTGCCGCGCATCATCAATTTTCCGTGATCAAGCCAGATGCATTCAGTGCTCATGTTGATGATTGTGCGCAGAGCATGGGAGATGAGAAGCATGGTGCTTGAGTTGTCGACAAGTTCTTGCATTCTTGCGGTTGCTTTTTCTTTAAAGACGGCATCGCCAGTAGAGAGTGCCTCATCGATAAGAAGGATGTCTGGATCGAGGTGCACTGCAACGCTAAAAGCAAGGCGCGCTCCCATGCCAGATGAGTACGTATTCATTGGCATGTCAATGAAGTCGCCCAAGCCTGCAAATTCCGCGATGCGTTCATAACGATCTTCGAGCTCATCCTTAGTGAGTCCTGCGGCAAGACCGCCAAGAATCACGTTTTCACGGCCAGTCAGTGCCCGGTTGAAACCGACACCAAGGGAAAGCAAAGTACTTGTGCGACCAACAACTTCAATGCGCCCCTGAGTCGGAGGCACAATGCCTGCAATGGCTCGCATCAGCGTGCTCTTGCCAGCGCCATTGTGGCCAACGATTCCAAGAACTGATCCGCGATTCACATCGAATGAAACATTCTTCAGCGCTTCAACTGTTTTCACAGATCGTTTTCCGCGACCAAGGCGAACAATTGCCTGCTTCAGAGTTGGGCGTTTTTCAAAGGTAGTGCGATACGTGACATCGAGCTCTTGTACAGAAATTGCAATTTCGTCTGAGATCGCACGCTCAGGGGCAGTGGGAATCGTTGCGCCAGTTTCTTCATCAATCATCTCTGCCTCCTTCCGCATCAAATCCGCACCGCGAACTCACGTTCGCGAGACATAAAGAACAGCACACCCACGAGGAGCGAACCGAAGGCCCAAGCAGCAGAAGCAATCCACCAGGTCAATGGAGGCATTTTGCCTTCAACAAGACTTTCGCTCCAGATACCAAGGAGCGGGTACAGAGGGTTGAACATCTCGAATTTGAGCATCCACGGCTTCATCTGATCCGCGTAGTAGAGCACAGGTGACAAGTACAACCAGATTCGTGTTGCATACGGAAGAATCTGCGTGGTGTCTCGGAAGTAAATTTGAACGGAAGCCATAAGAGCGGAAAGCCCTGCAGCAAAAACAAATATCAGCAGCATTGCTGGGATGGCCATGAACATCACTGGGGAAAAGTGAATGGTATTGAGTTCTTCACAAACCCCAGTTGCCGCAACACAATGTTGAGCGTGTGAACCGAAGTAATCAAAGTAAATGAAGAATGCAAACAAAATAATCAGAGAAGGAACGAAGCGGAAAAATGCCGTTCGCAAGGCTGAGAAGGGCAGCAACAGCAGTGGGAATGCTGTATTGAGTACAAGATTCCCACCCTTAGTAACCGAGGTTGCACCATTGGTCATCACAGCTTGGATGAAGTTGAAAGCAAAGAGACCGGCCAGCAAGTGCATAAAGAAGTTAGGTCCCGCGTTACCGCCGCGAATAACGTTAACAAGCAGGAAGTACACCGCAGCATTGAGTGCCGGGCCAATAACAAGCCAAAACTGACCAAAGAAGGTGTTCGTGTGTGCCGATCGCATGGAGGCACGCGATAGCTCAACGGCGAAGTGACGACGATTCCACAGGTTCCTGAAATATGGGGCAAGGCGAGGCAATCCAGCTCGATGTGGCAGAAAAACCTGCACAGGGCGAGTTTCTGCTGGAGTAGGAGGGTTCATGACCACTTCAGTCTATGACTCAAGCGGGATTTGCACGCCTTGCGCCCGAAGGCGTTCGACCATTTCCCCGTAGACCCGGTCGATTTCCTTCGTGGTTTCCGCGTCAAATTGCGTACGCCATCGGCCGACATTCGCATTTTGTGCGTTAACAGTTTCGTCAAACCAAGCCTTCATGCCTGGGTCAACGGGAACGTCAATGAAGTCACAAATGAGTTGAAGTGTGTTGTCGCGATCCCGATCAACAAGATCAAGCATGTCGACGATGATGCATCGCCCTGGGCGACTTGCCAATGTGGCCTGATGAATCAGAAGTGAACGCTTCTCCCATTGACGAAGGGAGGCAAAGATCTCGTTGGGTCCAAAAGTCTGAGCAACAAAGGATGCCGCGACATCTCGACCATCACGAATCATTGAAATGACCTGTGAATCTGGATAGATCGGCTCAATTTGTTCTGAGATTCGTGAATTTGCTGGAGTCGTATCAACCCAGCGGCGCCCATTCGCAAGTGCAGCAACTTTTCGCATAATCGCGTATGTGAAGGCTTGCGAAGCTGCGACAGGATCGCGACCAAAATCATCGAGGTAGGTCTTACCTAGAGCATCAACTTCTTCGATGGAAATTGACGTATGCAGCCCGATTTTTGCGGCACGCCAGAACCAGAGAGTTTTTGTGCGTTCTAGGCAGAATTTAGCTTCTGATTTGGCCTTGCGACGGGTCATCCAGCCGCCACGAGTCATGGTCAGTGCCTCAGCAACACCATGGTCATTGGCCAGAAACCGAATCTCAGGTGGATCGGTCAAAAAGAGGTCGGGATGCTGCCCCAAGAGCTGACCTGTGATGGTTGAGCCGCTACGGCCGGTTCCACCAACGAGAACGGGATTTAAGCAATCTGCTCCGCCTGAATTCACCTGTTGACCCTACTACAGCGCGGCTTTTTCCCTTCTCAAAGTTTCGTGCGTGGGAGAGTCGCAAGGTCACCGCCTATTCTCATCACCTATGGCGTTCTTCTCCATCATCGTTCCGGTCTACAACGTGCAGTCGTACCTGCGCGCTGCGGTGGAATCTGTGCTCGAGCAGGACTTCGAAGATTTTGAGGTTGTCATCGTTGATGACTGCACGCCGGATCACAGTGGTCAGATTGCTGACGAACTAGCCTGCGCAGACTCAAGGGTTCGCGTTCTTCATCTTGAAAAAAATGTTGGTCTGGGGCAGGCGCGCAACACGGGAGTGGAAGCCGCTCACGGCGACTACATCTTGTTCCTTGACGGTGATGACACTTTTGCGCCGGGTTCGCTCAAAGCTATTGCGGAGAAACTTCAACGCAATCAACTTCCAGAAATTTTGATCTACAACTATTCGCGAGTGTGGTGGGACGGTAAGGAAGCAGTGAGCTGGGGTGCGGAGCTTCTTGCGAACCTGTCTGTTGGAACTTTTAGACCACAGGATCATCGGCGACTATTTAATCTCTTACCGATTGCCTGCAACAAGGCGTATCGCCGTGATTTTTTGCAAGCCCTTGGTGTGCAATTCCCGACTGGTCTGTATGAAGATATTTCTTACACCTACGCAGTGCTCCTAAACGCTCAGCGCGCAGTTTCCTTGAACAGAGTGGTGTTGCTGTATCGGCAGCGTCGCTCAGGTGGCAACATTCTTGGGACTCCAAGTCCTCGACACTTTGATGTATTTGCGCAGTACGACCGAGTGTTTGTTGAAGCAGACCGCGCAGATGTGAGTGATGGAATGCGTAAACATTTGTACGACATCATGGTGAATCACTACGTCACGATCATTCGTCACCGTGGTCGCATTGCAAAGGCAGAACGGAAACGTTTCTTTGCAGCTGCTTCGGAATCATCCAGAAAGCACTATCCCAAAAATTCCGATGAACATGGCAAAAATCTTCCGAGCAACATCCGCGGAAAACTTTTTCGCAATAACTCGTACACAACATTCAAGTTGTATAGCTGGGTTGACGAGCGCCGCGTACCCACTCGTCGCTTCGTAGGCAAGATCTACTGGCCCGTGCGCCGAACTGTGCGCAAAGTCCGTGCAGTTGGTCGCCTTTGGTATGGCTTCTTTCGCATGTTGCCTATCAAGAAAAATGTTGTGGTGTTCTCCGAATATTGGGGAACTGGTTATGGCTGCAACCCACGTGCAATTTATGAAGCGATGCCACTGCATGCACCGAATCTCACTGCCGTGTGGGTAATTGAAAAGGACAAGGTCAGCAAATTGCCGCCAGGGGTGAAGCATGTGGCACCCAACACCTTGAAGCAGTGGGCCGTATTTGCAAGAGCAAAATTCTTCGTGAACAACGTGAACTTCCCCGGGGCCTTTAAGAAGCGTCCTGAGCAAATTGTTATTCAAACGATGCATGGAACTCCGTTGAAATACTGTGGCCTTGATGTCATGAACAACGCTGTTGCAAGCTCCGCAATCGATCCAAAACGCGTTGCCCCACGCAAGGGTGACCAAGTAGTGGCCCTTGATCCTTCGCGCAGTCGTCAAGAATTTGCTGACCTCTTACGCAGAAGTGACAACTGGGATTACGCGATTAGTTCCAACGCTTATTCCACCGAAATGTGGGGCCATGCCTACCCATGTCAGTACACCTGGC
Organism: Actinomycetota bacterium; assembly: GCA_947449945.1. GTDB lineage: Bacteria > Actinomycetota > Actinomycetes > S36-B12 > S36-B12 > UBA11398. The sequence goes on along the minus strand of CANFTO010000009.1, from coordinate 27,250 downwards.
TTGAAGTGGGCTATCCGCGCAATGACGTACTTGTGAATGCTGGTGTCAATGACATCGCGGAGGCCCGGGCCCGGATCGGGGTACGAGCAGATCAGAAAGTGGTGCTCTACGCGCCCACGTACCGAGATGTCGAAGGCGATAGTTCACTTCGCATAAATTTCGAAGAACTGATTGGCCGCGTTGACGATTCATACGTATTCATTTTGCGCGCTCATCACACGACAACTCTTGGCCCGAAAGTAAAAGAACTTGTGAAGTCAGGTCGCGTTATTGATGGTTCTGCATTCCCATCGATTATCGATTGCTATCTTGCGGCTGATGTTCTCATCACGGATTATTCGTCAGTGATGTTCGACTATGCCGTACTGAATCGACCAATCGTGATCTTCGCCGATGATTGGGAAGCATATGGCGATGCGCGAGGGACTTACTTTGATCTCTTAGAAACTCCACCAGGAGCGGTGGCCACTAACCAAGCGCAAGTTAATGAGATCTTTGCGGCTGAACTTTTTGCTTCCGCTGAAAGCAACGAACGACTACGTGCCTTCCGTGCTCGTTTTTGTGAGTTTGACCAAGGAACTGCAGCGCAACAAGTTATTGAACGAGTGATGTTGCAGAAGTAGTCGGCGTTGGTGTCGCAGTATTTGATACCGACGGAGTCGCAGTTGGCTCACCAGTTACTTGAGGAAATGGCAGGATCGAAGTGCCATTTGGCATTGCATCGGCAACTCGGCAACTTGCACCTTCGCAGTTACGTAACGCATGTAGTTGGGCGTGTAGTTGCGCAACGATGGCTGGATTAGTTGCCGCTTGCACATTGTTCATTTCCAGCGGGTCATTCTTAAGGTCATACAGCTCAACATCGCCATTCACGTACTCGATGTACAGCCACTGGTTACTGCGCAAGGCATGGAATGCAGGTGCTTCGAATGGTGAGTAGTCAGGATCACCGGGACGCGTGCGGCTGAGGTTTTCGGTCAGTGTTGCAGTGCGCCATGGTGTTGCTGCCTCACCACGTAGGAGTGGCGCAAGATTTCTTCCATCAACATATGAAGGAGTCTTCGCTCCAAAGATTGAGCTGATTGTTGGTCCAAGATCAACCATAGAAGTGACCTGAGAAATCACTGCGCCTTTAGAAATACCTGGGCCGATGAAGAGCGTAGGGACAACAGCATCTTCCTTAAAAGCCGTTTGTTTCCCGGTTGCAAGGCGATGAACGCCGGCGTGGTAGCCATTGTCTGAAGTGAGAATGATGAGTGTGTCATCAGCATGACCCGTTGCTTTGAGTTGCGCTTGCAGAACCTCATATGTGTCTGCAATCGATTCGGCGGAACGTAAGCGCTTTTGCCACAGACGATCAAGGTTTGCAACGCGATGCGGCGTGAGGACCTTGCGTGCGGCAATCCATCCCAATTCATTTGTCCCTACCGCATTGAAAGCAGCGGTACGCGGAATGGTGTCATTGGTGTGCGTATTTGCGTACTTAGCTTCATACGGTGCAGGTGTGTGTGGGTTATAGGAAGCGAATTCCATGAAAAACGGTGTCTTCAGAGTTTTCATGTACGACGCTGCGTTCTTTAACAGAACACCATTGAGAAAGTCTGCCGGCGCATGACCGTAATCCTTTAATGTCCCATTTTCATTTAAAGTGTAATCAAAACCTTGATACGCCTGATTCTTCGACGTTGATGTGACGAAGTAGTTGTAGCCAGGAGGAATGTAGGTAGGTGCGGGCGTTCCATTTGGGAAACCATTGAGGTACTTACCAATGAGTGAGGTATTCACTCCTGACTTCTGTAGCCAGGTTGGCAGGCAATCCTTTTCAAGGCCACGTGAAAAGAACTTCTCCCAACCGCCACCGGTTGCTTTCACATTCGAGATCACTCGATGGTTGTGCACATATTGGCTTCGCATGAACGATGTTCGCGATGGGCAGCACAAGGAATCGGTGACGACGAAGTCAGAAAGCGTGGTGCCCTCGTTCTTGAGTGCCGCTAAACGAGGTACTTGATCAAAGGCTGCCCAATCAAGGTCATCAGCCAAGATCATGACAACATTTTTAATATCGGTGAGTGACCCAACTGCAGGCTGAATTTCGGGCGATGATGTGGCATCTGCACTCGCGCCTGTTGTAGGCGTGGCATCGGGCCCAGCTTCTCCCGCGCGGGCTGCCTTCGTTGTTCCAACCAAAATCAGTGCGAACACAGCGACGACAACACCGATGGTGACCAACGTGGCTGTCGTGAGTTCGGCCCGCTTTCGGCCGTGCACTTCGGTCAAGGTGGCGCTCCCGGGGAAGGTTGTGGACTGTCCTAGAGACAGGTCTTCAAGAATACGTCAGTAATTGACCCATACGAGACCGCACGTGGGTGGTGTTGCTCTCGTTCCTGACCCGAAATGGCCCCATAGACTGCCGATTCGCATCCGCAGTGAACTGGTTCAGGAGGGTAAATGGCACACAGCAGTCCCTCTGCGATCCAGAGCCCCGTCCATCAAAATCGGCGTGATGACATTCAAGGCTTGCGCGCAATCGCAGTTGGAACAGTGGTCGCCTTCCATGCTGGCTTGCCCGTTCCAGGCGGTTTTCTGGGCGTTGACGTTTTCTTTGTGATTTCTGGTTTCGTGATCACAGCGATGCTTGGGCGAGAATGGGCAAAGGATCAAACCCTGCGCTTCTCTACCTTTTATGCACGAAGATTTCGTCGCTTAACACCAGCACTTGCACTACTTGTTGTGGGTGTAGTGGTTCTATCGGTGTTTATTGCTTCGCCTATGGGCGATCAACAAGTTGCAGCAAAAACTGGCATAGGTGCACTACTCCTGAGCGCCAACATTGTGATTGCGAAAACCACGGGTGGTTACTTTGATGCACCTGCTGCATCAAACCCACTTTTGAATACGTGGTCGTTATCAGTTGAAGAGCAGTTCTATTTGATCTTTCCGCTCGTGCTTTTCCTCGGTTGGAAATTGGCACGCAAGAAGACAACCCGCTTTATGCCTTTTGTGTTCGTGGGAATTGTCGGTGCAGTTTCGTTCGCTATTGCGATGCTTGAGGCTGCAGGGCGCACGATTCCATTGCTGCCAAGTTGGCTGAGCGGTTTCTACGGCCCGACGAGTCGCGCATGGGAGTTCGCAGCTGGCGCGATCTTGGCTTTGTTTGCCTTCAAAATTGAACCAGCTGTTTCCAAACATCTTGGTTTAGTACTCGGTTCGCTCGGCATTGCGGGGCTTGCGCTTTCGCTCTACTTGGTAAATGACCAGACCATCTGGCCTGGGCCGCTCACAATCTTGCCGGTTGTCAGCACGATGTTGTTGCTGGCTGCGGGATATGCGCAATCCAATGCAGTGAGCCATTTCCTTGGACGGTCGCCATTCGTGCACGTCGGCAATATTTCGTATTCGCTATACCTCTGGCATTGGCCGTTCATCGTTTTCGCCCTCATGCTGTGGCCAACCGTGCCAGGTATCGCAGTCATCGCGGCAGGGCTCTCGCTCGTTCCTTCGTTGCTTTCGTACCAATGGCTTGAACAGCCGATTCGCAACCTCCGCAAAGTCAGCAAACGCAAAATGTCGGTGATCATCGCCTGCACGATGATTCCACCGATCGTGTTGGCCATGGGATTGTGGAATGCGGCTGACAACGGTTTTTGGAACACTAGGGTCCAGCAATTCATCGCAACCGTTCAACCAATGCATGCTGGAAATGCAGCTGGATGTAACAAGTCAATTGCTCCGAGTGATCGCAAAGCAACGAAATGTGTCTGGAATGCGGATGGCACAGGCACTCCTGTGTATCTCATCGGTGATTCGCATGCTGATCATCTAAGCGAAGCAGTCATTGCTGCAACTAAGGAACTTAATGATCCACTCACCATTGACACAGCAAACGCTTGCCCGTTCTTTGACGTCTATTTGCACTCAACGGCCGCACCAAAATCACCGTGCCGCGCATTTGTGCAAAAAACATTGACATGGCTCAAGCAACAGCCACCCGGAACCGTGATTCTTTCCTCTTCCAGTGTCTATTGGAATTCCAAAGTATTTAGTGCAGGTCTCACGAAAGACTCGTTAACAAACGAAGTTGATGCAAAGCGGCACAGTCTTCAATCTGGATTGAAGTCGACGGTCGAACAGCTACAGGCTTCGGGCCACCGAGTAATTCTGGTTCAGGACGTTCCGTACTTCGCCAGCCCATACGCATCAGATCCACATCAGTTCTCAGTGCTACAGATAGCAAGCGGCGAGAACCTCGGCACCCAGATGCCGCGCAGTTTTGCTGACCAGAATCAGCAAGCTGCCCGCGATGCCATCGATGCCGTCGGTGAAAAAACAGGCGCAACGGTGGTCGACCTGCGTGATCATTTCTGCCCGAAAAATCTCTGCACCACTCAGTTGGGCGCGACCTACCTCTATCGTGATGACGGGCACATCTCGATCGGTGCCGCAAAGACTCTCACTTCGTTGTTTGCCCAAACGTTGCGGCGCTGAGATCGCAAGCAGTGTCGTACTTAGCGAACGCCCTCTTTATTCATAGACTCACATCATGAGTCAGCGCAATGTGTTCGGAGACGAACTCGAAGTGTGCAGCCTCGAGCCAGTCACGGGGTTTTATCGTGATGGTTACTGCAACACAGGCCCAGAAGACATTGGTTCGCACACCGTGTGCACGGTGGTTTCGGCTGAATTTCTCGAGCACCAAAAATCAATTGGCAACGATCTTTCAACGCCCATGCCGCAGTTCGGGTTTGCTGGATTGCAGCCTGGTGATCGTTGGGCGGTATGCGCAGGTCGCTGGTGGCAGGCATTTGAGGATGGCATCAAGGCGCCTGTCGTGCTTCAAGCAACCAATGAGTCAGCGCTAGAAATCATCCCGAGTTGGGCGTTGCGCGAATGTATGGCCGATGTTCCCAATGATCTGTCGGAACTTTTAGGGGACACGGACTAGCCAATTCCCTGAGGGAAACACCGAAGAAATCCAGAGATTTCCCTAAAAATTGGTGTATTAGCATTTTTTAGGGTACGTTCATGTCACTTGTTTAAGGGAGTGAACATGCGTGATCGAAATCTAGTCCTCGTCAGCCTGGGCTTTGCCTCATCCTCCGCACTGGCGATGTTGGCCATGCTGGCTCCAGTCGCACACGCAGCACCGTCGGCGAAGAATCCGTGCCCGGCGGTCAAGACCTATGCCAACGGCACCTTCGGCCCGATTCTTTGCACGAATGGCAAACCGAATCCATATGTGCTGAACAGGCTTATGGAGGCCGCGCCAAGCATCATGGCGTTGCCGGCCAATGCGACATCATCGGCTATCACCGAATCTGTGTGCAGCGATGTCAAGAGTGCATCGAACCCACTCGTTGTTAACGCCTACACGTACCAGTACGCGAAATACCACTGGTCGGGTGCCAATATCACGCCAGGCAAGCTCGGTTCGTTGTTAATTAACGAAGACATGTGTGGCGACGGCTGATCAGAGCGGGCGACGGGAATCGAACCCGCATATCCAGCTTGGGAAGCTGGTGTTCTACCACTGAACTACGCCCGCGAAGGTGCGCAACCACTTTAGCGGTTTTCAATTCTCAGTGTTCTGCTTCATGCTTATGGAATGGCAGACGACCTAGTGATTCGTGGCGCTGTGGTAATTCCGCAGGCCGAATTGGTCGTGAAGTTTTCTCGGTCTTCTGGACCTGGGGGCCAAGGCGTCAACACTGCAGATTCACGAGTCCAACTCAGTTTCGATGTGGCTAACTCTCCGAGTTTGCCGGATTACCTTCGCGAACGAGCGATTAATAATTTGCGATCAAAACTCGTTGACGGGTGCGTCACCATTGCTGCTTCCGAACAGCGGTCACAATTGCAAAACCGAAAAGCCGCCGAGCAACGCTTGGCTCAACTCCTGCGTGAAGCAATTGCACCGCCCGCGCGAACACGCAAAGCAACGCGACCAACAAAGGGATCAGTGGAGCGCAGGCTCAATTCGAAGAAGTCTCGTGGTGAAACAAAACGACTACGTCGTTCCAAGGAACACGAGTAACTATTTGGCGAGCTCATGTAGTTGAAGGCCCAAGGTTTCAAAGGCTTGAAGTGACTTATCCAAATCAGATTTCGCCCGAAGTGCTTCAAAGAGTGAAAGTTTTGGCTGCAATATTGGTTGCACCTGCTCAAGGCTGACCATCGCATGTGTGTACGCCATGTCGAACGACTTTGCCGCTGCGCGAGCTGCGTCCTTTTGCTTGCTCTTAGCTGCGTGCTGTTGTGCAAGTTTCGCGCTTGTTTGAGTTTTGATCTGAAGTGCGGAAAGTTCTTGATCAACCTGTTTCATCAGTGTGCTCATCTGAGACTGCTCTGCAGGGGAGAGCCGACTTCCATACGTGGAGTAATACGAGTTCAACACGGTGCCGATGGATTGCCGAAAATCGGTAACACTGGAAGAGACAGATGTGGGATTCAGCTGTGGCGCTGCCTGGGACGCAGTGGGAATCATTGCGATGACAACGAGTGCCATCGGTGCGATAAGTAGGCGTGGTACCCAAGAGCGCTTCACGAGCTTTTGACGAATAGCACGCAAGGGAAGTTCCCCGAAAAGCCGAAGGGCGGATTCTTTGCCGGGCGTCTGTGCAATCAAGCCCGGGGTTAGATAGCCTCGTCCCGTGCTGCTTTCAGATGGAGATTTCAAGGCCGAGATCGCTTCGGGTCGAGTTGCTGTTGAGCCTTATGACGAGGCGATGATTCAACCGTCGAGTATCGATGTGCGCCTAGACCGTTGGTTTCGTGTATTCGAGAACCACAAGTACCCCTTTATTGATCCAAGCACCGAGCAACCAGAGCTGACGCGCCTGATTGAGCCAGAAGGCGATGAACCGTTTGTGCTGCATCCAGGTGAATTTGTGCTCGGTTCAACGTACGAAGTGGTGTCACTTCCTGATGATTTGGCCGGCCGTCTTGAGGGAAAGTCCTCCCTCGGGCGCCTTGGTTTGCTCACCCACTCAACGGCTGGATTCATTGATCCAGGCTTTTCTGGTCACGTCACCCTTGAGCTCGCAAACGTGGCAAACCTTCCGATCCTGTTGTACCCGGGCATGAAGATCGGCCAGTTGTGCCTCTTCCGGTTGTCCAGCCCAGCCGAACACCCATACGGCTCAGAAAAGTACGGCTCGCGCTATCAAGGCCAGCGCGGACCAACCCCTAGCCGGTCATTTGCGAATTTCCATCGCACCTCGATCTAGATCCACTCCGCATCAGCCGCCCTCCGGGGCGGCTTTTGTTTTATGTGACCCAGATCACAAAAATCACCTGAAGATACCGGGAATGAAACCTGCTGCTCCTGAGTTGTATTGATATGAGTCCACCCGACTCAAAGGATCTGATGCAGGACTTGCAACAGGGCCTTGGGGTGAGGAGACTTGAACTATCGAACTTCTGGCCATCCCGGCCAGGTAACTATGAAGGAGTACGACCGCTATGTCCCGTGCAGTAGGTATCGACCTGGGAACGACCAACTCCGTTGTCTCAGTTCTTGAAGGCGGAGAACCCGTCGTCATCGCTAATGCTGAAGGTGCTCGGACCACCCCGTCCGTTGTGGCTTTCGCAAAGAACGGCGAGGTGCTCGTTGGTGAAGTTGCCAAGCGCCAAGCTGTGACCAACGTTGATCGCACCATTCGGTCGGTTAAGCGTCACATGGGTACCAATTGGACCGTCGACATTGATGGCAAGGCGTACACCCCACAAGAAATCAGTGCTCGCACATTGATGAAGTTGAAGCGCGACGCAGAGGCTTACCTCGGCGAAAACGTAACCGACGCAGTCATCACCGTTCCTGCGTACTTCAGCGATGCTGAACGTCAAGCAACCAAAGAAGCTGGCGAAATTGCAGGTCTCAACGTTCTGCGCATCATTAACGAGCCAACGTCGGCAGCACTTGCATACGGTCTTGATAAAGGTGACATCGAACAAACCATCTTGGTATTCGACCTTGGTGGCGGAACCTTTGACGTTTCACTTCTCGAAATTGGCGACGGTGTTGTTGAAGTGAAGGCAACCAGTGGTGACAACCACCTTGGTGGCGATGACTGGGATAACGCAGTTGTCGACTGGATGGTGACTTCATTCAAGAACGCACACGGCGTGGACTTGTCGAAAGACAAGATGGCGATGCAGCGTCTGCGCGAAGCAGCTGAAAAGGCAAAGATCGAACTCTCAAGTTCAATGTCCACTTCCATCAACTTGCCGTACATCACAGCAAGCGCTGAAGGCCCATTGCACTTGGAAGAAACCTTGTCACGCTCACAGTTCGAGCAGATGACTGCCGATCTTCTTGAGCGCACAAAGAAGCCTGTGCGTGCAGTGTTGAAAGACGCAGGTATCGATATCAAGAACATCGATCAGGTTGTTCTCGTTGGTGGTTCCACGCGTATGCCAGCAGTGAGTGAATTGGTGAAGGCTGAAACCGGTAAGGAGCCAAATAAGGGTGTTAACCCTGACGAGGTTGTTGCTATCGGCGCAGCTCTTCAGGCCGGTGTACTCAAGGGTGAGGTGAAGGATGTTCTTCTCCTGGATGTGACTCCACTGTCACTTGGTATTGAAACCAAGGGCGGCGTGATGACCAAACTCATTGAGCGCAACACCACCATCCCAACCAAGCGCTCGGAAACCTTCACAACCGCTGAAGATAACCAACCATCTGTGTTGATTTCGGTGTACCAAGGTGAGCGTGAGATGGCTGCCTACAACAAGCGCCTTGGAACCTTCGAGCTCACAGGTCTGCCACCAGCTCCACGCGGCATTCCTCAGATCGAAGTGACCTTCGACATCGACGCCAACGGCATCGTGCACGTTTCTGCTAAGGACCGCGCAACGAGCAAGGAACAGTCGATGACGATCTCTGGTGGTTCAGCACTGAGCAAGGACGACATTGATCGCATGATGCGTGATGCAGAGGCACACGCTGATGAAGACAAGGCTCGTCGCGAAGAAGCTGAGGTTCGCAACACCGCTGAGTCACTCGTCTACCAAACTGAAAAGTTCTTGGCAGACAACGCCGACAAGGTGCCAGCAGATGCAAAGGCTAATGTCGACGGCCCACTTGAAGAACTCAAGAAGGCAATCGAAGCCAATGACCTGCCAGCAATGCGCGAAGCGACCGAAAAGGTTGCTCAAGCAAGCCAGGCACTGGGTGCAGCAATGTACGAAGCAACTGCAGCTGCTGATGCAGCCGCTGGTGAAGCGCAAGCTGATAACGATGACGACGTTGTTGACGCTGAGATCGTTGATGAGGACGAAACCAAGTGAACAATGATGAAACCGACGAAGTAGGCGTTCGGGTAACCGATAAACGCCGCATCGATCCGGACACCTTCGAGGTACGTCAGCAGGAAACTGCTGACGTACCTGAAGATGGCGCCGAGGTCGAAGGTGAAATCAATGAAGTGGAAGCCAAAGTCGCTGAACTCACTGGAGATTTACAGCGTGTTCACGCCGAGTACGCCAACTACCGCAAGCGTGTTGATCGTGACCGAGAAGTAAGTCGCGAAAACGCAATCGGGGGTGTACTTAACGAACTGCTCCCATTGCTTGACGACATCAATCGGGCACGTGAACACGGTGAACTCGAAGGTGCGTTCAAAACCATTGGTGAATCACTTGAAGCAACTTGCACAAAGCTCGGTCTAGAAACCTTTGGCCAAGCGAATGAACCATTTGATCCCGCAGTGCATGAAGCACTCACGAGTGAATCAAATGATGCAGTTGCAGAACCAACCGTGGTTTCTGTGTACCAAGTTGGTTACCGATACGCAGGAAGAGTGCTTCGCCCAGCTCGGGTAGCCGTAGCTGGAACGGACTAAGCAAGGAAGAATTGTGAATAAGGATTGGCTTGAAAAGGACTTCTATGCCTCATTAGGTGTGAGCAAGGATGCCACAGCTGATGAGATCAAAAAGAAGTACCGCAAGCTAGCCCGTGAATTGCATCCGGATAAGAATCCAGACAATCCAAAGGCTGAAGAGAAATTCAAGGAAGTTTCTGAGGCCTACGACGTGTTGTCTGATGCAGACAAGCGTCGGGAATACGACGAAGCTCGCACGATGTTTGCTTCAGGTGGATTTGGACCGGGCAGTTATGGCGCGGGTGCACCAGGTGGCGGTTCGTATAACGTCAATATGGATGACCTCTTCGGCGGGCAGGGCGGTGACTTCAGCGATCTACTCGGCGGCATTTTCAACCGCGGTCGAGGCGGCGCACGTTCACCACAGCCACGTCGCGGTGAAGATCTCGAAACCGAGTTGAACCTCAGTTTCGATGATGCTCTTGATGGGGTCACTGTGCCGTTGAACCTACGCACTGAGGCAGCCTGTGACAGCTGTCGCGGAACTGGCGCAAAGCCAGGAACGATGCCGCACACTTGCCAAAGTTGCGGTGGTCAAGGTCAAGTTGCACGTAACGCAGGCGGGTTTGCCTTCCCTGAAACCTGTCCGACGTGTCGAGGCCGCGGCCAAATCATTGATGACCCTTGCGCCGCCTGCCGCGGTGCTGGGCGAGCGATGAAAACGCGAACGGTTCAAGCTCGCATTCCTGCCGGGGTGAAAGACGATGCTCGTATTCGTTTGGCAGGTAAGGGAACACCAGGTGAGCGAGGTGGCCCAGCCGGTGACCTCATGGTGAACATCCATGTGGCAGCGCACCCGCTGTTCACTCGCAAAGGTGACAACATCACGTTCACTGCACCTGTCACATTCAGCGAAGCAGCCTTGGGTTCACAGATCACCGTGCCTACTCCGCGTGATGGCAACGTCACGCTGAAAATTCCAGCCGGCACCACCACAGGGAAAACTTTCCGGGTGAAAGGCAAAGGAATTAAGCGCAAGGACGGCAAGCAAGGAGATGTTCTTGTCACCGTTGAAGTTGCAGTGCCACAAAAACTCAGCGATGAAGCACGTGTGGCCCTAGAAACGTATGCAGGTCTCACTGAGGATCACGACCCTCGTCGAGATCTCATGACTCTGGCAGGGCAGTGATATGGATCGCTTCCAGGTAGCCGATGACCATCCAGTCTTCGCTATTTCGGTCGCGGCGCAGCTTGCAGCCTTGCATCCACAAACCCTGCGTCAATACGACCGACTAGGTCTGGTGTCGCCAACGCGAGTTGGTGGTCGAAACCGGCTCTACTCTGCGCGAGATATCGCGCACTTACGAGAGATCGCTGATCTCTCTGCTGAAGGCCTTTCCCTCGAAGGTATTCGACGCATTCTTGCGCTACAAGAAGAAGTCGAAGTATTACGCAATCAACTGCGTGAATTCCATAAGGAAAAGTCCTCGACTGCACTTGTGGTGTGGCGCCCAAATCGCCGCTCCCAGCGATAAGGAAAATAACGATGGATATTCAATTCACAACGAAAAGCCAGGATGCTCTTGGCGCTGCTGTGCGAATTGCAGCTGCGAAAGGCAATCCGCAAGTTGAACCACTTCATGTACTGGATTCCTTGCTTCAACAAGGTGAAGGCATAGCCAGCGCCCTGCTCGATGCGGTTGGCGCTGATGTATCCGCGCTTACCGCACAAGTTCGGCAGGCACTTGATGCACTTCCAAGCGCAAGTGGAACATCTGTTTCATCTCCGCAACTCAGTAATGCCACGTACAAAGTGCTCAATGCTGCACAAGATCTCGCCAAAGAACGCGGAGATGAATATGTCAGCACAGAACATCTTTTGATTGGACTGTCCAAAGACGGTGGCATTGGAGTCAGTGATCGACTCGCTCAGGTTGGCGCAACGCCTGCTGCACTTATTGATGCACTACAAAATGTACGGGGGTCAGCACGCGTGACATCTCAAGATCCAGAACAAACCTTCCAAGCGCTCGAAAAGTTTGGCATTGACCTCACTGCTCGAGCCCGCGAAGGAAAGATCGATCCAGTTATTGGTCGTGATGAGGAAGTGCGTCGCACGATTCAAGTACTTTCACGCCGCACCAAGAACAATCCAGTACTGATCGGCGAGCCTGGAGTCGGTAAGACCGCAGTGGTCGAAGGTCTTGCTCGACGCATTGTTGAAGGTGACGTTCCGACATCACTGCAAGGTAAAACCTTGTACTCCCTTGACTTGGGAGCCATGGTTGCGGGAGCCAAGTACCGCGGTGAGTTTGAAGAGCGCTTAAAAGCTGTTCTTGATGAAATCAAGGAATCTGACGGCCAGATCATTACCTTCATCGACGAACTACATACCGTTGTTGGTGCCGGAGCTGGTGGCGAAGGCGCGATGGATGCTGGCAACATGCTGAAGCCAATGCTTGCTCGCGGCGAACTTCGCATGATTGGTGCGACAACTCTTGATGAGTATCGCCAATACATTGAAAAGGATGCTGCCCTTGAGCGCCGTTTCCAGCAAGTGATGGTCAATCAACCATCGGTCGAAGACACTATTGCAATCTTGCGTGGCATTAAAGAGAAATACGAGGCTCATCACAAGGTTGTTATTTCGGACTCAGCATTGGTTGCCGCAGCAACACTTTCGGATCGCTACATCACGGCGAGATTCCTGCCAGACAAAGCAATCGACCTGATGGATGAGTCTGCGTCTCGGTTGCGGATGGAAATTGATTCATCACCAGTTGAGATCGATGTGTTGCAGCGTCAGGTTGACCGTCTACGCATGGAAGAGCTTGCAGTCGCAAAGGAAACTGACGAAGCATCAAAGGATCGACTGAAAAAGATTCGGGATGAAATTGCAGATAAAGATGAGGAGCTCAAAGGCCTACGCGCACGTTGGGATGCCGAAAAGGCAGGCCTTGATCGCGTAGGTGAAATCAAGGTACGTATTGATGACCTCCGCGCCATAGCGGAGCGTGCTCAACGTGAAGGCGATTTCGAACAGGCATCGAGAATTCTTTATGCAGAAATCCCGGGCTTGGATGAAGAGCTTGCGCGCGTTTCCAATGAGGCAAATGAGCGGTCAGCGATGGTGAAAGAAGAAGTTACAGCCGACGATATTGCTGAAGTGGTTGCCGCATGGACTGGCATTCCCGCAGGTCGCCTACTTGAAGGTGAAACTGCCAAATTGCTGCGCATGGAAGATGAACTCGGTAAGCGAGTCATCGGTCAACATGAAGCGGTGCAAGAAGTCAGTGACGCTGTTCGTCGTGCGCGTGCTGGCATCTCAGATCCGAACCGCCCGACTGGTTCCTTCATGTTCCTTGGGCCAACGGGCGTAGGTAAAACTGAACTAGCAAAGGCACTTGCTGAATTCTTGTTCGATGACGAGCGCGCAATGGTGCGAATCGACATGAGTGAATACTCCGAGAAGCATTCGGTCTCGCGCTTAGTGGGTGCACCTCCGGGTTACGTCGGCTATGAAGAGGGTGGTCAACTCACGGAAGCAGTGCGCCGTCGCCCTTATTCAGTGGTGTTACTCGACGAAGTTGAGAAGGCGCACCCAGAAGTCTTCGACATTTTGTTGCAGGTGCTCGACGATGGTCGGCTGACAGATGGCCAAGGTCGCACCGTGGATTTCCGCAACGTGATCTTGATTCTCACGTCGAACATGGGAAGTCAGTTCCTCATTGAAACTGATGTGCCTTTTGCAGAGCGCAAGGAGCAGGTGCTTTCAGTTGTGCGTCAGCAGTTCCGACCGGAATTTTTGAACCGTCTCGACGGCATGATCACCTTTGAGCCACTCGATCGCGCTCAACTCACCAAGGTTGCCGATATTCAGATCGCTGCTCTGCAGCAGCGCCTTGAAGATCGTCGCATCACGCTAGATCTTTCTGAAGATGCAAAGCTCTGGTTGGTGAACAAGGGATTTGATCCCGCATATGGCGCTCGACCACTACGTCGGCTTGTTCAAACCGCGATTGGCGACAAGTTGGCCAAGGTCATTCTTAGTGGCCAAGCCCATGATGGAGACACTGTGCATATCGGTGTAGCAAGTGATGGGTCGGAACTCACCGTCACCGTGTAATTGTTGAAGCCATTCGATCGAGTGCCCCTTGTAACACTGCTGGTTGCTTGCAAAATGCCCAGCGAACAAAAGGGGCACCGATCGAAACATCGGCACAAAACACTTGGTGCGGAATGGCAACAACGCCAGCTGTATGCGGAATTTCACGACAAAACTCAAGGCCGTCTGTAAAACCAAGTGGGCGGACGTCAGTAGTAATGAAGTAAGTCCCCTGTGGAGTGATCACATCAAAGCCAAGTTCACGCAATCCAGAACCAAGGAGATCTCGCTTCATGAGTAAATCAGATCGCAAATTCTCAAAGTAGGTATCTGGAAATGCAAGGCCTTCGGCAATTGCCCATTGAAAAGGGCCGCCGGAAACATAGGAGAGATGTTGGCGCACTGTGCGCACGGCACCTATCAAGTCGGCAGGTCCGCTAGCCCATCCGATTTTCCAACCAGTGAATGAAAATGTCTTGCCACCTGAACCAACAGTGATGGTGCGTTCGAACATGCCAGGCAAGGTCGCAATTGGTACATGACGCGCTTCGTCAAACCACAAATGCTCATACGCTTCATCGGAAATTACGATGAGGTCGTGCTTAATCGCTAGATCAGCGACAACTTGAAGTTCTTCGCGTGTAAATACCGTTCCAGTTGGATTGTGTGGCGAGTTCAACAAGATGACGCGCGTGCGTGCGGTGATCGCAGTTGCAAGCCGCTCGAGATTCGGCCGTAACCCATTGCTGTTCATTGGAACGCCGATTCGTACTCCGTGGGCTAGATCAACGATGGCCTCATACACGTCGAACCATGGTTCAAACAGAATCACTTCATCGCCTGGTTCAACAAGCGCGAGCATGGAAGCAGCGAGAGCTTCAGAGGCTCCGGTAGTCACGACAACATCCGTGTCTGGATTCAGTGAGATTCCGTAGAAACGCTGCTGATGGTCGGCAATGGCGGAACGTAACTCGGGAACACCATGTACGGGTGGGTACTGGTTGCCACGCCCTTGGGTGATCGCTCGTGTGGCAGCATCCTTGAGAGATTGCGGCCCGTCAGTATCCGGGAAACCTTGGCCAAGGTTGATTGCGTTGAGTTCTAACGCCAATTTCGACATCTCACCAAAGATAGACGTGGAATGTTGAACCATTCGAGGAACAAGAGTTGGGTTGCGTCGAGCCATAACAAAACGTTATCGGTTAGGCACCGATGTGAACGAGACGCTCGGGGCCTCGAGCGGAACCAATGTCATTGCGAGCAGTCACCGCACAGATGTAATTGCCGGCCGACAAGTGCTTCACGGTGGCTTTTCGTTCAATGACTCGTGCGCTCTGCCCGCTACCGCCCGTAATAGGAATACATGAGACGCGTTCGCCCAACACAGGAGTTGCACTGACGCTTGGGGTCGTGCTTACCTCGAGTCGAGGTCCCGTCAATATGGCCTTTTTGATACGTCCAGCGTCGGGTACAGCTACAGGCGTGGTCGTCTGCGAGCTACTCGCTGCCGATATTCCGCTCGATGACGTTCCAGTCGCCGCAATGATGTAGGGAGTTCCATTTGTTAATCCTGTGATGTCGCAGGATGCATCCCGCCCATCCGTTGTTGCAGCAGCCGAACACTGCTCAGTAGTACTTCCAACGACGGTGGCAGTAAATGCTGCGAAATTCGCATTGGGTGGGAGCTTTGCAAAAGTGACCCGAATGCGTTGATTCAGTGCAGTGAGTGATAGTTGCGGCGGCGCGGCCACACCTAGCGCACCCGTGGCGCTAAGAAAATCAGTCATTGCTGAAAGCCTTGTGTAGACACCCGGATGTCGAGTCGCGCAGTTGATACCCCAACTCACAACGCCAATAAGTCGTTGCGCTTCACCTTCACCTGCAACGAGTGGGCCGCCGGAATCTCCATTACAACTATCAATAATCTTGCCGGTCGTCGCAATTCCAATAGCGCACAGCATTACTGAAGAGTTTGCTTCTCCAGGTTGATAAGCCAAAAAATTCACACCGCTCACTGATGTGTTCTGCCCCTGACCGCAGGTTGCTGCGGGCATGAGTACGAGATCACCGACGCGGGAAACGTCGGAAAAATTTTTTCCAAATGAACCAAGCGCTCCCCAGCCAGCAACAGTGGCCTTGGTTCCAGGAGTTTCCAAAGTTGCGATATCTGCAGAAGTTATCGGCTTGATTGTTGAGACGTCTGTGACGGGTGAAGCGAGAGTGAGTACAGCGACGTCGTTTTCACCAGTAGCAATGCTGTAGTTGGGGTGAACGGTGATGAGTGTTACCGCGACAGTGCGGATGGCTGGGTCATTCAGTGACCGACCGAATCCCACAGTGACGCTGGCGGGCAGATCACGGACCCCAGATTGCTGGTCGACAACGCAATGGGCAGCAGTGACAACTGTGGTTGGGGTGGTGAGGGACCCACCGCAAAATTGTGATTGGAAGGCATTTTGAGTGCTCATACGGGAGGTATCCAGCAGAGCAACGAGGAATCCAAACGTGCCCGGGGTCGATGGGGCGCCATTCACAATGGCTCCAGCGGGCGCAGCCAGACCAAGCCCGAGGGCCAGGGCCATGAGGAGCGTTAGCAGTCTGCGCACCTGCCTACGGTATGTCGCCACCAGGCTTGGACGCAGCAAGGTTCCTCTAGGATTCATCTGTGCCTTCAGAATCTTGGGAAAAACTTCGTCAGTTGATCATCGAACGTGCCGTGGTGCATGGCAAGGTCATTCTTTCTAGCGGCAAAGAGGCCGACTACTACGTTGACCTTCGCCGGGTCACCCTTGATGGCGAAGCTGCGCCACTCGTCGGTGCAGTAATGAATGAACTGACCGCGGATCTGAGTTTCGACGCTGTTGGAGGGTTGACCCTTGGCGCTGACCCAGTTGCCACCGCGATGCTTCACGATTCAGCCCGCAACGGCAAGGTGCTTGATGCATTCGTCGTACGCAAAGAAGGCAAGGCTCACGGCTTGCAGCGCCGCATCGAAGGCCCTGATGTGACAGGCAAAAACGTGCTCGCAGTGGAAGACACGTCAACAACCGGTGGTTCAGTGCTGACAGCAGTGGAAGCACTCGATGAAGTAGGTGCCAAGACCATTGCTGTCGCAGTGATCGTGGACCGTGGCGCAGGGCCCAAGGTTATTGATGCAGGCTATGAATACCGTGCTGCGTATTCACTTGCAGATCTTGGTCTTGCTTAACCACAATCATTAAGCGCGGTGTTGGCGCTTGTGGCGAATAAATTCGATCACGATCGGGATAACGCTGATAAGCACGATCAAAATCAACACCTTTTCGATGTTGTTCTTGATGATGTCAATGTCACCCAGGTAGTAACCAGCGACTGTTACCAACCCTGCCCAAAGAATCGCGCCAATAGAGCTGTAGATGAAGTATTGGCGAAAATTCATCCGTCCGATGCCGGCGACAGCAGTAATAAACGTACGAACTATTGGCACAAAGCGCGCCAAGATGATGGCTCGAGCGCCGTACTTTTCAAAGAACCCGTGAGTCTTGTCGACGTATTCCTTTCGGAAAAGCTTTGAATCAGGTTTCTTGAAAAGTGCCGGGCCTGCCTTGTGGCCAATCCAATAGCCGGTGAGGTTGCCGATGATCGCGGCGATGATCAGCAGAATCGTGGCCACCCAGATATTCATCGTGATGATGCCGCTGGCAATACATAAGCCTGTGATGAAGAGAAGCGAGTCACCAGGAAGGAAGAAGCCAAGAAGAATTCCGCATTCGGCGAAAATGATCGCCAGGACAACCCAGAACGCCACATCACCAAGATTGTTGATGAGCTGCTGAGGATCCATCCAGCTTGGACCAAGGGCTTGTACGGACGCTGCGGCTGCTATCACGAGATTCACTCCCGCAGGCTATCGTCGCGCACGTGGATCCCCATGACATCTCGGTAGGAGTTGGCCCACATCCTTTGCCGTGGCCGACCGAGGAGCATTTCGATCCCGAACTCCTTGAACAGGGCGATCGCCGCAATGTGGTTGATGAATTCCGCTACTGGCGCATGGAGGCGATCGTTTCTGAACTAGACACTCGCCGTCACGGATTTCATGTTGCCATCGAAAACCTTGAACATGACTTCAATATTGGATCGATTGTGCGCACCGCGAATGCTTTCCTTGCCAAGGAAATTCACATCATTGGGAAAAAGCGCTGGAATCGTCGCGGTGCCATGGTGACTGACCGCTATCAACATGTGCGGCATCACGAAACACCACAAGATTTTCAACAGTGGGCTAAAGCTGAGGGTCTGCCAATACTTGGCTTGGACAACGTTGAAGGATCGGTACCACTTGAAACCGCTGATCTACCCGAGCAGTGCGTCTTGCTCTTTGGGCAGGAGGGCTCAGGATTATCAGATGATGCCCGAACGGCGTGTGATGGACTTTTCGAAATCAGTCAATATGGATCAACGCGATCGATGAATGTTGGTGCTGCTGCGGCTATTGCAATGCATGCCTGGATTCGTCAACATAATTGGCCGTTGGCATAACTCATGTTTGCGCGACTCATACCGATGAATTCAGTTCTGCGAATTCAGACGTACCGCCGTATCTTCATTTCTCGTTTTATTAGCAATCTCGGCAATGGCATTGCACCTATTGCGTTGGCTTTTGGTGTCCTTGCGATTCCTGGCACTGATGCAACGTCACTGAGCATCGTGCTTGCAGCTCAAGCAATCCCGCTTATTTTGGTGTTGCCTTTTGGCGGTGTGATCGCGGATCGTTTAGGCCGAGCAAAAGTGATTGCATTGAGTGACACCGTGCTTGGCGCAGTGGTGATGACTATTGCGGTGTTGTTTCTCACCGATAGTGCGACTGTGTTCTGGCTGGCACTACTTGGTGCCATTGCAGGGTGCCTCAATGGATTGTGGTGGCCTGCGTATGCAGGCATGGTCCCTGATGCTGTCGAAGATGAATTTCTTCAGCCAGCCAATGCATATTTGAGTATTGCCTCCAATGGCGGGCTCATCTTGGGCAGTGCACTAGGTGGCATTCTCGTTGCGCTTTTCGGGCCTGGTTTAGCAATAGCGATTGATGCTTGGAGTTTCCTAATTTCTGCGTGGCTGATTTTCACAATAAGACATATTGCAAAACCACATGATTCAGGCGAATCGATGATGGGTGATCTCGCTGAAGGTTGGCGAGTATTTGTCTCTTATCGCTGGGTAGTAGTGATTGTGGCTGCGTTTTCAGTGGTGTTACTCGCTGGACGCGGTGCACTTGAAGTACTTGGGCCAGTGCTCGCTGTCGATCATTACGGTGGTGCTGCGGGTTGGTCGGCGGTATTGGCTTGTCAATCACTTGGACTATTCCTTGGCGCATTCTTAGTTTCGAAACTAAGAGTGAAGCGCCCCATGGTGTTCGCCATGTCACTGACATTCGCACTCCCAGTGTTACTCGTGTTTTTATCCTTCGCTCTACCTTTATGGCTCATCGCGCTTGCGGCGTTGTTGCTGGGTATTGCATATGAATCACTTGGCATCTTGTGGTTCACCGCATTACAGACGCACATACCGCGTGAGTCACTTTCGCGGGTGAGTGCTTATGACGCGATGGGCTCATTAATGCTTGGGCCACTTGGCTTGGCATTGGCAGGCCCACTTGCTGCTGCAATCGGATTACAAGGTGCCTTTCTTATTGCGGCGATTACGGCATTCCTTGCAATAGCCGCGTCGCTTGCGGCTCCATCTGTGCGCAAACTCGCGGCATAAGCCGGAAGAATTCACTTCAGGCCTAATTTGGCTAATTGCCCATACTTTCTCCCATACAAAGTTACATAAAGTTCAGAAGAAAAACCGTCCTATAAGTCGGAGGCTCTAGTTTCAGCCACAACCTCTTTAAGGATCTGTTTCCATTCGGTTGGTTGCATTCCGAATGTCTTACGGGCTGCACTGTCATCCAAAATGTACGGACGCTGGAATTGATATGCAGTTTCTTTAAGTGCCTTCAATAAAGGATTAAACAGACCTAATAGATTCCACATAACTTTTGGAACCGATGAAAGCTTTGGGTTCTTTACTCCAGCCACTGCGGCCAATTCATTTACTAACTCTTTCTGTGTTTTGGGTTCATTACTTGGAACATGCCAAGGCTTGCCCCACGCTTTTGAATCTGTGGCAATAATCTGCATTAATCGTGCAACATCTAATGGATATGTCCAAGTGTGCTGTACATCGATACTTCCCAATACATTTGCTGGCTTTCCTGCAAGGATCTTAGGTAGAACTCGTGATCCAACTCGGCTTTGCTCACCTGCACATACATAATCAGAACCACGAACTTCAGTTGCTTTAATTCTTCCCGCATCATGTAATGCTTTTGCTTCTAACCACATCTGGGCTCTTACTTTTCCATTAATGCCAGGAGCGTTAAGTGGAAGTGACTCAGTCATAGGAACTTCTACCGGGCCATATCCATAAAGATTTGAACAAGTCACGAGTACTGCGCCAGTTTTTTCTGCATAGCCAAGAAAGCTTTCTGCAATGGGTGGCCACTCTTTGGCCCATTGGTGATACGGAGGGTTAGCGCAGTTATAGATTGCAACCGCACTTGGAGCAATCTGTAGGAGATTTGAAAGGTCACTGACATCTGCTGCTATTCGCTTAATGTTCTTATGAGTCGGCCCAGAGCCTGAGCGGGTAACAACTACGACATCTTGGCCATCATTAGCCAGTAATTCGGCAAGTGTGCTTCCGACTATTCCAGCCCCAACAACTACATGTATTCCACTCATGACACGCTCTTCCAGAAATTGACTAAGCCGAAGGATAATGGCACAATGTTAACAATGTCAACATTAAAGAAATCCGATGCAGAGTTCCACCATGGGGATTTACAAGCTGCTCTAGTTACTGCGGGGCTTCGCCATGTTGAAAAGCACGGGTTGAACTCTTTAGGCCTTCGCCAATTAGCTCTTGTTACTGGAGTTAGTCCCACAGCTGTTTATCGCCACTTTGAAGATCTAGAGCATTTGAAGGCTTCTGTTGCGAAGGCTGCTCGAGAAGTTTTGGGGAAGATGATGGTGGATGCCCTTAAATCTGCGCCAGCCAATAAAACTGAAAAGGGGGCAATAGCTCGCTTCCTTGCAATCGGCGGCGCGTATATCGATTTTGGAATTAAGAAATCAAACCTCTGTGAGATTGCATTTATTTGCTTTGATTCCCCAGAACTTGAACCAGACTCTCCAAATCCATCTGAGTTGTTAATAGCCTCACTCACTGAGTTAAATGAAATTGGGTGCTTGTCAGATAAGAACTTTAAAATTGCTCCAATGATTGCTTGGAGCATGGTCCATGGCTTTGCTGGATTAGCGGCACAAGGTGCGACAGGATCTGTTCAAGAAACCAATGCATCTAAGAAGGAAGTTTTGCTCTCAGTACTGAAGTCGCTAGACATTAAATAAAAAAAGAGTCGCCCTATAAGCCTCATATAGGACACCTTCGAGCCCGCTATTGAAAACGCTTACAGGGAATGGAAGAATGTAGGCACTACTACTGATCTAGGAGTGAGTTATGCCCATCGCATCCCCAGAGGTTTACGCCCAGATGCTCGATCGAGCTAAAGCTGGCAAGTTTGCTTACCCCGCAATCAACTGCACCTCCTCGCAGACCATTGTCGCGGCAATGCGCGGCTTTGCTGAAGCAGAGAGCGACGGCATCATCCAGGTTTCATGGGGTGGCGCAGAATTCGCATCAGGCCAAGGCGTCAAAGATATGGTCGCAGGAGCTGCAGCACTTGCTGAGTTCGCACACTCAATTGCAAAGAGCTACAACGTGAATTTCGCGTTGCACACCGACCACTGCCCAATCGACAAGCTCGGCACCTTCATGGAGCCACTCATTGCAATTTCGCAAGAGCGTGTGAACAAGGGTCTCGAGCCGTTGTTCCAGTCACACATGTGGGACGGCTCAGCAGTGCCACTTGCGCAGAACATGGAGATTTCGCAGCGGTTGCTCGATGCCTGTCATGCAGCAAACATCATTCTTGAAATTGAAATCGGCGTTGTCGGTGGCGAAGAAGATGGTGTTGAAGCAAGCCATGATGCAAAGCTTTTCTCAACCGAAGAGGATGGTCTTGCAACAGCAGCAGCTCTGGGTCTTGGAGAGCGTGGTCGCTACATGGTTGCGGCGACATTCGGTAACGTGCATGGCGTCTACAAGCCAGGCAACGTCGTGTTGACCCCGCACATCCTTGATGACATTCAGAAGGCGGTTGGGGCGAAGTACGGCGTTGACAAGCCATTCGATCTGGTTTTCCACGGCGGTTCAGGTTCGCTCTTGAGCGAAATTCGCGAAGCACTCGACTACGGCGTCGTCAAGATGAACATCGACACCGACACCCAGTACGCCTTCACTCGCCCAATCGCTGACCACATCTTCAAGAACTACGACGGTGTCTTGAAGATTGACGGCGAAGTCGGCAACAAAAAGCAGTACGACCCACGTGCTTACGGCAAGTTAGCTGAAGCCGGCATGGCCGCACGTGTTACTCAAGGTTGCGAAGATCTTCGTTCAACGGGAACAGCAATCAAGTAACAAGAATCCTTGGAATGCCGGGTGCGATGCACCCGGCATTTTCCATTTGCAGGGGCAGTGGCACTCTAAGCAAATGGACATCGGTAAAGACCTTCTCGGCGGACCACCACCAACCCTGCTTCCCCTTGATTCCGAGGTCGTTGCTGCGTTTGCTGCGGGTGATTCACATGAAGGTGCAGCAGCGCGATTCCCATCAAGTTCACTTGCCTGGGCTGCGATGAGTGATGAGGCTTGGGCGAACGGACGCGTGATTGAGTCGTATGCCTTTGCTCGCGTGGGCTATCACCGAGGTCTCGATGCTTTGCGTCGCAATGGCTGGAAGGGTCATGGACCAGTGCCATGGAGCCACGAAGGTAACCAAGGGTTCCTGCGCTGCTTGAAGGCACTTGGGCGCGCGGCTGCAGCGATCAATGAGACCGAAGAGTCTGTACGCATTGAAGCGTTCCTGACTGATTGCGACCCGAGCATTCCTCGTGACTAATCAATTACCGATTGCTGTCATCGGCGCAGGCATGAGCGGCGTGGCCTGCGCACGAGTGCTGCATCATCACAACATCCCATTTCACCTGATTGATCGCGGACGGGTTGTCGGTGGCCGCATGGCAAGCCGACGCATTCGCGAATCGGGAACACCCTTCGATGGCCACATCACCGATATCGGTGCTTCGTATTTCACCGTGCAAGATCCCGACTTTGCAACGGTTGTGAATTCGTGGATTGACGCTGGTACGGCACGCGAATGGACCGACACCTTTCATGTTGCAACACCAGCAGGAATCAGTGGAATTCGCACTGGGCCGATGCGTTATTCAGCAACTGAGGGCCTGCGCTCGATTATTGAACATCAGGCGAAAGTCATTCCCACTGAACAGATTCAGCCGTCGACGCAGGTCGAGTCGATTGCTGTTGAAGACAAGCACGTTGTCGTTGATGGTGAATCCTTCAGTGCTGTCGCGGTATGCGTGCCTGATCCGCAGGCAAAGCAGTTCCTCGATGCTTCACTCGTTTCAACTCATAAACTTCTTGATCAGATTCAGTGGGAAGCAGTTATTGCTGTCACGGCAGTTTTTGAATCAGGAATGTTGCCGAAGTTCGATGGGGTCTTCGTCAACGATCATCCGGTGATCACTTGGATTGCCAATGACGGTCATCGCCGTGGCAATGAAGATCCAGTAGTAGTCGCGCATGTTCATCCACAACTCGCAGCGCAACACCTCGCGGATCCAGTGGGTGTCATTCCACAAGCACTCGATGCGGTGTTGCCGATTCTTGGTTTGACTGAACATCCGCAGTGGTCATCAGCCATGCGCTGGACATTTGCCAAGCCAACTTCGGCAAGAGATGAACTATGTGCTTTCGACGAGATCACTCACATTGGCTTCGCAGGTGATTCGTGGGCTGGCGGGCCAAAGGTTGAAGCTGCCTGGAAGTCAGGTCATGAACTGGGAATTCGTTTGGCGAAATGGTGGAACCAAAGGCTTTGAGAGTCTTAGCCTGCAGGCATGACTCTTGTTGCAGGTGTTGACTCTTCTACCCAGTCAGTAAAAGTAGTCGTCAGAAATGCCGATACCGGTGAACTCCTGCGGCAAGCACGGGCCCCGCACCCAGATGCAACAGAAGTTGACCCAGAAATCTGGGTAGCAGCGTTATCGCAGGCACTTGATGGAATTTTAGATGGCGTGACTGCCATGTCCATCGCCGGTCAACAACACGGGATGGTTGTGTTGGATGAACATGGCGAAGTTATTCGACCAGCCCTTCTCTGGAATGACACGAGGTCTGCGCAAGATGCGCTCGACCTGATTGATGAGGAAGGCGGCCCAGAGTTCTGGGCGAATGCGGTGGGCAGCGTTCCGGTTGCTTCGTTCACTGTTTCCAAAATACGTTGGTTAGCACGATGCGAACCAACGCAGGCGTCACGAGTTGCCAAGTTAATGCTTCCGCATGACTACCTCAGTTGGAGACTTGCGGGGAAGCCTGATGAGTTCTTCACCGATTGCGGCGATGCATCAGGCACTGGTTACTGGTCCCCAGCCTTAAACAGCTATCAACCCGAATTAGTTCAGCGTGCGTTGGGGCATGTTCCACAGTTACCCACGGTTTTAGGTCCGAGTGATGCTGCGTATGAAACATCAAACGGGCTCATTCTTGGGGCCGGTACGGGTGACAATATGGCCGCCGCTCTTGGCCTCAATGTGCAACCTGGTGACGTCGTTGTTTCACTTGGTACCTCAGGTACAGCATTTGCAGGGTCACGAGTTCCAAGTGCAGACCCCACTGGAATCGTGGCGGGCTTTGCAGACGCGACTGGGAATTTTCTGCCACTTGTGTGCACGCTGAATGCTGCTCGCATTCTTGACTCAACCGCTGCAATGTTGGGCGTTTCCCTTGATCGACTCGGAGAGCTGGCGTTAATTGCCCCTTCGGGTGCGGAAGGCTTAGTTTTGATTCCATATTTTGATGGTGAGCGAACGCCAAATCTCCCCGATTCACATGGCTCATTGCATGGAATAACGCGCACAAACTTTGTTGATGCAAATATTGCGCGAGCTGCGGTGGAAGGCATGCTCATGGGAATGGCTGAGGCCGTTCAAGCTTTGGAGCACCAAGGTGTTATCGCCCAGCGAATATTGATCATCGGTGGTGCTGCAGCGAATCATGCAGTGGCGCAGATTGCTGCAACAATCTTTGCTCAGCCTGTGTTCATTCCAGCGCCTGATGAGTACGTGGCACTTGGTGCTGCAAAACAAGCAGCCTGGTGTGCGATGGAGGGGTCTGCGCCTCCGACATGGAATGAATCTGATCAGACATCAGCCGCACCTATTGCTGGACATTTCAACGCGGCCGTGTTGCGTGCATATCAGGACTATCGAGGCGCTTTGTACGACTTGTCCCGATGAAAGCGATTTCACCTTTCAATTCATAGGAAAACTCGCAAGTATTTTTTGAAAAATTTCAAGAAACTGTTGTGCGGATGATTACCGGGCCATATGTTGTGGCGCACAACATATCTATTCCGAGCACTGGGAAAGAGAGTTATGAGCGATTTGGAACCCAAGCCAGAACATAAGTTCGCTTTTGGGCTCTGGACAATCGGTCATTCTGGGCGTGATCCATTCGGCGAAGCAACGCGACCACCTATTGACTCTCTTGACTTCATTCGCGGGCTTGCGGAAATTGGCGCATGGGGCGTCTCGTTTCATGACGACGATCTCATGACATTTGGTGCACCTGAAAAGCAGCGCCGCGAAGAACTTGATCGTTTCAAGAAGGGTCTCGAAGAAACCGGGATTGTGTGCTCAATGGCAACCACAAACCTTTTTTGGCATCCGATGTTTAAAGACGGTGCTTTTACATCGAACGATCGCAATGTTCGACGACTAGCTATTCAAAAAACATTGCGCAACCTCGATGTTGCCGCGGAACTTGGTGCACCAACCTATGTTCTGTGGGGTGGGCGTGAAGGCGTTGAGAGTGCAGCAAGCAAGGAACCCTCTGATGCGCTTTCGCGTTACAAAGAAGCTCTTGATTTTCTTTGCGGTTACGTCAAAGACAAGGGTTACAACATCCGATTTGCTATTGAACCAAAGCCGAATGAACCTCGTGGGGATACCTTCCTGCCAACTATCGGCCACGCAATGTCGTTCATCAATCAACTTGAGCATTCAGAGATGGTTGGACTGAACCCCGAGGTTGCTCACGAAACGATGGCGGGTTTGAGTTTTTATCAAGGTGTTGCGCAGGCAATGTGGCAGGACAAGCTTTTTCACATCGACCTTAATGATCAAAAAATTGGTCGTTATGACCAAGACTTCAGATTCGGTTCAGAAGGCATCAAGGATGACTTCTTTTTAGTGCGTCTCTTGGAATCAACTGGGTACTCGGGTCCAAAGCACTTTGATTGCCGCCCTTATCGAAATGAACTCGGTGCAGGCATTTGGGAATTCGCACGGGGGTGCATGCGCACCTATCTCGTTCTCGCTGAGAAAGCTCGCGAGTTCGACAACGATCCCCGCGTCAAGGAAGCACAGGCGTTTGCCGGTGTAACCGAACTCGCGGTACCGACGGTTGGCTCGTATACACGCGAGGCATCCGACCGGTTGCTGGCTGAGCAATTCGATCCAGAGCAACTCGCACAGCGAAGCTATGGAAACGAAGCGCTTGATCAGTTAGTCATCGATCGGATTCTCGGCGTCTAGTCGAGTTCCGTCGGGGCAAACGCATGAAATGAAGTCCCTAACCAACATAGGCGCAAGGAATCTTGCGAGGAAAGGACAGTTCATATGTCCAAGAAGTTATTCGGAGCAATTGTCGGCATCGCTGCCGCCTCGTTGCTCATGACTGCTTGCAGTAGCAGTGACTCAGGAAGCAGTGATGCATCTGCACCTGCAACTAATGCCAACGCAAAGGTGGGTGTCATTCTTCCGGATGCTGCTTCATCGGCACGTTGGGAGACAGCTGACCGAAAGTTCCTCGAAGAGGCTTTCAACAGCGCTGGTGTTCAATTCGATATTCAGAACGCAAACGGTGACAAGGCTAAGTTCGCCACCATCGCTGACCAGATGTTGGCAAGTGGCGTCACTTCACTCATGATCGTGAACCTTGACAGCCCATCCGCTGCTGCCGTGATCAAGAAGGCTTCCGACCAGGGCGTTCCAGTCGTTGACTACGACCGCCTGACCCTCGGCGGCGGCGCTAGCTACTACGTGTCATTCGACAACGTGGCAGTGGGCACAAAGATCGGCGAAGGCCTGGTCAC
>CANFTO010000008.1 GCA_947449945.1 Actinomycetota bacterium | reverse complement strand
GTTGGCGCTGACGCGCTCATCCGTCACGATGCGCATGCAGCAGACCCAGGCCTTGCCTTCGCTCTGTCGCGATTGTCAGATGTCTACTCATTGCAGAACACCCCGATCGGAATTTTCCGTGACGTGAACCGACCAAGCTATGACCGCCTTGTGCGTGAGCAAGTAGCCGCAGTTAAAGAACGTCGAGGCGCAGGTGACCTTCAGGGACTTCTCACTGGTCATGACACCTGGACAGTGGGGTAAATAGACTGAAGTCATGCCCAAGACCCAAAGAGCAGTAGGAATTCTGCTCGGGTCCTCGGCATATACGTTGTGGGCCTTATTTCCGTTTTACTTTGAGGCCATCAACGAAGTTTCAATCATTGAGATCATTGCCAATCGCATCATTTGGTCATTTGTCTTCCTATGCATTGTGATCACCCTGACTCGGCGTTGGTACGTCATTCGTACTGCCTTTACTCATAAACGAAGCCTGGGACTCCTGGCTGTTGCCGCGATATTCCTCGCAGCTAACTGGAGTACGTACGTCTTTTCCATTGTCACCAATAACGCCTTGGCTTCATCCCTTGGTTACTTCATCACTCCGTTGGCGGTTGTCGCCCTCGGGGTGCTCGTACTCAAGGAAAAGTTACGATCCGCTCAATGGGTTGCCGTAGCTGTTGCACTCCTTGCCGTCGTGGTGATCACCTTGAGTTACAGGACTGTGCCGTGGATCGCGATCATCCTGGCCATTTCGTGGTCAATCTACGGATACATCAAGAAGTACTTGAACTTCCCGGCTGTTGAAAGTGTGGCAGTGGAAGCAGCGGTGCTCCTTCCCGTTGCCATCATCATTTTGATTGTGATGGGGCTGAACCACACTGCGTCACTGTTTTCTGGTCATCTGGACCTCGTGGGCCTCTTAATGCTTGCTGGCCCTGTGACTGCTATTCCATTGATGCTGTTTGCTGGATCGGCTACCCGCGTACCACTCACCGTGTTGGGAGTTTTGGAATACATCACGCCTGTGGGCTTATTCATCATCGGCCTGGTCTTCTTTCACGAAGCCATGTCACCTGAACGATGGGTCGGATTCATCCTGATCTGGATTGCACTCGTGATTTTTACTGTGGATGAAATTCGCCATCCGCACACTGCACGACCTGGAGACGAATACCTCATCCCAGAAGAATGAATTAGCCAGTGCGAGATACGACGTAATCGCAAAGTGCTTCGAGGGCAGCACGCGCAGGGGTATCAGGCAGTTCACTCAGGGACTCCCGGGCATTGTCAGCCCAATTGCGCGCCTGGGCACGCGCTTCACTTATCGCACTATGGCTTCGCAACAAAGCAAGTGCTTCAGCGTGCTCAGCATCATCAGGCAACGGCCGAGAAAGTAAACCTTGCAAACGGGCATCAGTTGCATCAGTACTGGCCATGGCAATCAAGCCCGCCAACGTTGGGATTCCCTCGCGCAAGTCTGTGCCAGGAGTCTTACCTGATTGCTCTGATTCAGAAGTAATATCAACGAGATCGTCAGCTAGTTGAAAGGCAACACCGATGCATTCACCAAACTTGGTGAGCACATCTGTGGTCACTGCATCTGCACCAGAAAGCATCGCACCAAAGCGACCTGCTGTTGCAATCAGTGAACCTGTTTTGTCCGCAAGTACCTCAATGTGATGCTGTACTGGATCAGTGCCATCAACTGGGCCCACTGTTTCGCGAATTTGGCCGATACACAGACGCTCAAAGGTGCGTGCTTGAATGCGCACAGCATCAGGGCCAAGGTCGGCCAAAATATCTGACGCTCGAGCAAAGAGAAAATCACCAGTCAAAATTGCGATTGAGTTATCCCAACGGGCGTTCGCAGACGCAGCTCCTCGACGCATCTTCGCTTCATCCATCACGTCATCGTGATACAGAGTTGCTAAATGCGTGAGCTCAACAACCACAGCCGCATCAATGACTTCCTTGCGATCAGGGTCTCCAAACTGCGCGGCAAGAAGCGTCAAGAGCGGACGGAATCGCTTTCCGCCTGCATCAACAAGATGCGCGGAAGTCTCTGTAACGAATGGATATTCGCTTTTGATTGCTTCATGCAGCGCGATTTCCACACGCTCCATGGCAGCCGTCATCGAGGCCTCAAGGGCAGGGTCACTGGAAAGCGAACCTAAGGGTTGAGGACTCATATCAGCACGTGACTAGCGGATGAAGACGCCGGCGTTATTAATGAGGTCGAGAAGCGGCTGAGGGAAGATGCCTAGCAACACTGTGACCGTTGCTGATGCAGCCAATGCAACCGTGGTGAACACCGAAGGAATAGCCACTGTTGCGGTTTCTTGCGTTGGCTCAGTGAAGAACATCAAGACCACGACGCGCATATAGAAGAATGCTGCGATAAGAGACGCAAGAACAGCGGCGATGACCAACCACTTGTCACCTGATGCGTAGGCCGCGGTAAACACATAGAACTTGCCGATGAAACCGCTAGTGAGCGGAATGCCTGTGAGCGCCAGCATAAAGATGGTGAACAGCGTGGCGATGAATGGTGACTTTCTGCCAAGACCAGCCCACTTCGACAGATGCGTTGCTTCGCCATTCTCATCACGAACCATCGAAATCACAGCAAAGACACCAATGGTGGTGAATGCGTACGCGATCAAGTAGAAAATAGAACCGGCAAGACCTGCGGCACTTGCTGCAACAACACCAAGCAGGATGAAACCAGCCTGAGCAATGGACGAGTACGCGATCATTCGCTTCATGTCAGATTGAGTAAGCGCCAAAATGGCACCAATGAACATGGTCAGAATTGAAATGACCCACAGCATCGGGGCCCAATCCCAGCGCATGCCGCCGAGTGCCACATAGAGCAGACGCAGAAGGGCACCGAAAGCAGCGATCTTGACAGCTGCGGCCATGAAGCCCGTGAGCGGCGTAGGCGCACCTTGGTACACATCTGGTGCCCACTGGTGGAATGGTGCAGCACCGATCTTGAAAAGCAGACCCGCAACAACCAATCCAATCGCGATCAAGATGAGTGCAGTTTCGCCTGTCTTGGAACCAAGTGAGCTGGCAATTCCCGCAAACGAAATTGAACCGCTGAAGCCGTACAACAATGCTGCGCCATACAAGAAGAAGGCCGAAGCGAACGCACCAAGGACGAAGTACTTCAATGCGGCTTCTTGTGAAAGCAAACGACGTCGACGGGCCATACCTGCAAGGAGGTACAACGGAAGTGACATGACTTCCAGTGCTACGAACATCATGAGAAGATCGTTAGCAATTGGGAACAACATCATGCCGCCGACGGCGAAAAGGAAGAAGGTCCAGATTTCGGTTTGGAAGTATCCACGCGCCGTGAACTGACGCTCATCTTCAGATCCAGGCAGCGAGGAAGCTCGGGCTGCGAATGCGTCACCATTTGGATCTAAGCCACGTTCTGCCATCAGCAGCGCACCCAAGATTGCGATGACGACAACAGTGCCCTGAAGAATGAGCCCTGGGCCATCAATCGCAAGAGCGCCCTGACCGGCGGTCTCTCGAACGCCATTGAGATTGATCACTGCTATCAGCGCAGCAATCAATGAGACAAAGACAAGAGACAACTGAGCCGGCCGACGTGCACCGCGTGGCAGGAATGCTTCAAAGAGTACCGACACCACACCGGCGCCAAGCACGATGAGCACGGGAGCCAATAAACGGTAATCAAGGGTTGGCATCACCCATGGAGTTGCATCCACCGCGTGGATCACTGATGCTACGGCGTTCACTGCTGGGCTCCTTGCGACGTGGTGCTACTAATGCCAACGGTTGGCTCAGGGTTTGTTGCCCCAACCAATGTCATCACGGTGTCCACTGCTGGATTCACCACATTGAGAACCGGTGCTGGGTACAAACCAAGGAAGATCGTCAATGCAGCAATAGGTACCAATGCCGTGATCTCACGACCGGTTAGATCCTTAATATGCTCAAGTCCGCTTCCCACAGCACCAGTCATCGACTTTTGGTACACGCGAAGAACGTAAGCCGCAGTGATCACGATGCCAAGCGTTGCGATGCCACCAACCCAGATGTAACGCTGGAAGGTTCCAAGGAGCACCATAAATTCGCCGACGAACGACACCAAACCTGGCAATGCAAGTGATGACAATGCTGCGAATAAGAAGAACCCTGCAAGCACTGGCGCTGGCTTATTGACGCCTGAGTAATCCGAAAGCAGGCTTGAGCCATCTCGGCGCTGCATGAGGTAGCCAGCTGTCAAGAACAGTGCTGCAGTGGACAGGCCATGCGCCACCATGTAGATCGTTGCGCCGCTGATGCCAATGCTCGTGAACACGAAGATGCCCAAAATGATGAAGCCAAAGTGCGACATCGATGAGTAGGCAAACAGCCGCTTGAGATCGTTTTGACCTAGTGCAACGAAGGCACCATAGAAAATACCCACGACAGCGAGCACGATGATGACTGGTGCATAGAAATCGCTTGCTGCCGGGAAGATCGGTAAGCAGTAGCGAATCATGCCGAACGTGCCGACTTTGTCGAGCACGCCAATCAGGAGCACTGCCGTGCCTGGCTTTGATGCAGCGGCTGCATCAGGCAACCAGGTGTGGAATGGCCACATTGGAGCCTTGATCGCAAAGGCAAGGAAGAACCCAAGGAAGAGAAACTTCTGTGTTGTTGGATCAATGTCTGCACCTGAAAGGATCGCAAACCAGTTGAACGTTCCGGTGACGATGTACAAACCAATCATCGCCGCCAGCATGAATAAACCGCCGACCAAACTGTAGATCAGGAACTTCATCGCAGCATATGAACGCTGGGCACCGCCGTAGCGACCAATCATGAAGTACACCGGAATTAACATCGCTTCAAAGAAGACGTAGAACAAGAAAACGTCGGTTGCTGCGAAGACGCCGATCATCATGGTCTCGAGTACCAAGATCAACGCGAAGTAACCCTTCACGCTGCCGACACTTTCTGCCTGTGGCTGCTCAACGTCATTCCAACCTGCGAGGATCGTGACAGGAATGAGAACAGCCGAGAGTGCGATCAGCACTAGGCCAATGCCATCGACACCAAGTGAGTAGGTGACACCAAAACTTGGAATCCAGTCGTGGATTTCAACAAATTGGTACGGCGAGTTGCTTGAGCCATCGAACTTCAGCGCAACAACCACCACAAGGGCTAGGACCACGAGCGAAATTGCAAAAGCTACCTGCTTAGCAAGTAACGGCTTTGATTTTGGCAACAGTGCCACAACAACACTGCCGCCAAGTGGGACCAGACCGAGAACGGTCAGCCAAGGGAACGAATTCACGAGAGCCTCACCAATACGAGTGCCAAGACAACCAAGACGGCGCCGCCGACCATGGATAGTGCGTAGGAGCGAATGAAGCCAGACTGGTACGGACGCAGACGAGCTGACAATCCACCAAAGAAGGCCGCACTGCCATTCACGAATCCGTCAATCCATGAACCGTCGAACCACACTAAGAAACGCGACAACCAGAAAGATGGCTGCACCACAAGTGTGTTGTTCACAGCGTCGCCATAAAGGTCTTCGCGAGCTGCGCGAGTCAACCAGTTGCCACGTGGAGCAACGATTGGTACTTCACGCCGTGCGTACTGAATCCATCCGTACGCTGCACCTGCGAGAACCAAGACCAATGTGATGGTCATGAGCAACCAGTCAGGAATTCCAATCTCTTCCTTCTTGATGCCCACAACTGGCTCAAGCCAGGTTTCGATATTGCCCCAGAAAAGCAATGCCATACCCATGAACGTCGATCCAACAGCCAAGATGATCAACGGAATCGTCATCACCTTTGGTGATTCATGTGGATGCACGCCGTCTTCCCAACGCGCCTTACCGAAGAAGGTCATCGCAGCCATGCGAGTCATATAGAAGCCAGTGATGGCTGCAGCGATGATCGTCAGAATGCCTACAAGAGTGTTGCTCTCAAAAGCGGCATGAATGATCGAGTCTTTAGACCAGAAGCCAGAGAACGGTGGAATACCCATGATCGACAAGGTGCCGATGATGAACGTTGCATATGTCACGATCATTGCTGTGCGCAAGGCACCATAGCGACGCATGTTGACGTTGTCGTTCATTCCGTGCATTACCGAACCAGCGCCCAAGAACAAGCCTGCCTTGAAGACACCGTGGGTCAATAAATGGAAAATCGCGAAGACATAGCCAATTGGTCCAAGACCGGCAGCCAAAACCATGTACCCGATCTGGCTCATCGTGGAACCAGCGAGCGACTTCTTAATGTCATCCTTCGCTGAACCGATGATCGCGCCCATGAACATGGTGATGACACCAATAACCACAACTGCTGTTGCTGCCCACGTGGCGGCATCGAATATCGGGTTGCTTCGGGTGATCAGGTACACGCCCGCGGTAACCATCGTTGCTGCGTGAATAAGAGCCGAGACTGGAGTCGGGCCTTCCATCGCGTCGAGCAACCAAGCCTGAAGCGGGAACTGCGCTGACTTGCCGCAAGCGGCAAGGAGCAGCAACAAACCGATAGCAGTGAGGGTCCCTTCACTTGCTTGACCAGTGGATCCAAAAACTTCATCGAAACCAACGGACCCGAAGGTGACGAACATGACCATGATCGCCAAGCTCAGGCCGACGTCACCAACACGGTTGATGATGAATGCCTTCTTGCCAGCGGCCGCTGCTGTTGGCTTGATCTGCCAGAAGCTGATGAGCAAGAACGAGGCAAGGCCTACGCCTTCCCATCCCACGTACAAGAGGAGGTAGTTATTTGCCAGGACCAAGAGCAGCATTGCGGCGACGAAGAGGTTCAGGTAGCCGAAGAACTTGCGCTTATCGGGATCATGGCTCATGTAACCAAGTGAGTAGACATGAATCAGGGTGCCAACAATTGTGATGAGGAGCACGAACACCATTGAAAGTTGATCAAGCTGGAAGGCCATATCGACCTTGAAGTTCCCTGCGAACATCCAGCTGAATTCATTTTGACTAAAGGTGCGTTGTTCCGATCCATTGCCCATCATCGCGATCAACATCCAGATCGCGATGACTGCGTCGACGAACACAGTG
This sequence comes from Actinomycetota bacterium, assembly GCA_947449945.1. Lineage (GTDB taxonomy): Bacteria > Actinomycetota > Actinomycetes > S36-B12 > S36-B12 > UBA11398. The sequence goes on along the minus strand of CANFTO010000008.1, from coordinate 29,048 downwards.
AAGACACCCAGATAAGGGCCCCACTTATTTGTCTTTCGCCCACTGAACAGCAGGATTGCAGCTCCGGCTAGCGGCAGCGCAATCAAGAGCCACAGCAGCGAGAACACGCCGGTTGCAGGCATTACCTCTTGCACGATGCGTCCTTGTCCTAGTACTTCAGCAGGTTGGGTTCGTCGATGGATGCTGATCGGCGTGATCGGAAGATCTGCACGATGATTGCTAGGCCCACTACAACTTCAGCGGCTGCAACAACCATCACGAAGAACGCCACGACTTGGCCGTCCAGATTTCCATTCATTCGGGCAAACGCCACGAATGCCAAGTTCGCTGCGTTCAACATGAGTTCCACACTCATGAACACGACGATGGCATTTCGGCGCACCAGAACCCCGAGGGCTCCGATACCAAATAGCAGGGCGGAAAGAATCACGTAATTGGATGGATTCATAGCGAATCAGCCTCCTCGATTGCGCGACCATCATTGATGTCAACGGGCGCAACCTCGCCACGGGCACGAAGCGCTCCCGGGATGCTGGCATCCGTTGGGGTTCCGTCAGGCAAAAGTGCAGGTGTGTCCACTGCATTGTGCCGGGCATAGATACCTGGGTTTGGACGGTTACCTGGGTGCTCATCACCCTTGAAGCGAGCAACAGACAACTGAGCCTGTGTTGGCTTTGGTTGCCAGTGCTCGCGATGGGCAAGCACCATTGCACCCATTGCAGCGGTAATCAGCAGTGCGGACGTGACTTCGAAAACCACAAGGTAATCAGTGAAGATCAGGTGAGCGATGCTCTGAACATTGCCACCGTCAACTCGGTTCGCGCCATCAAGACCAACGGCGGGCAATCCGGCAAGTGAACTGCCTAGGCCCCAAACCAAAATCACAATGAGCAACAAACCTAGGAGGAGCGCCAAGAAACGCTGACCCTTGATGGTCTCGATGAGGGAGTCAGATGAATCGACGCCGACCACCATTAGTACGAATAAGAACAGCATCATGACTGCTCCGGTGTACACAATCACCTGAACCATGCCAAGGAAAGGCGCGTTGTTCGCGATGTACAGCACTGCGAGGCTGATCATGGTCAATGCCATCCACAGCGCACTGTGCACAGCCTTACGTGACGTGATCAGACCTACGGCTCCAAGAACCGCAAGAACCGCACACACCCAAAACACAATGGCTTCGCCAGTGTTCACTGAGTTCACGAGTTCGCCTCCCGTTCAACGAGATCTGGACCCTTAACGCGGTTGGCGTAGTAGTCCTGCTCTGTGGTTCCTTCAACCATTGCGTGTGGAGCTGGAACCATGCCAGCCAGCAGTGGACCGAGAAGATCTTTCTTTTCGTAAATCAGATCTGCGCGGTTGTTATCTGCTAATTCAAATTCGTTGGTCATTGTGAGCGCACGCGTTGGGCATGCCTCAATGCACAGACCGCAGAAAATGCATCGCGCGTAGTTGATTTGGTACACACGTCCGTAACGCTCACCTGGTGAGAAGCGCTCTTCTTCAGTGTTTGATGCACCTTCAACATAGATCGCGTCAGCGGGGCAAGCCCAGGCACACAATTCGCAACCCACACACTTTTCCAAACCGTCAGCCCAACGGTTGAGTTGGTGACGGCCATGGAAACGTGGCTGTGGAGGGTACTTATGTGAGTCCTCTGGGTATTGCTCAGTGACCACCTTCTTGAACATGGTCGCGAAGGTGACCCAGAATCCCCGGATTGCTTGGGGCAGCTCAGCCATCGATGGCCTCCTGCGTAGTAACGGATGATGTTGCGCGGCGCGTTGGCAAGGTCACTTGCTGTCCTGGCATTGGTGGAACGGGGTACCCGCCTGCCATTGCATCGAAGGGACGAGCGTGTGCCTTTGCTTTCGCTTCTTCAAGTTCAGCTGCCTTGCGATCTGATCGCGACTGCAACAACCAAGATCCAATGAGCAGCACCACGATGATGGCGCCACCGATCAAGAGGATTTCTGTGTTGCTCATCGTGACGTCGTTACGCAGCACACGCGCGGTTGCGACGATCAGGATCCATGCGATCGATACTGGAATAAGAACCTTCCAGCCGAACTTCATGAACTGGTCGTACCGCAAACGAGGCAACGTGCCACGCAGCCAGATGAAGACAAAGATAAAGATTTGAACCTTGACTAACCACCAAAGAATTGGCCAGTAACCAGTGTTCGAGGCTTCCCAAAGTGAGATTGGCCAAGGTGCACGCCATCCACCGAGGAAGAGCGTGGTTGCCAATGCTGAAACCGTCACCATGTTGATGTATTCAGCCAGGAAGAAGAGTGCGAACTTCATAGAGGAGTACTCAGTGTGGAAACCACCGACAAGTTCGCCTTCAGCTTCCGGAAGGTCAAATGGTGCGCGGTTGGTTTCGCCAACCATGGCCGTGACGTAAATCAAGAACGACGGCAACAAAATCACTGCGAACCAGATTGGCTCCTGGGAAGAAACAATCTCTGAAGTCGACATCGAACCTGCGTAGAGGAACACCGCGACAAACGACAATCCCATAGCAATTTCATATGAAATCATTTGCGCGCTTGAACGCAGTCCACCGAGTAGCGGATAGATCGAGCCAGAAGCCCAACCTGCAAGCACGATGCCGTAGATCCCAATCGACGCAATCGCAAGGACATACAGAACTGAGACTGGGAAGTCTGTGAGTTGCAGCGGTGTTTCCACGCCGAACATGTTTACGAGAGGGCCGAACGGAATCACTGCAAAAGCGGTGAAGGCCATCGTCGCCGAAATGATTGGAGCAATCCAATAGACAGCGAGATGAACACCCTTCGGAACAATTTCTTCCTTAAGTGCGAGTTTCACGCCGTCCATGAGGGACTGCAATAAACCAAACGGTCCAACCCGGTTAGGTCCGATGCGATGTTGCATTCGCGAAACTACGCGTCGTTCCCACCAAATGGTGAACAGTGTGAGCAACACCAGAAGCACGAAGATGCCAAGAACTTTGACGATAACGATCCACCAAGGATCTACGCCAAACCATCCCCACTGACCTTCGGTCATGCGACACCTCCTGCAGTTACGGCAACCGCGGATCCAATGCGAGCACCAAGATCACGGTAGATAGAGCAATCGGTTGAGTTCATCGGCACGAAGACCACGTTGTCGATGACATCGCCAATAACAAGTGGCAACACAACTGAACCTGACGGTCCAGCAACAGTGACCGTTGCAGGCGAACCAAGTTGAGCACTCGAGTGTGCGGAAACCAATGCCACGACCTCACGAGCAGTAGCGGCCAAGAATGGTTCACCTTCTTGCATCACACCTGCGTCAAGTAATTCACGCCATGACGCCAAACGGAATCCGTCAACATTCTTGGGGCTGCCCTGAACTTCAGGAGCGCTTTCACGAGCGCCACTCCATTGGCCTAGGCCAGAAAGTTCGCGACGAATACCTGCCACATCCCAAGCCCCAGCCTGCTTGCCAATCGCATTTGCGATCATGCCCAGCACTGTTGCATCGCTCATTGCAAGAGCATCCTTAAAGACCTGGCCAAACGGACGTGGACGACCTTCCCAATCCACAAACGTTCCAGCTTTCTCAGTGACTAATGCAATCGGCAGCACTACGTCTGCGGCTTGGGTGAAGTCTGAGTGGTGATGATCAAGGGACACGATGAAGCCAGCACGGCGAACTGCAGCAGCGGTAACTTCCGGATCAGGAAGATCGACAGCGTCAACGCCACCCACAACCAGTGTCCATAAGGTTTCGCGGCTTGCTGCATCCAGGATGCTGTCACCGGAAAGACCGGCCGAGTTTGGCAGAGCCTGTGCATCGATGCCCCATGCGGCAGCAACTTCTGCGCGAGCTGAAGCATCGGTGAGCGGACGTCCACCTGGCAGCAAACCGGCAAGTGCGCCTGCATCAAGTGCACCGCGCTCCCCTGCTCGACGTGGAACCCAAGCAAGAACTGCACCTGTCTCACTTGCCAACTTGGCAACCGCTGACGCTGCACCTTCGCTTGCTGCAACTCGCTCACCAACAAGAATCACCGCACCGGGTTGAGCAAGTGCCTGCTTCACATCTGCAGCGAGGTTATTCAGAGCAATCGCTTCATCGCCAGGTGCGGCTGCAATCAACGTGCCACCCATTTTGTTCAAGCCACGAGTTGCGACTGCACCAATACTTGCCACCTTGGTGTGTGCCTTACGCAAGCGCAAGAAGACCATTGGTGACTCATCTTCAGGTTCGAAGGAAACCAAAAGCACAAACGGTGCGGACTCAAGGGCGTCATACGTGACCTTGATTGGAGTCCCCGCGATTGTTGAACGAAGTAGCTGTGTTTCTTCAGCTGAAGTTGCCCGTGCTCGGAAGTCGAGGTTGTCCGTGCCAAGAATCGCGCGAGCAAACTTCGCGTATGCGTAAGCATCTTCTTGAGTCAAGCGACCACCCGTGAGCACACCGGTTGATGCGCCAGCTTGCGATAGCCCTCGAGCTGCTACGTCAATGGCTTCTGGCCATGACGCTGGGCGAAGTTCACCGTTTTCGCGCACTAACGGAGTACTGATGCGACCTTCGGTGAGGTAAGGGAAAGCGAATCGGCCCTTGTCGCAGTTCCAGTCTTCGTTGACTTCTGGATTTTCCCAAGCCAAACGACGAGTGATTTCACCACGACGGTAGTCAGTGCGAAGTGAACAACCTGAAGCACAGTGCTCACAGGTTGTTGGTACTGAAACCAGATCGAATGGACGTGAACGGAAGCGATAAGCCGCACTGGTCAATGCGCCAACTGGGCAAATCTGCACAGTGTTTCCGGAGAAGTACGAATCAAACGGCTGATCATCAGCAGTGCCAACTTGCTGCTTGGCGCCGCGCTCGAGAAGTTCGATCATCGGATCGCCAGCGATCTGATCCGCGAAGCGAGTGCAACGAGCGCAAGATACACAACGCTCACGATCAAGAAGAATCTGAGCACTGACGTTAATTGGCTTTTCGAACGTACGCTTTTCACCTTCAAAGCGAGATTCTGGTCGACCAACAGACATCGCTTGGTTTTGCAGTGGGCACTCGCCGCCCTTGTCGCACACTGGACAATCAAGCGGGTGATTGATGAGGAGGAACTCCATCACACCTTCTTGTGCCTCCTTGGCAACCTCGGATGACTGCTGCGTGCGAATGGTCATGCCATCGTTCACGACCTGCGCGCACGCTGGCTGTGGCTTTGGCATGCCTTCAACTTCAATCAAGCAAGCACGACAGGCCGCAACTGGCTCAAGCAGTGGGTGGTCACAAAAACGTGGAATCTCCACACCGATCATTTCGGCGGCGCGGATTGCCAGGGTGCCCTTGGGAACAGCAATGGAAACGCCATCAATGTTCACATTGACCATTGGCACCACTTCAGTGGTGAGGTTTTCGCTCATCGGGTTGCAGCTCCCGCGTAGATGTAGGAAGCCACCGGATCGAATGCATCATCGACCGGTGAATTGGTTGCCGCGACAAATTCATCACGGAAGTACTTCAGTGCAGCTGGGAACGGCGTTGCTGCCGCATCACCCAATGCACAGAATGAACGACCTGCAATCTGGTTACATGCACTCACAAGCAGATCGAGATCAGATTCCTTGGCATGGCCGTGCTCGAAGTTCTCCAGCATGCCGGTGATCCAGTACGTACCTTCACGACACGGTGTGCACTTTCCACATGATTCATGCTTATAGAACTCAAGCCATCGAGTAACTGCCTTCACGACACTGACTGTTTCATCGAAGATCATTGGCGTTCCGGTACCAAGCATGGTTCCCGCGGCAGCCATCTCTTCGTAGGTCATCGGAAGATCAAGATGTTCTTCAGTAAGCAATGGCACCGACGATCCACCTGGCAGCCAAAACTTCACCTTGCCACCGCCACGGACACCGCCTGCATATTCCAAAAGCTGACGCATGGTGATGCCCAGTGGTGCTTCAAAGATGCCTGGGTTGTTCACGTGTCCGGAAACTGCCCACACCTTGAAGCCAGGTGACTTCTCGGTACCAAATGATCGGAACCAATCAACACCGCGATCAATGATGTACGGGATGTTGCAGATTGTTTCGACGTTGTTGATCACCGTTGGCGATGCATACAAACCAGCAACAGCCGGAAACGGTGGCTTCAATCGCGGTTGACCGCGGAACCCTTCAAGTGAATCTAGAAGAGCGGTTTCTTCACCGCAGATGTACGCACCTGCACCTGAATGCACAACGATTTCAAGATCAAAACCTGAACCCAGGATGTTCTTGCCAATGAGACCAGCACGACGCGCTTCTGCGACTGCATTTGCCACCTTGCGAAGTGCGTTTGGTACTTCACCACGAATGTAGATGAAGGCATGGTTCGCACGAATCGCAAACGAGGTAATAATCACGCCTTCGATCAACGCATGCGGGTTGGCCATCATGATGGGAATGTCTTTACAAGCGCCAGGCTCTGACTCATCAGCGTTCACAACGAGGTAGTGAGGCTTGCCATCATTTTGTGGAACGAAGCTCCACTTCATGCCCGTTGGGAATCCTGCGCCACCACGACCACGTAGCCCAGAATCCTTCACGGTGTTGATGATTGCGTCAGGATCCAGCTTCAACGCCTTTTCAAGCGCAACATAACCACCAACGCGCTTGTATCCATCAAGTGTGTAGAGATCTGGTTGATCCCAGTGCTCGGTGATAACCGGGGTAAGAGTCATGACTTAGCCCTCCTGTCCGGAACGAGGGGCAGACATGTTGTGTTCCTTTGCATAACGCAAGCCGGCAAGCATCTTGGCGTCTACGGAGATTCCTTCGCCTGCAAGGCCATCGTCTGGGAAAGCTAACGTGTGCTCTGTAGCCTCAAAGTTACGGATGACCGGACCGCGAGTTGATTCAACGCGCTCGCCACGGGACAGTCGGTCAATCACATCGAGTGCGGATGTCGGAGTGACGTCGTCCATGAATTCCCAGTCGACAGTCATGACAGGTGCGTGCGTACATGCTGCCTGACATTCAATGCGCTCAAGTGAGAACTTGCCGTCAGCAGTGGGTTCGTTGTGGCCAATGCCAAGGCGCTCGGAAAGCGCTTCGTACACCGCGTCTCCACCAAGGAGACCGCACAATGTGTTCACGCAGACGCCAATGTGGTGTTCACCTACGGGCTTGCGCTTGTACATCGTGTAGAAGGTTGAAACACCGGTGACTTCAGCAGGGGAAATGCCAAGCACCTCTGCACAGGCTGCGATGCCGTCGGTTGTGACTTCACCCTCTGCGCTTTGCACAAGATGCAGCATTGGCAACAGCGCAGAGCGCGGCTGTGGATAGCGTGCGACGAGTTCGCGCATGCTCGCAAGTGTCTGCTCGTTAATGGCCATGTTTTCTCACCTCTCGACCGCGTTAGCGATCGACTCCGCCCATAACTGGATCGATGCTTGCAACAGCTGCGATGACGTCAGCAATCTGACCGCCCTCGCACATAGCCGCAACTGACTGAAGATTCGTGAATGACGGATCGCGGAAGTGCACACGGAATGGACGCGTGCCACCGGCGCTCACCAAGTGACATCCGAGTTCTCCACGTGGCGCTTCAATTGCCGTGTAGACCTGACCAACAGGAACACGGAAACCTTCAGTGACCAACTTGAAGTGGTGAATCAACGCTTCCATTGACTCCGACATGATCTCGCGGATGTGCTCAAGTGAGTTGCCCTGACCATCACTGCCAACAGACAACTGGGCTGGCCATGCAATCTTTTTGTCTTCAACCATCACTGGACCTGGCTGCAAGCGATCAAGTGCCTGCTCGACGATGCGAATTGACTGTTCCATTTCGCGAATACGAATCAGGAAGCGCCCATAAGCATCGCTGGTGTTTTCGGTAACAACGTCAAACTCGTAGTTTTCATAGCCACAGTACGGCTGAGACTTACGAAGGTCCTGAGGGAAACCAGTCGCGCGCAGCACAGGACCGGTAACACCCAGAGCCATGCAACCGGTGAGGTCAAGGAACCCAATGCCGACTGTGCGACCCATCCAGATGTTGTTATCAACGAGAAGATCAGCAGTGTCTTTCAGTCGCTTGCGTAGTAGTGGAATGGTTTCGCGGATTTTTTCTTCTGCGCCCGAAGGAAGATCCTGAGCAACGCCACCCGGACGGATGTATGCGTTGTTCATGCGGAGGCCGGTGATCATTTCGAAAATGTCGAGAATGAGTTCGCGCTCGCGGAAACCAAATTCCATCGCGGTGAGAGCACCAAGTTCCATGCCACCAGTTGCAAGCGCAACGAGGTGCGATGAAATTCGATTGAGTTCCATCATCATTACGCGAATGACGTTGGCACGCTCTGGAATTTGATCAGTAATGCCGAGCAGCTTTTCAATTGCTAGGCAGTACACGGTTTCGTTGAAGAATGGTGCGAGGTAGTCCATGCGCGTTGCGTAGGTAACACCTTGCGTAAAGGAGCGGAACTCCATGTTCTTTTCGATGCCAGTGTGTAGGTAACCGATGCCGCAACGGGCTTCAGTGACGTACTCACCTTCAATTTCAAGAATCAAACGGAGCACACCATGTGTTGATGGGTGCTGAGGACCCATATTGACAACGATGCGCTCTGAATCGCTATCAGGATCAACAGTGATCGAATCCCAGTCGCCGCCGCCAACGTTGAAGATGCGTCCCTCTTCGGAATCTCCGAGGTTCGCATATGGATCATTGGCCTGCGCTGGTGCGCTGGTGTACGTGACGTTGTCTGTGGTCATGAGTTGTACGACCTCCGCTGATCTGGTGGCGGAATAGTTGCGCCCTTGTATTCAACTGGAATGCCACCCAATGGGTAGTCCTTGCGCTGTGGATGTCCTGGCCAGTCATCTGGCATTTCAATGCGCGTTAATGCAGGGTGGCCATCGAAAATAATGCCGAAGAAGTCAAAGGTTTCACGTTCATGCCAGTCATTGGTTGGGTACAAACTGACCGACGAAGGAATATGGCGATCTGAACCTGGAGTAACCACTTCAACTCGGATGCGGCGGTTATGGGTGATCGACATCAAGTGATAGACCGCATGCAATTCACGGCCGGTGTCACCGGGGTAATGAACACCACTAACGCCCGTAGAAAACTCGAAGCGAAGCCCTGGCTCGTCGCGCAAGGTCGAAAGCACTGAGACGAGTTGATCGCGACGAATGAAGAAGGTGATTTCGTTGAATGAGATCACAACTTTTTCAATTGCATCTGATGCGCTGATATTGCGGGCTTTCAGTGAGAGCTCAAGTTCATCAGCAACTTCATCAAACCATCCGCCATATGGGCGAACCGAAGCTTCTGGCATGTGCATGAGTTCAACGAGTCCACCAAAACCACTGGTATCACCCGAGCCCGATCCACCGAATGCACCTTCACGTACATGGAAGACTTCAAATTGACTGACGCCAGCTGGAACGACTTGCACTGCAGGAGTTTCACTCATCGCAAAAGCCCCTTCATGTCTGAAGTTGATGGCGCAACGAGAGCTTCAGCTTCCAACTCCCGCATTTGTGCGCGGCGATTTGAGCCAAGCTTCATGTCTTGAATTTCATCGTGCAATTTCAAGATCGCATCAATCAACATTTCAGGACGCGGTGGGCAACCTGGCAAGTAGATATCAACGGGAACTACGTGATCAACACCTTGCACAACTGCATAGTTGTTGAACATGCCACCACTTGACGAACACACGCCCATCGCCAAGACCCACTTTGGGTTTGGCATTTGGTCGTAAATCTGACGAAGCACTGGAGCCATTTTTTGGCTCACTCGACCGGCAACGATCATGAGATCTGCCTGACGTGGTGAAGCACGGAAGACTTCCATGCCAAAGCGTGCGATATCGAAACGCGGACCACCAACGGCCATCATTTCAATGGCGCAGCAGGCAAGACCGAAGGTTGCCGGCCACAGGGACCCTTTGCGCGCGTATCCAGCCAGCTTTTCAACTGACGTCAACAGGACGCCAGACGGCAGGTTCTCTTCAAGACCCATGCGAACTCCCGATCAATCCCACTCGAGTCCACGACGACGCCACACGTATGCGTAGACGACGAGGACGGTGACGATGAACAGCACCATTTCGATCAAGCCGAAAACAGCCATGCGATCGAAGGCGACTGCCCACGGATACAAAAAGACGATTTCAATATCAAACACAATGAAGAGCATCGCGGTGAGGTAGTACTTCACTGGGAAACGGCCGCCGCCAATTGGCTGCGGGGTTGGTTCGATGCCACATTCGTAGGCATCAACCTTGGCGCGGTTGTAACGCTTTGGACCGGTAAGTGGAGCAATCACTGCAGAGAACACAGCGAAGCCAAATGCCAGTAGACCCAATACGAGGATCGGCGTATATACGTTCACTCAACGCTCCTGAGGTTCGCAAACATTGTGGCCAGATTGCGCGTTTGTGAACGGCTTCACGACCGGCGTAAGCATAGTGGCGGCTATGAGGGCCACTCGCTACGGGTTCACTGCTCGGTGGACGGCCACGATGCCCCCGGAAAGGTTGCGCCACTGAACCTGGCTAAACCCAGCATCGGTGAGCTCTTGACCCAGCGCCGGCTGGTCTGGCCACGCGCGGATTGACTCCGCCAAATACACGTATGCATCGGGATTTGTCGCCACTTTCGTGGCTACCGCTGGCAGGGCTTTCATGAGATATTCGGTGTAGACGGTGCGCAATGGCTTGAATGTGGGATGGGAAAACTCACAGATCACCAATCGACCGCCGGGCTTGAGCACCCTTCGAAATTCAGCCAATCCTCGGGCTCGATCAGCCAGATTGCGTAAACCGAAGGAAATCGTGGCCGCATCGAAGGATTTGTCACGATATGGGAGGTTTAGTCCGTCTCCGGCGACAAAGGGTAAGTCCGGCTGGCGTTCGTGGCCCACCCGCAACATTCCTAGCGAGAAATCAGTGGGGATCACGGTCGCCCCTGCCTGAGCAAAAGGCACACTGGATGTGCCGGTACCAGCCGCAAGGTCCAAAATCACTTCACGTGGTAGCGGCTTGACCGCCTGGAGCACCGCCCGGCGCCAAATTCGGGTCTGACCCAAGGCCAACACATCATTCGCGAGGTCATAGCGCTCAGCAACCCCATCAAACATGGCTGCAACAGCAGAAGGGTCCTTGGATAAGTCAGCACGAGTCACGTCAGCATCCTTGCACCGCAGCTGACCTCGCGCACATCTAGGCTAGGTCTGTGCCTGACCCAAGTATTGAGCTCGCCAAACAAGCCGGGCGCACCATCGAGCGCATCAGTGCTCCTATTCAGGTTCGCACCCGCCACCTTGATGATCCAGGCAACCTGCTGGCCCTTCTCCCTTCCGGCGACGCTGTGAGTTGGGTGCGCAATGGCGAGGGCATGGTCGGCTGGGGAATCGCGGCCAGCCTTGAAGTGAGCGGCACTGAACGCTTTAGCCGAGCACAGCGTTGGTGGTCGAAATTTTGCGCCCAAACCGCAATTGACGACACCGTTTCCATGCCAGGTACTGGGCCTGTTGCGTTTGCCTCATTTGCATTTGATCCCGAACCAGGCAGATCAATCATCATCGTTCCGCGCGTACTCATTGGTCGCAAGAACGGTCAATCGTGGATCACCACCATCGGTATTGATGGCGATCCACGACATGAATTGCGTGCAGTCAGCATTCCAACAGCACCTGTGAATGTGCAATGGACTGACGGAAGTCAGACTTCAACGAGCTGGAGGCTCGCTGTTGAAGAAGCGATCACACGCATCAACCACAAAGAACTCGACAAAGTTGTACTTGCACGCGACATTGTTGGCCAAGTTGACGGAAGCATCGATGCGCGAAGCGTGTTAAGCGCATTGGCAACCGCGTATCCATCGTGCTGGACCTTCAATGTTTCTGGTCTGATTGGTGCAACACCTGAACTGTTGGTGCGACGCACAGGTGATCTTGTCACGAGTCGTGTTCTTGCTGGCACCGTGCGAAGTCAAGGCGATGCAACAGCGGATGCAACGATGGCACAAGAACTCCTTGCCTCCGAGAAAGATCTTGCGGAACACGTTTATGCAGTGCGTTCCGTTGCGCGTTCCCTAGCTGCCCACTGCACAGATCTCGATGTTCCTGATCAACCACATGTGTTGAAGCTTGCCAACGTGCAGCATCTTGCAACTGACGTGACTGGTCGTTTAGCTGACGATGTTCCAGTGCTCGCGCTTGCCGCTCTCTTGCATCCAACAGCCGCGGTGTGTGGCACGCCTACTGAACGTGCACTTGCCACTATCCGCGAACTCGAAGGCATGGATCGCGGACGTTACGCAGGTCCGGTTGGCTGGATTGATGCGCATGGGGATGGCGAATTTGGCATCGCCTTGCGGTGTGCAGAAATTAACCAAGAGGCTGGAACCATCAGAGCCTTTGCAGGTTGTGGAATTGTTGCTGGATCAGATTCAGCGCAAGAATTAGCGGAATCTAACGCCAAGCTCGTCCCTATCCGGGAAGCACTTACGCAAAGTTAAGCAGTTGCGAGCGCTTGCTCGATTGCTCCGTTGACAGTTTTCAAGGCTGACGCTTCATCATCGCGCGAACAGGTTTGAGCAACAATCACTTCAACTCCACCTGCAGCTATTGATTTCGCAAGAGCCGCATTGAGTTCCTCCACACTTGCAACAACAACACATGGGATACCCAAGGCTTGCACAGTGGCAAGAATGTCAGCATCAAGTGGAGTACCAAATACTCGATCAAAAGTTTCGGAAAATTTCGGTGCACCTTGTTCAAGTTGCGAGAAGATGCCGCCGCCATTGTTATCGCTAATCACATACACAAGATTTGGTTGCGACTCTACTGAAGGTACTCGCAAACCATTGATGTCATACAAGAAAGTCAAATCACCAAGCAGTGCGATACATGAGGCTTGACTGTCGCGCTGCGCCGCAATTGCTGCACCCCATGCCGTCGAAACACAGCCATCAATGCCAGACGTGCCGCGATTTCCTAAGGTCACTGCGCTGCCAGATGCGTTCGCAGCAAAGTTATAGACGTGTCGCACTGGCCAGGACGGACCAACAAAGAACACACCATCTTCAGGAACTGCTTGCCCACATGCACGAGCAACATGCATTCCTGTGAAGCTGGTGATCTCACCTGCGAGGACGGTTTCAATTGCAACTGCAGCGAGTAAGTCTGCACGCTGCCATGACTCCAACCAATCGCTACCCAGGTCACCCTCGCTTGGAGGCAGTGGACACGAGGCAACCACGATGTCGGCTGTGCGCGTTGAGTCATTCCACTGAGGCTGCGTATCCACAGCAATATGGAACTTCGCGCGAGCAATATGCCGTTGAACCGCACGGCTCAACCCAATGCGGCCAAGCGTGATCACGACATCCGGCACATGCGCATCCGCGAATTCACTATTCGCAAGAATTAATGCACCGTGCGCAAGCGTGGTATCACATGCCGCAACATTGCCGCTTGGTTCGCCGATGATTGGCCAACCAAGAGCATCGCCTAACTCATCAACAAGATCGGTTACTTCGCCGTCAGCTTGATCCCCTACAACAATTAAGCCGCGCTCAGGAATGGTTGCGTCGTCAAGCAGCATTTCAAAGACTTCATCAATGGGGACACTCATGCCACCGAGCAAGCGCGCATCGGCTACCCAAGGGCGTCCATCTGGTCGACCTGCAAATGCCCCGCTCTGCATCGCTTCCAGTTGTTCTTCAGGAGTCAATTTATCAGTTGGCACGAGCGGCTCAGCAAACTGCACATTGAGATGCACCGGACCTGCGCGCATCACATCAGTAGTTGCGGCTACTGCACGCGCCACAGTTGATCGCCATACCCGATTCTGCGAGCCTTGGTCTTCGTCATTAGGGGCCAAGGTTGGCGCGGCTAGATCAATCGCATCGCGCACGCTGCCACCAAAAATTCCGACCTGATGAATTGTTTGATTCGCACCAATCCCACGTAATGCAGCTGGTCGATCGGCAGTTAAGGCCAACAGGGGAACATTCGAGTAGTCCGCCTCAATGATCGCTGGCAAAAGGTTGGCGACCGATGTACCTGAAGTGGTGACGACTACTGCGGGTACTCCGCTTAATTTTCCAAGACCCAACGCCAAGAAGCCGGCAGATCTCTCATCAACGCGCACATGCAGCGTCAATTCACCACGGCTTTCAGCCGCAGCAAGGGCAATCGCCAAACCCGCAGACCGCGAACCAGGAGCGAGCACCACATCAGTGATGCCACATCGAAGAAGCTCATCAACAATGACTCGAGCGAGAGCAGTACTGGGGTTCACATCCCCACCTTTTCATGCCAAGGTGCAGCCGCTTGGGAGTGCCATGCCTGCTCAAGGCGCATGAGCCAGAACTGGGCCTGATCATCAGACATGCGGGCTCGGGCAGCTGTGAGTGACTCTGCGTCTGGTGCCAAACGCTGCACTTTCATCTTTGCGTCAATGGGCACCAGCGGGGAAGCAATCAGATCCTGAGCAATCAATTTGCCGGTACCCAAACCGCAAGCCCGGTCGATATCCAGGGCCCCAGCTAAAGCAAGAGATGTACAGATACCAATTGACGATTCCATTCCATTGCTAACCACGATTGGCATCTTGAGTAGTTCAGCAATTTCTACACCGCGATGAACTCCGCCGATGGGTGCAGGTTTGATAATCGCGAAGTCGGCAAGTTCCCGCAATTCCTTCAAAGCATGCACATCAAGATTTTTATCTTTGCGAATGGATTCATCAACAGCTACCGGTACATCAATGGAACGGCGCACTTCACGCAAATCATCATTGAGTTCAACTGGCTGCTCTACATATTCCAACGAATACGCAGATAGGCAACGGATTGCGTCAATTGCCTGCGAAACGCTCCAACAAGCGTTTGCGTCAATGCGAATCCTGCCGATACCTACGCCAAGAACTTCATCCAAGGTTTGACGCACGGCCGCGACTCGCGCCTCATCGCCGGCAAGATCGCCAGTCACCTTAACTTTGATGGTTGTACAACCATCTGTGCTCACGACATCACGAGCGAGCTGAGCAGCGACTTCCGCCGATACTCCAGGAATGATGGCGTTGACTGAAATGTATTCACGCTTACTCGCGGGCCAATCGCCATAGG
The DNA here is from genome assembly GCA_947449945.1 of Actinomycetota bacterium. Classification (GTDB taxonomy): domain Bacteria; phylum Actinomycetota; class Actinomycetes; order S36-B12; family S36-B12; genus UBA11398. The sequence continues at coordinate 13,926 of CANFTO010000008.1, read as the reverse complement.
CGGCTTCTAATGCGGTTGCCAGCCATCGCCCTGCGTATTCATTGCCGTAATCCTCAAACGGAGCGAACTCACCCCACCCAGATGGTCCGTGAATCACGACACCTTCACGCGACATCACGCCACGAAATTCGCGATGCAGAGTGATCGCAAAAGGCGTGACGCCTCGGAGAAGTGCGCCGGGTAATGTCACGGACGCTTTGGGAACTTCGAGAAGTCAGGTGTGCGCTTTTCCTTGTAAGCATCGCGACCCTCTTGTGCTTCTTCGCTCATGTAGAACAACAAGGTCGCGTCCCCTGCAAGCTGTTGAATGCCTGCCAGGCCATCGTCAGCTGCGTTATGTGATGCCTTCAACATGCGCAAGGCCAGAGGTGATAACTGCAACATCTCGCGAGCAATATCAACGGTTGCAATTTCAAGATCCTTCACCGGCACGACTTCGTTCACCAAGCCCCAGTCATACGCCTGCTCAGCCCCGTACTGACGACATAAGTACCAAATTTCGCGGGCACGCTTTTGACCAATCACTCGTGCGAGCAGACCTGAGCCATAACCGCCATCGAAGGAACCGACACGTGGCCCAGTTTGGCCAAAGCGTGCGTTGTCGGCAGCAATCGTCATGTCACACACCACATGCAGTACGTGTCCGCCACCCATGGAATAGCCAGCCACCATTGCAATCACTGGCTTTGGAATTCGCCGAATCAAAATCTGTAGATCCAGGACATTCAGACGACCGACACCAGCCTGCGCAACTGCATCGTCGCCGATGTAGCCATCATCGCCACGAATAATCTGATCGCCACCAGAGCAAAAGGCGAGGTCACCCTGACCACACAAAATAATCACGCCAACGCGACCGTCATCGCGGGCGCGCGAAAACGCGTCAATCAGCTCGATGATGGTTTGTGGGCGGAAGGCATTTCGCTTTTCCGGACGGTTGATCGTGATCTTCGCGATTCCCGCCGCGTCGCCGGTGGAGATTTCATACTTGATATCTCCAAACTCTCCTTGCGATTCCCACACGCAGGCAGGAAGGGCTGACGAATACCCCGGATCTGACTTCGCCGGTGAATCAGCAGCAACAACAGGAGGCAAGGTGTAGCGCGTACGGGTATCCATAAGCGAAACGTTATCGCGACTACGCTTGCTGCGATGCCTGCCCGACCCCTCCTCCACCTCTCGGTCCCCCCGGGCGCTGAGGGCGTGAGTGTGCTCACAGCCGCATTGCGCACTGCCCTCGATGGCACTGGGCCGGCGATCGCTCCTATTCCAACGGTCACCTCTGCTACATCGGCTCATTACGTGAGCCAACTCCTAGCCGCAACCAGACCTGGTGATGATTCGAATCCACTGGAATCTGACGGGATAGCCGTCGTACTGGCCACCTCAGGATCCACGTCGCATCCCAAGGGCGTCCTCCATAGTTCAGCAACCTTGCACGCCCTTTCACATGCAATCCAGGGCGATGCAAATCCTCAATGGATTGCAGCACTCCCCGTTACGTCAATGGGTGGTTTTAACGTGGTACTGCGAGCCGCAGAAACTGAACTGCCAGCGATGGGAATGACGAGCTTGGGTGGGCTCCATCCATTCACCCCTGAAGAATTCTCCGCAACTGTTCGCGCTGCGTTTCAGCGCTCTGATGATGTTCGTGTTTCATTAGTTGCCGCCCAAGTTCGACGACTCCTGGGCAATGCTGAGAGCACAGACGCCTTGCGGGCCTGCGCACAAATTCTTGTTGGTGGCGGCCCACTCCCCGCTTCTACAGCTCAGGCAGCCCAAGCGGCAGGGATCAGGCTCACCACTACCTACGGCGCAACGGAAACTGCCGGTGGATGTGTCTTTAACGCACAGCCTCTTTCAGGTGTTGATATCACTATTGATCCGGTGAGTAGCGAAATCGTGTTGAGTGGCGCCATGGTTGCGTTGGGATACCGAAACCAACCACAGCACACTGCTGAACGATTCTTTGATCGCAGCTATCGAACAGGTGACTTAGGTACTTACCAGAGCATGCTCGTCATTGACGGACGTAGCGACGATGTCATCACCATCAACGGCATCAATGTTTCGATCAATGCTGTTGAAGAAGTGATCAATAATTTCGAAGGTGTCCAACTTGCAGCCGTGGTCGCTCAACCATCGACCGACGGTGAATTTGAACTCTATGCAGCGATCACCCTCGAAGATGCTTCGGTCGATCAACCAGAGGTTGTGAAAATATTGTGCGCTTCTACACAAACTGCACTTGGAAAAGCAGCCGTGCCACGCAATTTTGCTTTTCTTGATTCGCTACCCACGCTTCCCAATAACAAGATCGATCGACGCGCAATTATTCAACTCACACATGACGGAGCACTATGGCAACGCTGAGCCAATGGGTTGGTGGCTCACGCCCTCGAACCCTTCCTTCTGCAATTGCACCTGTTGCTATCGGAGCGGGCCTTGCTGCTCGCCTTGATAGCTTCATGTTTAATCGAGTAGTGCTCGCACTCATCGTCGCACTTGCCTTGCAGATCGGTGTGAATTTTTCAAACGACTACAGCGATGGAATTAAAGGCACTGACGAGGTGCGCATTGGACCAGTACGGCTCGTTGGTCAAAAACTTGCAGAACCAAATCACGTCAAAGTCGCTGCATTCTTGTGCTACTTCGTCGCGATGGCTGCTGGCTTTGGTTTAGTGCTGATGACCTCGCAGTGGTGGCTGATGCTGGTTGGCATTGCCTGCGTTGCAGCTGCTTGGTTCTACACCGGTGGTCAACGCCCTTACGGCTACATAGGTTTAGGTGAAGTGTTTGTGTTCATCTTCTTTGGGCTCGTGCCCGTCATTGGCACGGTGTACGTTCAAACTCTCAGCGTGAGCGGAGCAGATGTTGTTGCGGCATGTGCAATTGGATTGATCATTTGCACACTGTTAATCGTCAATAACTTGCGCGATATTCCAACTGACACTCAAGCAGGCAAACACACACTTGCGGTAAGACTTGGAGATCGTGGAACACGAATCCTTTACCTCGTCTTTATTGCACTCGCATTCGCGCTCACTATGGTGCTTGCTGCGCTCACCACATGGTGGCTGCTCTTTGGCTTACTCAGCTTTATTTTCGCCATCAAGCCGGTGCGTATCGTTATCAGTGGCGCGGTGGGACCCATGCTGATCATTCCCCTCAAGCAAAGTGGCTTGTTGATCTTGATCTACGGCCTGAGCTGCGCCGCTTTGTTGGCCTGGGCCTGATTGCGCTGCGCGAATCTCTTCTTGCCAGGCATCCTCAGCTGCTGCTGAATTCGCAATCTTCTGATTGATCCCGCCAAAGAAGGAACCAATACCTTCGCTCATCACATCGCGCTGACGATCAAGCACGATGATGCTGATGGCGCTTGAGATGAGTAAACCAAGCACTACTGCGAGCAGGCCCTTCACTGGTGTGAGGTATTGCAGTAGGGCCCAGATGGCCAACCAGAGCAGCAACCGCGCTGCTGTGTACAGCGCTGTGGTGAGCCATCGATTAGGTGCCTTGGACATATGCCCACCGTATGCGACTCGGTGCGATCACTTCCATTTGGGAGTTAGAGTGAGACAGGGAGGAAGTCGTGATCAGAGTTTTGGGCATCATCATTGCGGTGGCGTTTTATATCTGGTTCCTGATAGACGTTGCACAGACACCGAAAAGCAGTGTGCGCAATCTACCTAAAGGGGTGTGGCTTCTGATCGTCTTTGTACTTCCACTTATCGGCGGTGTTCTGTGGCTTTTGGCCGGCCGTCCACGATCCACTCGCCGCCGAAAGATCACAGGTGCACCTGACGACGACCCTAAATTCTTAGCCAAACTCGCTGAGGATGAATGGCGGCGCAAAATGCGTGAGCGCCGCGGCGAAACAAACTAACGAACTCGGCTAGCTGCCGACACCTGCATAAGAATGCAGGCTGTTCGCCAAAAAGTTCACGCCAAAATAGTTCATCAGGAATGCCACCCAGCCAGCAATGGCAATGATCGATGCCTTATTACCGCGCCATCCAGCCGTTGAGCGTGCATGAAGGTAAGCGGCATACACAACCCAGGTAATAAAGGCCCAGGTTTCCTTTGGATCCCAGCCCCAGTACCGACCCCAGGCATTTTCTGCCCAGATCGCACCAGCGACAACCGTGAACGTCCACAAAGGAAAAGCGAAAGCAAGCGTTTTATTTGTCAGTGCACGCAAGCGTTCTGCGTCAGGAATCCGTGATGACAGTGGGCCATCAACATTGCCGCGCTTTTCCGCACGATCGCGAACCAGAGATAAACCAGCCGTGGCTGCTGCAATTGTGAAGGCGCCAGAACAAATAATTGCCGCAAGCACGTGGATGACTAGCCAGTAAGACTTCAAGGCTGGAACCAGCTGAGCAGCTTCGGTGTAGAGCACAGTGACCGCTACGCCCAAGGTCAACAACACCGGGATGACAACAAACAGTCCAAGCCAACGAAGATCCACCCGCGTATTGGCAATCAAGTACACGCCAAGCACGCCAAGGGCTGCCGTGATTGAGAACTCATACATATTGCCCCAGGGAGCGCGCCCTGCCCACACACCGCGAAGCACGACACCTGCGAGCAATAGCGCAAACGCTAGCCAACTCAGCGAGATGCCAATATTGGCTGCTTTACGCCCAGGTTCTGCAACGGGAAGTTCAGTTTTCGTAATAACTGCGGTTCCACCAGAACTGACTTCAGAAGTCACGATGACATTGGCAGGCTTGCGACGACCACCCGCGAAGGAAGCGGCAAATGCGAACATGGCAAAAGCCAAGGCCAGCATTGACGAATAAATTGCGACATTGCTCATACGTGCGAGCGACTCAGGACTCAACGTTCCTCCTTCGGGTTACCCCGTACAACATCAGCTGCAATCAGTGCCTGTTCAACGACATCGAGGTCTTCAGCAAGCACACCGATGTCTTCATCTTCGAAGGTCGATGTCCGCATGATTCCAGCGATTTGGATAACGGTAACCCCATCTCGGGTTATGACCTTCACCCAGACCCGTCGTCTACGAATGAAAAGTGACAGAGATAACCCAAGAATGGCAATTGCCACGAACAGCAGTGCAATTTCTTTACCTGGGTCAGAGGCGATCTGGAAGGAAGCCCAGCGCTTAAAGCCCACGAACGTGACCGTTCCAGATCCGTCAGGTAGCTTCCAACTTTCGCCGACCTTGAGTTGCTCTAAGCCAATTCTGGACATCTTGTCGGTCACAAGGCGGTAGACGCTTTGAGGTGTGCCGGCGTCTAGGCCCAGATTGCCTTTCCAAGCAGACATGAACAACGCTGGGTCATCAGGCCCAGGGAAGGTTGAATGGGGTCCCCGAATTTGATCTAGGGCCGCTGTGGGCAGGAAGAGCGCTTGCAAACCCAATTGAGGAGTTGAATCCGGAATCTTCACCACGCCAGTTGAAGTAAACATGCCATCTTGTGGCAGGAATGGCACGGCGTCATTGAAAATTTCTTTTCCACTTTTATCCGTGACTTTCACAATCGGCGCGTAACCATGTCCGACTAAAAAGACTTTGGCGCCACCAATCACGAGCGGCTCATTAACTTCTACAAGTGCATGTTGGCGAGTAGCAGCTGGATCTGTCTTGTACGAAACCTCTGCTTCAAATGCGCGCGGGGCTCCGCGTTGCGCAACTCCGCGTTCAAAATCCACAGTGAATTTATCCAAGGTGAATGTAAATGGAGGGAGATCCTGAGCATTGGTGTACCGCCCACCACCCCATGCGTCGTACTGAGTCAAGGTGTCAGAAAAACTTGACCCTTCGCGAACAATGACATTGCCTTTCCAGCCAAACAATCCCCCAATAGCAATCGCAGCTAGTACGAAAAGCAGTGCGATGTGAAATACCAGGTTTCCAGTTTCACGCAAGTAACCCTTTTCGGCTGCAACCCACTCGGGAGAAGACTCTGGTCCGCTGACCACACGCCACTTATGTTTACGCAACGCTTGAGAGGCAATCTGCAGCACTTGGCTCGCCGGCGCTGTTGTTTCAAAAGTACGCGTGCCAGCTAATCGGTCAAGAACGCGAGGAGCTGAGGGAGGCGCGCTTCGCATTGCGCGCAAATGCACACCTACGCGCGGGAGAACACAACCAATAAGCGAAATGAAGAGCAATAAGTAGATCGCCGAGAACCATGGCGAGGAGTACACCTCGAAGAATCCAAGGCGATCAAGAGTTGGTCCCCAGGTCGGATTGTTCGTGATGTATTCGCGCACCTTGATTGGATCAACACCACGTTGCGGGTAGATGGATCCTGGAACACTGGCCAGTGCCAGTAAAAATAACAAGACAAGCGCGGTCTTCATGCTCGTCAATTGACGCCAAGTCCAACGCAAGAACCCGGTATTACTCAGCGGAGGCAACTGACTCATAGCGCTGTCTCAAATCCAGGGAGTGTGACTCGCAACCAAATTGTGAAGTCACCCCACCAACCAGTGACCAGTAAAACTCCAACGATCACCAACATCGCTCCCCCGATGCGCATCACGAGTTCATAGTGATTGCGCACCCAACTCAATGCACGACCCATACGCGTAAAGAGCAAACCGAGCAACACAAAAGGCAATCCAAGACCCATGCAGTAGACCAGAGAGAGTACTGCTCCACGCAGTGCACTTGCTTCGGTAAAAGCAAGGCTTTGCACTGCAGCCAACGTTGGCCCAATGCACGGTGACCAGCCCAATCCAAACAGCACGCCCAGGAGGGGTGCACCCGCAACTCCCCATGTTGGCAAGCGATGCATGCGCCATTCACGTTGGAGCCCTGGAATTAATCCCATGAACGCCAGGCCCATGACAATCACGACCACACCAAGAACTCGATCAATCGTGACTTGATATTCCAGCAGCGTTGCGCCAACCGAGCCAAACAACACCCCATAGGAAACAAAAACAACGCTGAAGCCCGCAACAAAAAGGAGGCTGCCAAGAAATACGCGCCCTCGATTGCCCTTCACATCCGCAAGTTCAGCACCAGTTAACCCAGTGATATATGACAAGTAGCCAGGAGCAAGTGGTAAAACGCAGGGCGACAAGAAAGCAAGCAGACCCGCTGCAAATGCGAGAGGTAGCGCAAACAGTAAGGTTCCTTGTGAGATGACGTCGTTAATCATGACGAACTTCGTTGGACATCATCGATCACGTTTCGCAGCGTCGCCTCGGTAGCTGTTCCCAGAATTCGCGCTGCAACCCTTCCTTGGGCATCAACAATGAGCGTTGATGGAATTGCCTGCGCTGGCAGCGTGTTCCGAAACAGCAGTTGCACCTGACCATCTGTGTCTACGGCCTGCGGATAGGTGATTGCATAGTTGCGAATAAATCCCTGGGCAGAGGTTTGTGAATCGCGAGTGTTGAGCCCAACGAAGGCAACCTTGCGTTTATCTGATTGCTTCCAGACTGCTTCGAGATCTGGCGCTTCTTTGCGACACGGAGCGCACCATGAGGCCCAGACGTTCATTGCAACAACTTTGCCAAGCTGCGCATTGAGCGTGAACTTTCCGCCTTCGAGAGTTGGCAAGGTGAAATCTGGTGCTGTGACGCGTTGACCAACGGGAATTATTTCAATAGAACCATCACCGGCGACGAAGTTGGTTTCACTGCCAGCAGATGAACCAGATGGTGAACTACTGCAACCTGTTATTGGCAGTCCGACGAACGCAAGCAGCGCGACGCCGATGCTTAATCGAACTCGTGTACGACGCATAAGCATTTCAGCGCGACCGTCGGTCAGGCGCCTGCCACCTTGCTTGCCTTATCCAATAAATCGCGTGAAGGCTCGGTATAGGTGATCGCCGCAAGTTCATCATCACGATAAGTGAGTGACGTGATGGAGGCCAACGAACACTGACGACTCCGTGGGTCGTGCCACAACCGGCGGGACTCTGCTGCGAGGCGCGCAATCCAGATGGGCAACTGATGACTCACTAACACCACTTCGCCGCCGCGAAACTGATCGCGAGCCGAATGCACTGCTTGTGTCATGCGCGCAGCGACTTCGTCATATGGTTCGCCCCATGAAGGCCTAAATGGGTTGTAGAGATGCTTCCACGTACGCGGTTGCTTCAGTACTCCGTCACCAACGCTGACGCGCTGACCTTCAAAAATATTGTCAGCTTCGATTAAACGCGCATCGGTGCCGATCTCTAGTCCATGAGCGCCAGCCACAGGCACTGCTGTTTGCTGCGCGCGCTCCATTGGTGATGAGATCACGCCAGTGATGCCGTGTCCACGAAGGGCATTGCCCGCGCGCTGCGCCATTTCATGTCCGAGGTCAGACAACACATAGCCAGGAAGTCGGCCATACAACACGCCTTCAGGGTTATGCACTTCTCCATGACGGAGCAAATGAACAACGGTGCGCTTAGGTGTAGCCATCGTGACTTACGCCTTACGTCGAGCTGGAGTACGACGACGACTTGGACGCCAACTGCCTTCGCCGGCTTCCAGAGCAGCCAAGCGAAGTTCTTCACCATGAGCAGCGAGAGCTTCAACAAGGCCAATCAGGGTGCTGGTGTCAGCCTGAACGTCTACTCGAAGTCCATGCTCTTGAGCGGTCTTAGTGGTCTGTGGACCGATTGCAGCAACCACAGTGGTGTGGTGTGGCTTTCCGGCAATGCCGACCAAGTTGCGCACGGTGCTGCTTGAGGTAAACAGCACTGCATCGAATCCGCCAGTTTTGATGGCTTCACGCGTAGGCGCCGGAGGTGGTGCAGCACGAACGGTACGGAAGGCCGTGATGTCTTCAACTTCCCAACCAAGCTCAGTTAGACCAGCGACTAACGATTCGGTTGCGATATCTGCACGAGGCAAGAAAATGCGATTGATCGGGTCAATAAGTGAGTCATAGCCAGGCCATTCATCAAGCAGCGCTGCCGTGGTCTGTTCACCTTCTGGGACCAGATCTGGGCGGACACCAAACTCAATCAGCGCTGCCACCGTGGCATCGCCGACTGCAGCCACCTTTAGCCCAGCAAAAGAACGAGCATCCAAACCATATGAGGCAAGCTTTTCGCGAATTGCGCGAACCGCATTGACCGAAGTAAATCCGATCCACTCATAGCGGCCAGAAACCAAGCCGTGCACTGCGCGATCAATCTGCTGCGGTGTGCGAGGTGGCTCAACAGAAATCGTCGGAACCTCCATCGGGACCGCACCGTGACGACGCAGAAGGGCAACAATTGAATCTGAAGGCTCTTGGGTGCGAGGAATGAGCACCCGCCAGCCGAACAACGGCTTGGCTTCAAACCAGTCGGCCTTTTCGCGCTGTGAAACAACTTCGCCAACAACCACAACTCCCGGGCCTGCCTGCTTTGTGCGCTTGGCAATTGCGCCAATGTCACTCAACGTTCCAGCAAGAGTGCGCTGATCAACAGTTGTTCCTTGACGGGTAACTGCGATCGGAGTTTTTCCATCAGCACCCGCGGCCATCAAATTCGCTGCAATTTCTGTACACAGATCCGCTCCATTGAGGAACACCGTGGTGATCCCAGGTGAAGCAAGGTCCGCCCACTGCAACTCGGGGTCGGTACCGTCGACAACGCGAACCTGGCGAACTTTGCCGCCGGTCAAGCTGAAGCCTGCGTAGGCAGGAATACCTGTGACATCACTGACGCCAGGGGCAATTTCAAATGGAATCTTTGACTTACGAAGTGATGCTGCTTCTGCAACCAACGTGCCGTCAATAATTGGGTCACCGGCAATGAGGTGAACAACGTTCTTGCCGTCTTTAGCCGCATCAACCATGGCCTTGCCGTGGTCTCCAGCGATCACAAATTCAGCATCTGCCTTAGCGTGCAAGCGCGCAATGGGCTCGGTCAATTCATCTGCGATCACGACGTCAGCATCGCGAATGAGCGCAACTGCTCGCAGAGTTAACAAGTCAGGATCTCCGGGGCCTGCAGCAACGAGTGCCACTGTGCCAACGGCTGTTGTCTTCTTGCGTGCTTTTGCGGGAATCACAGCTGCGATAACTGGAGTTTCTTCAGTCGTTGCTGCTGTTGCGGTTGCTGCACGAGTCACTTGGTGCTCTCCTGCGGTAGTGGCGGAATTGGACGTCTTTTTCGGGGCGGCCTCAGGTTGGGGAGGCACCACCTGTTTTGGCACCTTGGATGTTGGGGTGCTCACTGTTGTCGCAGTCATGCGTTCATCACCTGCGCAAGATGGGAGGAGTCATCGACTCGCCGTTGTTCATGGAAGGCCAAGATTTGTAATTCAACGGCGAGGTCCACTTTGCGAATTTCAACTTCATCAGGGACAACCAGAACAGCTGGAGCAAAGTTCAAAATGCTCCTCACTCCCGCATCAACGAGTCGATCGCAAACTTTTTGGGCAGCGTCGGCTGGCGTTGCAATGACGCCAATGCTCGCCCCACTTTCGCGAACCATGGTTTCAAGTTCCGCCATTGGTGCAACGATGAGATCAACACCGGTCGCCGCAATCCGCTTACCCACAACATCTGGATGTGAATCAAGTAAGCCAACGATTTCAAAACCTCGTGAAGCAAACCCGCGATAAGAAACCAATGCCTGACCCAAATTGCCAACGCCCACAATCACCACGCCCCACGGCTGTGATAAACCAAGTTCACGGCTGATGTGATAGCTCAGTAGAGCTACGTCGTAACCAACACCGCGGGTTCCATACGAACCCAAGTGGGAAAGGTCCTTGCGAAGCTTCGCGGGACTCACACCACAACTTTGTGCGAGGTGATCAGAAGAAATGGTGTGCACACCCTCGTCACCTAATGCACGAAGAACTCGGTGATAGACCGGAAGCCGGGCAACTGTTGCATCAGGAATCCCACGACCATCGTCGCGCGTGCGACTAGGGCTCAGTTGGCGGGACAAGGACACGGTGCTCCAGGGTTGGATCACTAGGCGCTGGTATCGGGAGACACCGCGGGAAGACCTAGTGAAAGCGGCCTTGAGGGTGCAGACCACTGCGCTAAGGGTAAGGACTTGTGCCTTCGCGCACAAAGTTCATCGGACACTCACGTCCGATATTAGGACAAAGCTCCTCGTAAACGCTCAGGATTGATCCGCCAAAACTCCAACACTCGGTCATCCACCAGCACGACTGGGATCCGCTCCCAGTACTCGTCATATAAACCCGGGTCTTCAAGAATTGATCGCTCTTGGAATTGCACATTCAATTCTGCACACACCAACCGGACTACCTCACGAGCGTCTTCACACAGATGACAATCAGGTTTGCCGATGAGTTGAACTCGACTTGCCGGTAGGTCGTTCACAACACGCAGACTACGCTCGAACAATGGCTGACGCAGTGGACCGTGCCCGTATTGCGGGCCTTGCTTCCGCAGCTGCTGCCCAGTTGCCCAGCGAATATGACGCCAAATGCGCTGCCGCATTCTTCGATGTCGATAACACGATCATGCGCGGTTCCAGTTTGTTCCATGTCGCAATTGGTATGGCGCGTCGCAGTTTCTTCACTCCTCGTGAGATCGCCTCATTCGGTATGGCACAAGCGCGATTTATTTTGCGCGGTACAGAGAATCCAGATGACATGGCACTTGCTACTGAATCAGCACTCGCGTTCGTCAAGGGTCGCAAGGTTGATGAAATCGTCGCATTCGGTCAAGAAATTTTCGATGAATCAATGGTCGACAAGCTTGTTCCCGGAACATTGGCACTCGCCCAAGAACATCTCGACGCTGGTCGACAAGTGTGGCTAGTTACCGCCACGCCTATCGAACTTGCACAAGTGATCGCAAGGAGACTTGGACTTACCGGCGCACTTGGAACAGTCTCGGAAGTTGAAGAAGGCCGCTACACCGGGCACCTAGTTGGCGCACCACTTCACGGGCTCGCAAAGGCAGAAGCTGTCACCGCATTGGCGAAACGCGAAGGCCTTGACCTCGGTGAATGTTGGGCTTATTCGGATTCAACAAATGACATACCAATGCTCAGTGCAGTCGGCAATCCTGTCTGCGTGAATCCAGATCCAAAATTGCGCGCATACGCAGAAAAACAATCCTGGCCAATTGAAGACTTCCGTGCTCGCGCACACCTTCGCAAGGTTGCTTCCCCTGCAGCGATTGCTGCAGCCGGTGGCCTTGCTGCAGGCCTGGCTGTCGGCTTATTCGCTGGTCGCGGTCGCAAACCAAGCGCGTAACTTTTTACTCAAACACATTTGTGCGATGCATTAATCGCGTGATCAACATTGCTTGAATTCGATCACGAACAATGTCTGTCAATTCAAAAACTACAGCTGGATCGTTTGCGGCATCGGCTCCGTAATGAGCGGTGGGAATCGGTTCGCCAAATTCAATGGTCCACTTACTTGGTAACGGAATCATTCCCAACGGGCCAAACCACGGGAAGGTTGGTGTGATGGGAAAATACGGAAGATCAAATAACTTCGCCAAGCCCTTCGCGTCGCCAATGATCGGGTAAATCTCTTCTGACCCGATGACCGCAGTGGGAATGATTGGTGCTCCGGTTCGCAACGCGACCGCCACAAACCCACCTCGGCCAAAGCGTTGGAGCTCGTAGCGCTTATGAAATGGCTTGCCAACGCCCTTAAAGCCTTCTGGCCACACGCCAACAAGTTCGCCTTCACTAAGAAGCGTTTCAGCGTTATCAACAGTTGCGGGCACGTGCCCCGCTTTACGAGCAGCTTCTCCGATGAGCGGAAGATTGAAGACGAGGTCTGCAGCCAACATGCGCAAAAAACGATGCGCTGGATGCTCATCGTGAATAGCAACTTGGATCATCACAGAATCGATGGCGATGGCTCCGGCGTGATTAGAAACAACTAATCCGGAACCTGTTGCTGGAAGGTTTTCAATACCTACAGTGCTGACACGAAACCAAGCGCGATACAGGGGCCGAACAATCGGCATAAGCACATTGGCGGTGAATTCCGGATCAAAGCCGGCTGCTCCACTCGAACCGGAAGCCGTCAATGTTGACTGAAGTGCTCCGAAGAGTTCCTGCAGTACATCGACGGCTTCTCGGCCGGGGACTTGCGAAGATTGAGTTAAGCGTGGGGCTTGTGGTCCGGTGTTTCCAGCAGCACGAGCTGCCTGCGATGGAGTGACCACAGCCAAGAAGTATTCGCTACTTCTTATTACGACGCTGAACGCGGGTACGGCGCAGCAACTTCTTGTGCTTCTTCTTCGCCATCCGCTTGCGACGCTTCTTGATCACTGAGCCCATTGATACAAACCTCACGTTTATTGCTGACAGGTGAAATTCACCCGTGCTTTGGAACATTGAGCCTATCGCGACTCAACCTTTGCCAAGCGGCTGGCTTGGTCGACAGGTGGAACTAGGCGATTTCTACGTATGAATCGCGCAAGTAGTCATGCACTGCTTGCTCAGGGACGCGAAATGAGCGACCTACGCGCACGGCTGGGAGCTCACCATGGTGAACCAAGCGATACACGGTCATCTTCGACACACGCATGAGCGAAGCCACCTCAGCCACCGTAAGAAAACGGACCTCGCTGAGCGACCGGTCAGTGCTAGTCGACATCTCACACCAAACTTCCTGTTGCTCATCGCACCAGCACTCTGGTGACCAACGACTTGCAATGCGAAACGGCAATCTAGTCGTCTTAGGCCCCAAAGCAAAGTGGAAGATGAAAACCCGTGCTCCTAGAACCAGTCTGACGGTTCAATCACCAATCCCCACGAGGGAAAAACGGCCCTTCGGGTGGCCATGACTGCTTGGTCAAGATGATCGTCAGGATCAAATCCACTATCGAAAGGGCGCGCCCATGGCGTGTGTCCATCAGTCATCGTGGATGGGCTTGTCTGATGGACGTTGTCCTGAACAAAGGTGAGATATTCCGCCGCAATGACTGTTTCCGGGTCTACTGGATGACCACTCAGCTCACCCACAAGATGGGTCCAAGCCCGAGGAACCACCTCT
>CANFTO010000007.1 GCA_947449945.1 Actinomycetota bacterium | reverse complement strand
TTCACAAAGTCAGCTTCTTCAAAAGGCCGGGCCTCACTTGGCGTAAGTACCGCTTCGAGGCGTTTCATATCAATTTCGCGGTCGCCAGGAACGCCTACGGCAAGTGCCGACTGTTCGCCATTGGGAGCAGTAACCATGAAGATTACGTTTTTAAGAGTGTCTGCTGCCGTCCAAGGACGGTCCTCGCGCGCAAAGTCTCGGTTTGAATACGAGACCAATGCTTCGATCGTTCCAGATGCGGGAGTGCGCTCTTTATGAGTTGCCGGCACACTAGTTGCATCTGCTGCTTCGGGAACGACTGTGGCAACAGCTTCGACATTGGCTGCGTAGGCGCACTGTGGACAACGCACAAATGAATCTTCACCTACAGGTGTTGGTGCCAAGAATTCTTCGCTTGCAGAACCGCCCATAGCGCCGGACATCGCTGACACAATGACGAATTCCAGACCCAGACGAGCAAAGGTCGCAATGTAGGCCTGACGATGCTTGTCATAAGAAACTTGCAACCCTGCATCATCTATATCAAAAGAATATGAATCCTTCATTACGAATTCACGGCCGCGCAAAATACCTGCACGTGGTCGCGCTTCATCGCGGAATTTACTTTGAATTTGATACAGCGAAACGGGAAGGTCTTTATATGAGGAGTACTCGCCCTTCACTAAAAGCGTGAACATTTCCTCATGTGTTGGGCCAAGTAAGTAATCAGCACCCTTGCGATCCTGCAACCGAAAGAGGGTGTCGCCGTATTCAGTCCAACGATTGGTGAGTTCATACGGCTCCCGTGGCAGCAGCGCTGGGAAGTGCACCTCTTGGAAACCAGCGGCATTCATTTCCGATCGCACAATGTGCTCAACATTGCGATACACCTCATAGCCAAGTGGCAACCACGTGAATACGCCAGGAGCTACTCGACGAATGTATCCGGCACGCACTAATAGCTTGTGACTTGGAACCTCGGCGTCAGCAGGGTCTTCACGAAGGGTACGCAGAAACAAGGTGGACATTCGCAGCATTGGGGCAGCCTACCGACCTCGCGACTTAAAACAGGACCGTGGCAAAGGTGCCGACCTGCTCGAACCCCACAGAGATATAGGACTTACGCGCAGGGGTGTTGAAATCATTGACATACAGGGAAACCGTGGGAGTGAACGTTGCCCTGGCCAATTCCACAACTGCAGCCATACCTGGAATTGATAAACCCTGACCACGAAGATCTCGAGCGACCCACACACCCTGGACCTGACACACCATCGGGCTCACTGACCCGATTTCAGCCTTGAACTCAACTTCACCATCATGCATACGCCCGAAGGCGCGTCCTGCACGAATTAACTCAGAAACGCGAGCCCGATAACCGGCCAAGTTTCCTCCGCTCACCGGAGAAACCCCGATTTCCTCAGTGAACATGTCAATCGAAGCAGGCAGATACGCATCAAGCTCATTTATGTGAATGCGACGCACTTCAGGATCAATGGGTACGTGACTATCTGTACTTATCGCCATCAACGGTTGTGCATGTCGAATAGCCCGCGCTTGCCCCCATGCAGGCTCAAGCATGCGCCATAGATCTAGCACTTCTTCAGCTTTGCCCAGCATTGAGGATGATCGACGCATTCGAGGGCGCAAGTAATCAACAAATGCTGATCGTGCCTCTGGCGTGGTTTCTATAGGTATCAGGTTTGCACCCGAATACATCGCAGATACGAGTTGATCATCGCGAAAGTAGCCCAGTACTTCTCCCCCGAGTTTCCAAGGGTCAACGCCACCCACGTGCACACGCGATTCAACGAAGCAGTGCGCAACAGGATCGCGAGACAATAATTCGAGCAGTGGCGGCAGGTGCTCTGGGAATACTTGCCTGATATTTCCCGCCATGATTGAAAGCTCCGAATGGAACTAGTGCGTGGTGACCTCGGGTGAACCCGTCGCACTCATTTCAGCAGCAAGTTTCATCGCTTCCTCTATCAGCGTCTCAACAATTTTTGCTTCTGGGACAGTCTTAATGACTTCACCCTTGACGAAAATCTGACCCTTTCCGTTACCTGAGGCAACGCCAAGGTCAGCCTCGCGAGCCTCGCCTGGACCATTGACTACGCAACCCATCACAGCAACGCGCAGTGGAACATCCAGGCCTTCAAGACCAGCCGTTACCTGCTCAGCAAGTGTGTATACGTCAACCTGAGCGCGCCCACAAGACGGGCAAGAAACGATTTCCAACCCTCGTTGTCGCAAATTTAACGATTCAAGGATGGCGTTACCAACTTTGATTTCTTCAATTGGTGGGGCAGAGAGTGATACGCGAATCGTGTCTCCAATTCCGCGACTCAGTAGCGCACCAAAAGCAACTGCTGACTTCACCGTGCCTTGGAATGCCGGACCCGCCTCAGTGACACCAAGGTGCAGCGGGTACTCGCATTGTTCAGCGAGTTGCATGTATGCCTCAACCATCACGACTGGATCGTGATGCTTTACTGAGATTTTGATATCGCGGAAATCGTGCTCTTCAAAGAGTGAGGCTTCCCACAATGCAGACTCAACAAGTGCTTCTGGCGTTGCTTTTCCGTACTTCTGTAGAAGACGTGGATCAAGGGAACCGGCATTGACACCAATGCGAATGGGCGTGCCTGCATCTTTTGCAGCCCGCGCAATTGCACCAACTTGATCATCAAACTTCTTAATGTTTCCTGGATTCACTCGAACGCCAGCGCAACCAGCATCGATCGCTGCAAAGACGTACTTTGGTTGGAAGTGAATATCAGCGATGACTGGAATGCCCGCCTTCCTAGCAATCTGCGGGAGCGCGTCGGCATCATCTTGGCTTGGGCAGGCAACACGAACGACCTGACAGCCAGCTGCTGTGAGTTCTGCAATCTGCTGCAACGTGGCATTGACATCTGAAGTCAGCGTCGTGCACATTGATTGCACACTGATTGGCGCATCACCACCAACCGCAACAGGGTGGGTCGGATGCTTCAGGATTAACTGACGCGACTTGCGACGCGGGGCAATGACTCGCGGAACTGACGGCATACCCAATTCAATGCTCACGAAGCCATTATTGCGCCTCGCAGCTACCCCAGTGAGATTGGCTTGACTAAGTCGGCCCAAATCACAATGACACCCATGCCCACCAACGCGATCGCCATTACATAGGCAACTGGCAAGAGCCGGGCTACATCAGCTGGACCAGGGTCGGGCTTGCCTCGTACTTTGGCAAACCATCGCCGAACCGCCTCATACAGCGCCCCCGCGACATGCCCTCCGTCAAGGGGCAGGATTGGCAGTAAGTTGAAGAGTGCAAGGAATAAATTGAGTGAGGCTGCCAAACTCAAGAACGTGGCGATTTTTCCTTTCATCGGCTGATCCATCGCTGCGATATCCCCACCCAGGCGGCTCACACCCACCACACTCACCGGCCCGTCGATCGCTCGCTCTCCGCCACCGATCAGGGTGTCTTTCACCAATTCGTACAGACGAACCGGAAGCGTGACCAAAGCCTTTGCCGATGCAGTAGTGATGTCCCACATATAGGCAGGCACAGCCGACCAGGGCTGAGATACATATTCCACTCCCGGGCTAATACCTACAAAACCGCTGGGCTGCGTTTTGCCTGTGGGGAAGCCTGCTTCATCAAAAACTGGTCGATCGATTGTGGCAACTTCTAGTGGAATCATCAGTGATGATCCACTGCGTTGGACCCCAACGCTGATTATTTTACCCGCCGATGCACGCAATTGAGCGCTCACTGCATCCCAATCAGCTACTGCGGTTCCGTTCACTGATGTGATCACATCACCCTTGCTCAATCCAGAAATGATCGCTGGAGTTTTATCTGTACCAGTCGGACAATTCCCTGACGGAAGCGGTGAACCGCTTGGATGCGCACTTGATGGTGTACACGCCACGACTGCACCAACTTCAAGTGAAGGCTTTGGTAAACCAATGCCGACCAACACAATTGAAAAGAGCACTGCAGCGAAAATTAAGTTCATCGTGATCCCACCAAGCATGATGATCACACGCTTGTGAACGGGCAACTTGTAAAAGACTCGGTTCTGGTCGCCTGGCCCCACCTCTTCCATCGATTGCTGTCGAGCATCAGAGATCATCGTCGCGAAGCGACCAGTTGAACCGCGGCGAAGTTGTCCCTCGGGGTCGTTCTTACCGGGAGGCAGCATGCCAATCATGCGGACGTATCCACCTAGGGGTACGGCTTTCAATCCGTAGGTTGTTTCACCCTTGGTTTTCTTCCAAAGCGCAGGACCGAAACCGATCATGAATTCAGTGACCTTTACGCCAAAGCGCTTGGCTGGAATGAAATGGCCGAGTTCGTGCAGCGTGATAGATAGCGCAATGAGGAAGGCGAAAATAACGATGCCAATGACTTCCGCCATTACCTCTCCCCATCCGTAAAGGTCGCTGCTACCTCAAGGGCACGAACCCGTGCCCAGGCATCAGCTGATTCCACATCTGCGACGGTAACAACACCCCCTGACACCCATGCAGATCCAGCTCGGTCATCTCCACCCGAAATATGTTCGTCGAGCACCTGCTCTACCGCTCGGACGATTGACGTGAATGCGACGGTTCGATCTAAGAAGGCACCAACACACGCTTCATCAGCAGCATTAAAGACAGCCGTTGCAGTGCCTCCTGCTGCACCCGCCTTACGTGCAATGTCCACAGCTGGAAATGCCTCATTGTCCAGCGGGAAGAATTCCCAAGTCGAAGCCTTGCTCCAGTCACAGCCTGGAATCGCATCTGCCACGCGATCGGGCCACGCCAAACCCAAAGCAATGGGCAGACGCATATCCGGTGGACTTGCTTGCGCCAATGTTGATCCATCATGAAACTCGACCATTGAATGAACGATTGATTGTGGATGCACCACGACATCAATGGAATCGAATGGAATATCAAAGAGCAGATGAGCCTCGATTACTTCTAATCCTTTATTCATCAGAGTCGCCGAATTGATCGTGACCAATGGACCCATCGTCCAGGTGGGATGCTTCAGTGCTTGTTCGGGAGTAACTGTTGCCAATTGCTCCTTCGTCCAACCACGAAAAGGCCCACCAGAAGCAGTCAGCACTAACCGCTTTACTTCGTTCTTTGCTCCGCCGCGTAAGCATTGCGCTAAGGCTGAATGTTCTGAATCGACGGCGACAATTTGATCAGGTGCGGCCACTGCTCGCACAAGATCGCCGCCGATGATGAGTGACTCCTTATTCGCTAACGCCAACGTGCGACCAGCCTTCAATGCCGAAAGAGTTGGCACGAGGCCTGCTGCGCCCGCTAGGCCATTGAGGACCACATCAGATGGCCAGCAAGCCAATTGCTCTTGTGCGTCTGGGCCCGTCAAAATCGTCAGTGTTCGAAGTTTCTTTCCCCGCTGTGCACATGCCTGTGCAAACGCAGCTTGGAATTGCTCTTGGGAATTTGGATTCGTGAGTGCAACAACGTCAACTTCAAACTCAGCGGCTTGTTGTGCGATCAGCTCAACCTCGCGCCCACTTGCGCCAAGGCCAATGATTCGGAAGCGGTCAGGATTACGGCTAGCGACTTCTAAGGCCTGGGTACCTATTGATCCCGTTGATCCCAGAATGACAATCGCGCGCATGTGACCAGCGTACGACGAGACCTAGAGCGCGAGATCAGTCAG
Source organism: Actinomycetota bacterium (assembly GCA_947449945.1). Classification (GTDB taxonomy): domain Bacteria; phylum Actinomycetota; class Actinomycetes; order S36-B12; family S36-B12; genus UBA11398. Next base: position 30,629 of record CANFTO010000007.1, on the reverse strand, counting down.
CACGAGAACACGCTCATAGGTCAGATCGTCCATTGCCGATCCGACGCCCTCCCGACCCACACCGGAATCCTTGACCCCGCCATAGGGCATCTGATCAGCGCGGAAACTTGGCACATCACCAATAATCACTCCGCCCACTTCAAGATCACGATGTGCTCTGAATGCATCCTGAATGTTGTGGGTAAAAATCCCTGCTTGCAAACCAAAACGTGAGGTGTTGATGCGGTTCATCGCATCATCAAGACCTTCAATGACTTGAACCACCACCACGGGTCCAAACACCTCCTCACAGGCCACCTTTGCCGAGGATGGCACCTGCGCGAGGAGTGTCGGCGCGACTAACGTGCCAACACGAGTTCCACCAGCAAGTACTTGCGCACCCTGTTCAACGGCTTCCTGGATCCAAGTCTCAACTCGTACAGCTGCAGACTCACTAATCATCGGACCAACAACCGTTGCCTCATCCCATACAGCTCCTGCAGGCAGTGCGTGAACCTTTTCAACCAGCATTGACACGAAGCGATCGGCAACGCTTGAGTCCACTAACACTTGTTGAACCGATACGCAGGACTGGCCCGCTTGGTAGTACCCAAAGGTTGCAACTCGGCTGGCTGCCCATTCCAGATCGGCATCAGATGAGTAATCTCCAAGGACTACAGCCGCTGCGTTGCCGCCAAGTTCTAGGGTGACGTGCTTACGTGGGACCGAATCTTGAATGAGGCGCCCTACGACATCGGAACCAGTAAAAGAAATCACAGGCAGTCGAGGATCTTGCACCAGCATTGGTGCCAAATCATTTGCCACCGGCAAAACCGACCACATACCGGCCGGTAAATCTGCCTGCGCCAACAATTCACCGAGGAACAACGCACCCAGAGGCGTTGCCGGAGCTGGCTTAATAATGATCGGAGTACCAACGGCAATCGCTGGGGCTAATTTATGCGCGACGAGATTGATGGGAAAGTTAAATGGTGAAATACCCAACACAGGCCCACGTGGGAACCGTCGAATAATTGCTGCGCGTCCGCTCGCTGCCGGATCGGTATCTAGCCGTTGAAGGTCTCCACCAAACCGGCGGGCTTCTTCTGCTGCCCAACGGAAGGTTGACGCAGCGCGATTGACCTCGGCTCGCGCCCACATCAATGGCTTACCATTTTCCGCAGTGATCAGATTCGCTGCCTCATCAAGACGTGCCAAGAGTTGAGTACTGACATGCATTAACGCTGCAGCCCGCTGTGCGGCAGACGTGGCTTGCGCTGCTCCTCGTATATCCCAAGCGGCGACAATCGCAGCTTCAACTTGATCAACGGTGGGCACAACATGTGTACCGACCACCGAATCATCACCAGGATGCGTGACTTCAACGCTGGAGCCTTCGGACACCGCTTCGCCAGCCACCCACGCAGGCCAATGCTTCACAACCATCTGAGAGGTCACTTTGCGTTCACCTTTTCTTCGCGATGGCCAAACTTTTGTCCGTGAGCAGACTCAAGTAGTTCCAAGAATGGCACTGAATCAAATGCTTCTGGACCAAGTACCCCAGATCCAGACCACACACCCGTGGCGAGTAATTCCAACGCAACAAGCGGATTCATGGCGGTTTGCCACACCACTGCTTGCACACCGAATTCCTGCATCGTCCAGTCATTATCAGCCACGTGATAGAGATACACCTGACGAGGTTTTCCATCTTTACCAAGCCCTGTCACCCAGGTCCCTGCGCAGGTTTTTCCATGCATGAGGTGACCGATAGAAGCAGGATCTGGTAATACAGCAGCAATAACATCGCGTGGACTCACGCTGACGCCTCGCACATTGACCGGTTCAGTGCTATCAAGCCCAAGCGTATGCAACGTCTTGAGCACTCCAATGAACTCATCACCGAGTCCGTATTTAAAGGTCACGCGTTTGCAGTCAATCCAGCGTGGAACAAGCACAACTTCCTCATGCTCGACATTGACACATTCAACTGGTCCGATCCCATCAGGAAAATCAAAGATCTCACTTTCACTAAATGGCGCTGTCGTGAACCATCCGCGATTCTTTTCCCAAACGATCGGATCATTTAGACACTCCTCGATTGTGGTCCAAATGGAAAAACTTGGTGCGAAGTCATATCCGTCTACAACCAAATTCGCACCGTCACGAACACCGATTTCATCTATCTCGCTGAAGAGATGATCGCTGGCATACCTCGCGAATACGTCTGCCAACCCAGGCTCCACACCCATCCCGCAAAGAGCAAGCTGGCCGCGAGCCTTCCATCGCTCTTCTTGCGCAAATTGTTCATCGCCAAGTTTCACACCCGGTCGAGAAAGGCTCATTGCAGTGTCCATGTAATGCACGCCCGCGGCGGCGCAGGCATTAAAGATCGACATCACGAATCTTGGATCAATCACATTGAGTACATGTGTAATTGAGTATTCCCGAATCGCGGCCTCAATAGCTGTGCCATCCCCGGCATCTAACGTCAGACCAACGAATCGATCATCTCCTAGGCGTTCAATTAATTCAGACACACGAGCTGGCACGTAGTCCGCAACTACCCACGTTTCAAAGAAATTTCTACGTTTCGCGATGAGTGCGGAAGCCGTGCCCACACCCCCGGCCCCAATAACTAGGACGCGCATGGGACCCACCTTTCTTTGATTAACGAACGGCGAGTGCTTTGCGCTTGCGCCAAGCGACAACCTGGGCGCTCAGCACAATCACAAGAGCAGCAATAAACACAAGCGAAGCAAGCGCATTGACCTGTGGCGGAATACCACGTTGGGCAGCACCCCAGATGTAAATCGGGAATGTCACCAATGTTCCCGCATTGAAGAAACTGATAATGAAATCGTCAAATGAAAGCGAAAATCCCAAAAGGGCAGCACCCAGAATCCCTGGCAAAACTAAAGGAAAGGTCACATATCTAAACGTGGCTGAAGGCGATGCATAGAGATCACGCGCAGCTTCCTCAAGACGCGGATCCATTCCCTGAAGGCGCGCTTTCACAGCCACGACCACGAAAGAAATGATGAACATGATGTGCGCGATCATCACCGTGACTGGACCCAGCGGGAAGCTCAAATTCAGGAAAAGTGCCAGAAGGCTCGAACCCATAACGATTTCAGGCGTAGCCATTGGCATGAAAATCAAAAGGTTTGTAGATGAGCGACCTTTAAAGCGGTAGCGCACTAACGCGAATGAAATCATCGTGCCCAAAATCGTGGCGAACAGTGTTGAAATCAGCCCGATTTCGACACTCGTAACAAATGAAGAACACACGCCAGGCACACCACAAATCTGAGTCCACGCGTCAAGTGAAAATTCATTCCACGAGAGATTGAACTTGCTCGCTGGATTATTGAAACTGAACGCGATAACCACCGCAATTGGCAGGAATAGGTACAACAACACCATGACTGCGATTGCGCCAATGACATGCTCACGAATCCAACGCATTAGACGAGGTCCTCCGTTCCAGACCTACGGATGTACGTGAGAACGAGAATCAAAATTGCTGCCATTAATGAAAATGACAGAGCGCTGGCCGTTGGATAATCACGGAATTCTATGAAGTTCGTTTGAATCACGTTGCCGATCATCTTGTCTTTCGTTGAACCTAGAAGTTCGGCATTAATAAAGTCGCCAGCAGCCGGAATAAACGTCAACAAAGTTCCGGCAACAACTCCTGGCATAGATAACGGCCACGTGACTTTCCTGAAAACTTGCTGAGGAGATCCATAAAGATCATTACCCGCTTCAATCAGGCGATAGTCGATCTTGTCGAGTGATGCATAAAGTGGCAACACCATGAAGGGAAGGAAGTTGTAGGTAAGTCCGGCAACAACTGCGATTCCGGTGTTGAGAATTCGACCGTCAGGTAATACGTGCAATGTGTTTAACGCCGAAGTTACTGGCCCATCGTCGGCCAGAATGGTCTTCCATGCATAAGTGCGCAGCAAGAACGAGGCGAATGAAGGCGCAACGACCAAAACCAACATCAGCGAACGCCAGTTACCAGCCTTAAAGGCAATGAAATAAGCAAGCGGGTAGGCAATGACAAGGGCGAAAGCCGTCGCCAATCCGGCATACACAAATGAGCGAACGAACTGTGGCCAATACTCGGCTAATGCGTCGGTGTAATTGCTGATCTGAAAGCCCGGCACATAGGTACCAGGGCGTCGAGTGGATTCTGTTTGAAGACTGGTAATGAACAGCGTGACAAGTGGAATGACGAAAAAGATCGAAAGCCATGCCAAACCCGGGATCAGTAAGAAATACGCAATCCTCGAACGCTTTTTTGAACCTTCAGCGGCACTTGGTGCCACAGATGCAGCGGGAGCGATGGGAGCCATAACTTAGGCCTCCGTATCACTCTCGAGTTCCAACACTGCACGATCTAAGCCAGCGTGAATTCCTTCAGCTGGATCAAGCCCAAAGGTATGTTCAGGGGCCCATCCAAGAACGACCGGATCGCCTAATTCACACCTATCACCAACAATGGAGTTCTGCTCGAAAGCAATGATCGATTGCTCCCAAGGCGTTTCCACCAAATATTGAGTTGATACACCTGTGTATGAAACATCCGTGACGGTGCCATAAATCCGATTGTGGGTTGACGGGAGTTTCGTTTCATCATGAGCGTCGAGCACAGTGATTTTTTCTGGACGTACACCTACGACAACTGAATGCCCAGGCGCAACATTACGTTGACTTGGCATCTTGAAACTCAATCCGAACGCGGCAACTTCAACCACATCACCGAAAGACGCAAGAGTTCCTTGAATTAAATTGGACTGCCCGAGGAAATTTGCCACAAAGATTGTGCGAGGCATTTCATATACATCAGCGGGATGTCCCATTTGTTCAATACGCCCTGCATTCATGACAGCAACAGTGTCGGCCATGGTCATGGCTTCTTCTTGATCATGAGTGACATGCACGAAGGTTGTGCCGACTTCAGACTGAATGCGCTTCAACTCAATCTGCATTTGTCGGCGAAGTTTGAGATCAAGTGCTCCCAACGGCTCATCAAGGAGCAAGACATCTGGTTGATTTATCAAGGCCCGCGCTACAGCAACCCGCTGCTGTTGACCTCCGGAGAGTTGACTTGGCTTACGTCTGGCTAATGCTGAGAGTTCAACGAGATCCAGCATGGTGTTGACCTGTGCATCAACATCTTTTATGCCTCGACGCCTTAACCCAAACGCAACATTCTCAAAAATATCGAGGTGTGGAAACAATGCATACGACTGGAAGACGGTATTCACCGGACGTTGAAAGGCTCGCAGATCAGTGACATCTTGCTCACCAATAAATACTTGCCCTGAGGTCGGATCTTCAAGCCCAGCGACCATACGCAATGTAGTGGTTTTGCCACATCCCGAAGCACCTAGGAGTGCAAAGAATGACCCTGCTGAAATAGTGATACTGAGATCATCTACGGCTTTACTTACGCCAAATTGCTTTGTCAGATTGACGAGGCGTAGATCTTCAACTGTGCGACCAACCCCTGCGGGCATGGCTAGTTACCAATCGCCTTCTGGAAAGCGCGCTGATACTTCACGTCCTGCTCAGGGGTGAGCGTCATGAACACATAAGACTTGTTGAGCGTTTCAGCAGTCGGGAAGATCCATTGGTTATCAACCAACGAGGGATCGACCTTTTTCATCGCTTCTTGCGCACCCTTCACTGGCGAGATGTACTGCACAAATGCAGAAATCTTTGCGGCAACTTCTGGCTCATAATAGTAGTTCATCAACTTCTCAGCGTTTTTCTTATGAGCCACCAAAGGCGGGATCAACATATTGTCGGTCCACAATGTTCCACCGGTTTCTGGCAGCGCAATACCAAAGTTCTTACCGAGTTGGATGACGTCACCTGACCATCCAATGACCGCGACAACGTTGCCGCTCTCCATGTCACTCATGTAGCTATTGCCCTCAACACTGCGAATCTGACCATTGTCGATCTGAGTGCGAAGCGCATCAATAGCTTGCATGAATTGATCTTCAGTGAAGTTAGAAGGGTCATTGCCTTGCCAGGCCATGATGATGCCCATGGTGTCGCGCATTTCAGACAAGACTGTGACACGACCCTTGAGCTTTGGGTTAAACAACTGATCCACTGACGTCAAAGTGTCTGTGCCTATCAATTCTTTGAGCTTGGGCTTATTCCAACCAAAGAGCCCAAAACCTGACTGCCAAGGAAGCGAGTACTCACGACCTGGGTCGAAGGCCACGTTTTGTAGCTTGTCGATCACGTTAGCTGAGGCGTTTGGCATTGAAGCCTTGTCCAACTTTTGGGCGTAGCCGCTTTCGATCCAAAGCGCAGCCATCCAGTCAGTCAGAACCACGATGTCGCGGTCAATTGGTTGACCTTGCTCAAGCTGAGTGCGAACTTTGGCGTAGAACTCGTTGTTGTCATTAATGTCTTCGTTGTAGGTCACGTTGACACCACTTTGCTTCACAAAGGCATCTAGCGATGGTCGCGCCCCTGATTTTTCATCGGTATCCATGTAACCAGGCCAGTTCGACCAGATAACCGTTTTGTCTGAGTCAGATAGATCTGCTGCAGAAGGCGCCGCTGATGCGGTGGCAGTTCCGGAATCACCGCTAGCACCACAGGCAGCGGCAACTGCAGCAACTCCAGTAATACCTGCAGCCTGCAGAATCCGACGACGGGAAAGGGATGAACGCATCATTCCGGCGATCTCGCGAGCGACCGAATCACGATTCTCAGACAACTGAACCTCCTGTGGGGCGACTGTTCCAACAGTGGGCGGACGGTGAAGTCCATAACTTACTGCCACACAATCATGAATGCGTCTCGACCTGCCATCAAACCCCATGAGGGAAATTCGCTAGCCCTCCAGGCTTGCCATCACATGCTTGATTCGGGTGTAGTCCTCGAACCCGTACATCGACAAATCCTTGCCATAACCGGAGTGCTTGAAGCCGCCATGGGGCATTTCGGCCACGATCGGGATGTGGGTATTGATCCAGACAGCGCCTGCATCGATGTACTTACTCATGCGCAGAGCTCGGGCCACATTTGAAGTCCAGACGCTTGCTGCTAGTCCGTATTCCACGTCATTGGCTTTCTGGAGAGCATCGGCCTCATCAGAGAATCGCTGAATCGTAACGACGGGGCCAAAAATCTCCTGCTGAATCATTTCGTCACCTTGTTCCAAGTTCGCCACAACCGTGGGTTCAATGAAATATCCACGACTGCCTTGGCGCACACCTCCCGCCACGATCTCAGCATGCTTTGGGGCCCGATCCAGGAATCCCAGGACTCGCTCGAGTTGGGCCGCGTTATTCACTGGAGGCACAAAGCCCTCCCCTGACGGCCCGCCAATAAATGTGGTCTGCGTTGCTCTGGCTTGCTCAACCATCGCAGCGACGAATTCGTCGTAGACCTTCTCGCTGACGAGCATGCGCGTTGCAGCAGTGCAATCTTGCCCAGCGTTGAAATAGCCAGCAACGGCCAGCCACTCGACGGCTGCGGGGATATCGGCATCTTCGAAGACCACAACGGGGGCTTTGCCACCCAGTTCTAAATGACTGCGCTTAAGGTCCCGGGCAGCGGACTCGGCAACATTCATGCCAGCTCGAACAGATCCAGTAATTGACACCATGCTTGGGGTTGAATGCTCGACTAATGCTCTGCCTGTTTCCCGATTGCCGCAAACGACGTTGAACACTCCTGGTGGCAGCGCACCGGACTGCGCAATGAGTTCAGCCATTCGCACAGTGGAGACTGGCGTGGTGTCACTTGGCTTGAGAACCACCGTATTACCGGCTGCGATTGCTGGAGCGAACTTCCACACCGCCATCATCATCGGGTAATTCCAAGGCGTGACCTGGCCAATGACGCCTACTGGCTCGCGACGAATAAATGAGGTGAATCCCTGCATATATTCGCCTGCAGATTTTCCTTCCAGCATGCGCGCTGCACCTGCGAAAAATCGGATCTGATCAAGCATCGGTGGGATTTCTTCTGTTGCCGTAACGGCTATTGGCTTGCCGGTGTTTTCGCTCTCAAGAGCATTGAGCTCATCGGCATGTGCTTCAAGCACGTCAGCAATCGTCAAGAGAGCAGTTTGACGCGTACTTGGTGTGACATCACGCCAACTGACAAAGGCCTCACTCGCAGCCCGGTACGCCTGATCAATGTCAGCAGCGCTTGACGCTGGCGCTAACGCAAACACTTCACCGGTGCTGGGATTGACGAGTTCAGTGACCTCAGTTGATGAGGCTTCCACTGATTCGCCGTTGATCACGTTGCGTAATACCCGCTGGGTCATGATGGCTCCAATCCAAGGATGATCATAGATAGGCATTGCCATATCAACACCCAAAGGCATGAATTCCTACGTATTTCGTGGTGAAATGGATTTTAAACCACGAATTCACTTGCAAATAAGGCAGAAGACCCACACCATTAACTCATGGCTCGCAAGGAAGCGGCAGTAGTTGTGGACGAGGTCTCTCGCTCCATCATCGAACAACTCCAAGAGGATGGCCGACGCCCTTACGCCGCAATAGGCAAAGCCGTTGGTCTCTCGGAGGCCGCTGTGCGCCAGCGTGTGCAAAAACTCACCGAAGCCGGAGTTATGCAGATCGTGGCCGTAACTGATCCCGCCTCTCTTGGATTCTCACGTTCAGCAATGGTGGGGATCACCGTCGATGGCGACATTGAAGAGGTTGCTGATCGCCTTGAAGAGATTCCTGAGATTGATTACTTAATCATCTCCGCGGGTTCATTCGATCTCCTTGCCGAACTTGTTGTGACTGACGACGCGGAACTTCTCGACATTATTAATGGGCGCATGCGTGCAATCCCTGGCGTGCGAGCTACCGAAACCTTTGTCTATCTCAAATTACGCAAACAGATCTACACCTGGGGAACCCGATGAAAATAGCTGACGAACGAAGTTACGCGGACCGAGCTCGCGACCATTTGTGGATGCACTTCACGCGTCACTCACCGTATTTTGAAGGCGAAGAGTTGCCGATCATTGTCAAAGGCGACGGTTGTTACTTTTGGGATGAAAACGGCAAGCGCTACCTCGATGGCATTGCGAGCTTGTTTAACGTGCAAGTTGGCCACGGACGCGAGGAACTCGCCCAAGCAGCAGCTACTCAGGCGCGTGAACTTGCCTACTTTCCTGTCTGGGGCGTAGCCCACCCACGAGCAATTGAATTAGCTGAACGCGTAGCTTCTCTGGCTCCTGGTGATCTGAACCGAATCTTCTTCACCGGTAGTGGCGGCGAGGCCGTTGAATCTGCGTGGAAACTCGCAAAGCAGTACTACAAGCTCACAGGAAAGCCCACGAAACACAAAGTCATCAGTCGCGACGTCGCTTACCACGGAACCCCGCATGGAGCTTTGTCTCTCACAGGTATTGCCGCAGCAAAAATTCCATTCGAACCTCTTGTTCCAAGCTCAATTCGAGTACCGAATACGAATTTCTATCGTGCACCTGATCATGTTGCACATGATCGCTACGCCTTTGGTCAATACGCAGCAAATCGCATCGCTGAAGCAATTGAATTTGAAGGCCCCGACAGTGTTGCCGCTGTCATCCTCGAACCAGTTCAAAACTCAGGCGGATGTTTCGCTCCACCTCCAGGCTACCTCGAGCGCGTGCGTGAAATATGCGATCAATATGACGTCTTACTTATCGCTGATGAAACCATCACATCATTTGGGCGCATTGGTGACTACTTTGCGATGAGTCGATTCGGAGTCACTCCGGACATCATCACGTGCGCCAAGGGATTGACCTCCGGCTACTCACCACTGGGCGCGATGATCGCGCATGAACGACTCTTTGAACCGTTTAAGCATGGCACCAACACTTTCTTACACGGTTTCACTTGGGGTGGACATCCAACATCAGCTGCCGTTGCCATGGCTAACCTCGATATATTTGAACGCGAAGGCCTCAACCAGCGTGTTCAAGACAACGAGGATCTTTTCTTGAAGCATCTGGACACACTTCGAGATTTGCCTATCGTCGGGGATGTTCGCGGGATGGGCTACTTCTACGGAATCGAACTGGTCAAAGACAAGACCACAAAGGAAACCTTTACCGAGGAAGAGTCTGAGCGACTCCTGCGCGGTTTTGTATCCAAGGCCATGTTTGCAAACGGGCTTTACTGCAGATCTGACGATCGTGGCGACCCTGTAGTTCAGGTTGCTCCCGCACTCATTGCCGGAGAAGAGCAGTTCGAAGAGATGACGCAAATTCTTCGCAGCGTGCTCACTGAAGCCTGGAGCATTATTTAAGGCGTTTCGCTCTTGACGCTTTTGAGTAGTGGAGTAATCGCATCAAGCACACGGACGTCTTCGATCGTTCCTGGGATGGCTTCTGGTCGGCCGTCCGCAATTGCTCGCATGGTGCGCCGCAGAATCTTCCCTGAACGCGTTTTCGGTAAGGCTTGCACCACCACGACTTCCTTGAGTGCGGCCACCGCACCAATTTCTTGCCTAATCGACTGAACGATTTCCCGCTCAAGCACGCTTGGGTCAATATCTGCACCCGCTTTCAACACCACAAAGGCTCGTGGAATTTGACCTTTCAGTTGATCTTGAACACCAATAACTGCGCATTCGGCGACTAAAGGGTGTGATGCGACAACAGCTTCCATCGATCCAGTGGATAGCCGATGACCTGCCACGTTGATGACATCATCTGTGCGACCAAGGACGAAAACATAACCATCTTCGTCAATCATTCCGCCGTCACCAGTCGTGTAATAACCCTCGAAAGTCATGAGGTACGAATCGATGTAGCGCTGGTCATCTCCCCACAACGTTGGCAGGGTGCCGGGAGGCATCGGAAGCTTAATCACGATAGATCCTTCAACACCTGCAGCAACGTGAAGGCCTTCACCATCAACCACCTGCACGTTATAGCCGGGTACAGCAACGGTAGGCGAACCTGCCTTGATCGGCATTGGTTCCAATCCACGTAGATTCGCCGCGATAGGCCAACCTGTCTCTGTTTGCCACCAGTTATCAATCACTGGGATCTTCAGGTGCTCTGTAGCCCAGAAGTATGTATCAGGATCCAGTCGCTCACCTGCCTGGAAGAGTGCTTTCAACGAACTCAAGTCGTATTGTGCGATGAGTACACCTTCGTGATCTTCGCGCTTAATCGCGCGGATCGCGGTCGGAGCACAGAACAAGGCATTGATTTTGTATTCCTCAATCATCCGCCAGAAGGCTCCCGCATCCGGTGTTCCAACAGGCTTGCCTTCGAACATCACTGTGGTTGCACCGACGATGAGCGGCGCATACACAATGTAAGAGTGACCTACTACCCATCCCACATCTGACGCTGCCCAAAAAACATCACCCGGGCCAATGTCATACACATTGCCAAGGGACCACTGCATTGCAACTGCGTGGCCACCGTTATCGCGAACAACACCCTTTGGCTTTCCTGTTGTTCCTGATGTGTAAAGAATGTAGAGCGGGTCAGTTGCATTCACACTCACGCACTCATGCGGATGGGCATTCTCTATGAGCACTGACCAGTCATGATCTCCATCATGTAACTCAGCCGGTAGTTCAGGGCGCTGGAACACAATTGTGGCCGTGGGCTTGTGATGACTTAATGTAATTGCTTCATCAACCAATGGTTTATAGGCAATGGTGCGATTAGGTTCGATTCCGCAAGACGCAGCCACGATAACTTTTGGCGCAGCGTCATCAATGCGCGCCGCCAACTCCGCTGGAGCAAATCCGCCAAACACGACTGAATGAACGGCGCCGAGGCGAGCAGTTGCCAGCATCGCCACAACGGCTTCAGGAATCATCGGCATGTAGATAACGACCCGATCGCCTTTACTCACACCGAGTCCTGCCAATACTCCAGCGAATCGGCTCACTTGATCCTGCAACTGTGTATAGCTCACCTTGCGCTTAACGCCTGTCACTGGACTGTCGTAGATAATTGCATCACGATCCCCATGGCCTGCTCGAACATGTCGATCGACGGCGTTGAAGCATGTATTCAATTCGCCATCAGGAAACCAGCGATATAGCGGCGCTTGTGATGAATCCAGTGCTTTCTTAGGAAATGCATCCCAACTAATGGCACGGGCCGCAACTAGCCAAAAATATTCAGGATCGGTTTCTGCCAACCGGTATGCCGCTTCATAGGAACCCATGATTCGAGTCTAGAGGTTGGCGAACTTACTCGTCCTTATTTGTATCTTTGCGTTCGGCAATGGACTTATGTGCAGCAGATGTCACAACCTTGAGCATCACAGCGATGAAACCAATATCAATGCCCATCTGAATCATGCAAGCCAAGCGAGCTCCGGAAGTCGCCGGAGTGATGTCACCAAATCCCACAGTAGCCAGCACAGTCAACGCAAAATAGAACGCACTAAAATGATCCAACGGTTCAGTGAAAGAGTCAGGATTCTTACCGGACATCATGACGTAAATGGCTGCGAAGATAGCCAGGAATGCAACAGCAATCAAAATCAGCGCTTCAACCGCACTGAGTCCAGGGAAGCGTGAATTTTTTATTTTTTTTAACTGACTCTTAAAAACAAATCCGTAAAGGCCAACTCCGATAACAAATATGCCGATGGGCACCCAAATAGTTCCATCGACATGCTCTGGAACCAGTGAAAGAATCCAAAAGATCAGTACAAGACCAAGCAGTGTGCGCGTGATTGAACCGATCAGGAGCCGAGCGAGCTGAACCTTGGAGTATTCACTCATTCTCGAATTCGACATAGCGCAGACCTTTCCGAACTCGTTATTCCACTGACGCTGCAGCTAGTTGCCCACACGCACCATCAATTTCACGCCCGCGCGTGTCCCGAACCGTTACTCGAACGCCGCGATTACGGAGAATGCGAACGAATGCAGCTTCATCACGAGGCAAGGAAGCTGTCCATTGTGAACCTGGGGTCGGGTTGAGCGGAATCAAATTCACATGCACGAGTTCGCCTTCGAGGAGACGTGCAAGTTTTTCAGCGCGGAAGGCTTGATCGTTGACGCCCTTGATCAGCGCATATTCAATGCTGAGTCGGCGATGGGTCTTGTCGACATATTCCCAACATGCATCGAGCACTTCCGCCACTGGATAGCGAGTATTAATAGGCACCAGAGTGTCGCGTAATTCATCATCAGGGGCGTGCAACGAGAGCGCCAAGGTCACTGCCATTCCTTCATTAGCAAGTTCGCGAATGCGAGGAACTAACCCAACAGTTGAAACTGTGATGCCTCGGGCGCCAACACCCATGCCGGCTGGCGCTGGATCATTGATGCGATGAAGTGCATCAACAACTGACTTGTAATTTGCTAGCGGCTCCCCCATACCCATGAACACAATGTTGGAGACTCGACCAGGACCGCCGGCGATTTCATCGCGCTCAAGCGCGCGAGCACCCGCGAGCACTTGTTCGACAATTTCACCAGTGGACAAATTGCGCTGGAGACCACCTTGGCCAGTTGCACAGAACGGGCAGTTCATGCCACAGCCAGCTTGACTCGAAATGCACATGGTGACTCGATCGGGATAACGCATCAACACACTCTCAATGAGTGCGCCATCATGTAATCGCCACAGAGTCTTTACCGTCTGGCCTTCATCACAGGCAATGGTGCGAACTGGGTTGAGCAACGTGGGAAGCAATGCATCTTTCACGGTTCCACGAGCATCGACTGGAAGATCGGTCCAGTCTTCAGGGTTATCTGACAAACGGTTGAGCCACTGACGAGACACTTGGTCAGCACGAAAACCTGGCAGGCCTAACTCTTTAAATGCTTCCTTACGTTCAGCAAGATCAAGATCCATTAAATGCCTTGCTGGCTTACCGCGACGAGGTGCCTCAAGAACTAATTCGCCGGGCAGTGGTGGGGTTGTCATACCGATCCTAAGAACAACGTAAATAACGCCCACGAGGTGAAGGCGTTAGGAATAAGTGAGTCAAGACGGTCCATGATGCCACCATGGCCTGGCAACAAACGACCCATGTCTTTGATGCCCATATCGCGCTTAACTGCGGATTCGGCAAAGTCCCCAGCGGTTGCAGTGATCGTCAGCACGATGCCCGCAATTGCGCCTTGCCACCACGGTGCGTCGAGTAACCAGACAAATCCAGCAATACCCAAGGCAATCTGCAAAACCAAAGATCCAACCAGACCTTCCCAAGATTTCTTTGGACTGATCGAAGGCGCAATTGGGTGCTTTCCAAAGAAGACCCCGGCTACATAACCACCAACATCGTTTCCAACAGTCAACGCCACGAAAACCAGCACTCGTAGCGGTCCGTTATCTGCGGAGAGTGTGAGCATCAAGAAACTTGCCATGAATGGTAAGTAGGCAGCAACAAACAAACTTGCAGTTACGTCTTTGACGTAGCCCTCACTGCCGCGAGGAATGCGCACGAAGATCACGGCAAGGACGGTAATTCCCATGACAACTGTTTGCCCAGTGAGCCCGAACCAGAAAGCTGCGAGCGGCATGACTGCAGCTGCTAACGCCACTGTCACGCGTTCAAGGTGAATTCCTGACTGCTTGAATGCATTACTAAATTCCAGTACTGCAATGACCATGGCAACTGATACAAGTACACCAAATGTCCACCGATAGGTGAACAAGGTCAGACAGATCAGTGCAATCAGACCAACACCGGTGGCTATCGCGGCAGGCAAATTTCGTCCGGCCCGCGGCTTGCGGGCAGGAGCCGACGAGCCGACCGAGTCAGACACCACTACACCTCGAGCAGTTCTGTTTCTTTGTGCTTCAAGATTTCATCAATGTGCTCGACATGCTTATGAGTCACTTCATCAAGATGCTTTTCGCCACGACGAACGTCATCCTCACCAACATGTCCGTCTTTTTGGAGCTTATCGAGTTGATCCTTGGCAGAACGGCGTACGTTGCGAACCGAGATTCGGGCATCTTCAGCCTTGTTCTTTGCAACCTGGATGAATTCCTTGCGACGCTCTTCGCTGAGCTGTGGCAATGACACGCGAATGACGTTGCCATCTGATGTCGGGTTAATCCCAAGATCGCTGTCACGCAATGCCTTTTCAATTTCAGCAAAGGCACTCTTGTCGTAAGGCGTAATGATAATCATGCGAGCCTCTGGGATCGCGATGGAAGCTAATTGCGCAACGGGCGTGTACGCGCCGTAATAATCAACCACAACCTTGTTAAACATCGAAGCATTTGCACGACCGGTACGAACTGTTGCGAAATCCTCACGTGCCGCAGCAATTGCCTTGTCCATACGCTCTTCTGCATCCATCAAGATTTCGTCAATTTGCTCGCTCATGTACTGCTCCTTGAATCAAACGTGGGTATAAAGGAAATTAATACGTCGACACCAAGGTGCCGATTGTTTCGCCGCGAACTGCACGAGCGATATTGCCTTCAACAAGCAAGTTGAAGACCACGAGTGGGAGATCGTTATCGCGACAAAGGCTGATTGCAGTTGCGTCTGCAACTTTTAGGTTTTGGGTTAGCACATCATCATGCGTCAAAGTTTCATAACGCTTGGCATTTGGGTTTGTGCGTGGATCAGCGTCATATACGCCATCAACACCCTTGGCCATCAACACGACTTCTGCGCCAACTTCAAGAGCGCGCTGCGCTGCAGTGGTATCAGTTGAGAAATACGGCTGACCAAGGCCTGCCCCGAAGATAACGACGCGACCTTTGGAAAGGTGTCGCATGGCTTTACGCGGAATGTACGGCTCAGCAACCTGACCCATCGTGATAGCTGTTTGTACTCGCGTTTCGATGCCGGCTTTTTCACAGAAATCTTGAAGGGCTAGGCAGTTCATCACTGTTCCGAGCATGCCCATGTAGTCAGCGCGAGCACGATCCATGCCACGTTCGGAAAGTTGAGCGCCGCGGAAGTAGTTGCCGCCACCGATCACTACGGCAACTTCGGTACCCGTGTTGACCACGTCAGCGATCTGTCGAGCAATTGAGGCGACCACATCTGGGTCTACTCCAAGGCCTCCGCCACCGGCGAAGGCCTCCCCTGAAAGTTTGAGGAGCACCCGGCTCCAACCACCAACAGGGACCGAGGGCCAGGTCGAGATAGTTCCATCAAGGGACGGTTGGACGGCTCCTGAACTTGAAGTGTGAGCCATCGCTGTAGTCCCTTCCCTATCCCGACCTGACCTTACCGGGCTTTTATTGACCGATCTCGATTCGAGCGAATCCGGTGACCTCTGTGTTGGCTTCCTTGAGAACTGCAGCCACGGTCTTCTTCTGCTCAACCACGCTTGCCTGCTCCAACAGGACGTTGTCCTTGAAGAAGCTATTGACGCGGCCTTCGATGATCTTTGGCATTGCTGCTTCTGGCTTGCCTTCTTCCTTGGCGGTTGCCTCGGCGATACGACGCTCAGTTTCGACGGTTTCCGCTGGCACTTCTTCGCGAGTCAAGTACGAAGGACGCATTGCAGCAATCTGCATTGCGGTTGCGCGAGCAGCATCTTCGCTTCCGTTGTAGGAGACGAGAACACCAACCTGAGCCGGAAGGTCTGCTGAACGACGGTGCATGTAGACGGTGACAGGAGCTGGAAGAACAGCAACGCGGCCAATCTCCAACTTCTCGCCGATCACGCCAGCCATCTCACCAATTGCATCCGCGGCAATGCGGCCATCAGCGATCTTGACTGCCTTTGCGCCTTCCGCGTCGGTGACGTTGTTTGCAACAACTGCTTGCGCAATCGCATTAGCAAGGGTGAGGAAGTCTTCGTTCTTTGCTACGAAGTCAGTCTCGCAAAGGAGTTCAACAAGCACGTTGTCGATGTTCACGACAAGGCCGTTTGAAGCTTCGCGTTCAGCTCCACGCTTTGCTGCCTTTGCAGCACCTGAAACGCGGAGGATTTCAACAGCTGCGTCGAAGTCGCCATTAGCTTCTTCGAGAGCCTTCTTGCATTCCATCATGCCTGCGGCAGTGTGGTCGCGCAGCTTCTTTACGTCAGCGGCAGTGATATTCGCCATGAGGTGTAAGTCCTTATGTTGTGTGGTCAGTTCATGTTTCAGTGGCTGCCCGACGAATCGAGCAGCCACTGAAATGAGTTATGCGGTTGGTGCCTCTGTTGCAGCATCTGCTGCCACGACGGCTGCTGCAGCTTCAGTAGCTGCTGCTTCTGCGCCAGCAAGCAGCTCGCGCTCCCACTCAGCAAGAGGCTCGACTGCTGCATCGGTGTTGCCACTAGCGCGGTTGGCGCGAGCCAATAGGCCTTCTGCAACTGCATCTGCAATAACGCGAGTCAACAATGCAACTGAGCGAATGGCGTCGTCGTTCCCTGGGATTGGGTAATCAACTTCGTCTGGATCACAGTTGGTGTCGAGCATGGCGATAACCGGGATACCAAGCTTGTGAGCTTCGCCCACAGCGATGTGCTCCTTCTTGGTGTCAACGACCCAAAGGGCTGACGGTGTCTTGCCCATTTCGCGGATGCCACCGAGGGTCTTTGAAAGCTTGTCCTTCTCGCGACGCATCATGAGAAGTTCCTTCTTGGTGAAACCTGAGCCAGCGACCTTGTGCAGGTCCATGATTTCAAGTTCCTTCAAGCGCTGAATTCGCTTTGACACGGTCTGGAAGTTGGTGAGCATGCCGCCCAACCAACGCTCGTTGACATATGGCATGCCAACACGAGTTGCTTGTTCAGCAATTGCATCGTGACCCTGCTTCTTCGTGCCAACGAACATGATCGTGCCACCGTGAGCAACGGTTTCCTTCACGTATTCGTAAGCAGCATCAATGAAGCCAAGTGACTGCTGCAAGTCAATGATGTAGATGCCATTGCGTTCAGTGAGAATGAAACGCTTCATCTTTGGATTCCAACGACGGGTCTGATGCCCGAAGTGAACGCCGCTATCAAGTAGCTGGCGCATGGTTACAACTGCCATGACGGCACTCCTTTAGCGCGCAAGCTTTCGCTCACGCATCGGTTCTTGGCTCAAGCCGGTTGGCTTTTACCCCTGACGATCCACCGACCTGCACCTACCGAAGTAGGACCGAGCAGGACGTCTGCACCACTGGGTGCAGCACGAGATCGTGCGAATTCCTCATTGCTGAGGTGGATTTATTCTAGGGCCTGGCGCCCCATGCTCTATCCACAGGCTGATCTGCCCTTGGGTTGCCATCCACAGGCTGGCCTTGGTGGTGGTTTGAGGCCCAAATCTGGCTCAAAATCTATGAATGAACCTCATCGCGGTGGCACTTGCGACTGCCGCCTGGCTGGCACCCATCCCTGGCGCCTTGGTTGAGCAGGACTTCAGTCCCCCAACCAAGGCGTGGGGTGCTGGTCATCGCGGCGTGGATTTTGAGGCCGACCCTGGCACCGAAGTACTCGCCATCGGGTCAGGCGAGGTCATCTTTGTGGGGGAAATTGCGGGCAAGCCCGTCGTTGTCATCGATCACCCCACCATTGGCCTTCGCTCCACCTATGAGCCAGTGACCGCAATCGTGGAGGTCGGGCAGGAAGTGAGGTCGGGCGATCCTCTCGGTGAAACCGCAGAAACGGGCGGTCATTGCGCAGGCCACTGCTTGCATCTGGGCCTCAAAGGCCCGGGCAAAAACGACTACCGCAATCCGCTGTCGATCATTACCCACGGCTCAGCAGTGTTGAAGGCACCAAAGACCTAATTCTCTGCCGCCCTTGGATGCGCTTGATCAAACGCGGTACGCAAGCGATCAACCGATACATGTGTGTACCTCTGAGTTGTCGCTAACGATGCATGTCCCAGTAATTCCTGAACAGCACGTAAATCTGCTCCGCCTTCAAGTACATGGGTGGCAGCTGAATGTCTCAGGCCATGGGGGGCCAAGATGGGCACATCTGCCGACCCCGTAAGACGCACAACAACCATGCGCGCCGTTCGCGGGTCTAACCGAGCACCACGAACTCCTAAAAAGAACGCGTCACCCGATTGTTCCTGCATCAAAGCCTTCCTTGCAGAGCTCCAAGCGACGAGTGCAACGTGCGCTGGAACCCCAAATGGAACGACGCGTTCTTTGCGGCCCTTGCCCATCACTCGCAATGTGCGCGAGCTCCATTGCACATCATTGAGATCCAAAGAGCACAGCTCTGAAACACGGATACCTGTTCCATACAGAAGTTCAAGAATTGCACGATCACGAACCGCAACTGGATCACCATCAGCGCTTTGTTGCGCCGCAAGGTCCATGACGCGAGCTGCTTGGGCGACGTCCAAAACTACCGGTAACTTCTGCTGGACTTGTGGACTTTTCAATCGTCGTCCTGGATCAACGTCGATGATCCCTCGACGCTCGCACCACGAGGTAAATGCACGCACAGACGCAGCTCTACGCGCGATCGTGCTACGCGCATGGCCAGCCGCATGCTGCTCACCAAGCCAACTGCGTAAGAGCGATAAGTCAATCTGGCTGACCTGATCACACTGATGCGTAGTCGCGTAGGTCAACATGTCAGCGACATCTGACGAATATGCCCGAACTGTGTGCTCACTGCGATCGCGTTCCAGAGTAAGGAAACGGACGAAGCCCTGCATCGCATCAGCTAATGCTGGCGCAATTGATTGCTCTTGGGACTCCATGTGCCCATGTTCGCAAACGAATGCGCTCACACAGGTTCAGGCGCGCACAATTCGCCACACTTGAGCGTCTTGCTGCACGAAGCCCCCAACTTCGAGGAAACTCAATGCGGTCAACACCTCGCGCAGGGATAGCCCGGTAGCAACCATCAACTCTTCAGCAGACCTACCTGTACGAATTGGAACGGCATCGAGCACCTGCTGCTGCATAAACGATAGGCCATCAATGAGACGGGGTTCAGGTTCCTGAGCAAAAAGTGCCATCTGTTGATCTCCAAGCATCGTGGCCACATCACTCCAACCAGCAGCCAAAAGGGCCTTGCCTTCGTTGATGAGTTGATGGCAACCAGCCGACATAGGCGAAGTAATTGCCCCGGGAACCGCAAACAGTGGGCGATTGACCCTGTTGACGAAATTTGCCGTGGACGTCGTTCCAGAACGCAGACCAGCTTCCACCACTACAGTGCCGCGACTCAATGCGGCAATGATGCGATTGCGAGATAAAAACCGTTGACGCAATGCAGGTGATCCTGGTGGAGATTCAGAGATCAACAAACCGCTGTCTGCTATGGAAGCCAGGAGTGACTCATGTGCACGTGGATACGCCACATCTACACCGCAAGCCAAGACGCACAATGTCACACCTGCCACTGAGAGCACTCCTTGATGTGCGGCGCCATCAACGCCTAGAGCTCCTCCGGAAATTACGACCCATCCTTGATCGCTGAAGCGGGCACTCCAGTCTCGAGCAATGAATGTTCCGTAAGGAGTGCACAGGCGAGCGCCAACGATAGAGATCGATCGCAGCGCGGCTAATCGCAAGTCGGGAGTACCAACAACCCATAGAGCAAATGGACGCTCATGTTTGAGATCGTCGAGCTGGGTCGGCCATTCACTTGAATCGCGAAACACTAATCGTGCGTCACATTTATCTAGTTCGCGTAATGCCGTAGCAAATGAAAATGTACGAAGCCTTGCCTGAAGGCCTTCGCTATCTCGCTTCGGTACAGCACCTCGACGAATGGCCTCAATGGCATCTAGCGGGCCAACGCGATCAATGAATAACTGCAGCTTCTCATCATGGGGTTCGACCACATGCGCTAGCACCAAGAGTGCTTCGTTCATGTCCATCAGTCAAAACTTTCGCCGCGTAGAGCTAGCGCAAGTGCAATGTGCTCCGTTTGTAGTTCATCCACTCCATCAAGATCAGCGAGCGTCCAAGACATTCGCAATACACGGTCGCTACCCCGCGGGTTGAGCCCAGCATTCTCAGCCTTGGTGAGAAGATCCATCGCCTTGCCGGATGGCGCATAGCGCGTGCGCAAAGCACTCCCCGGAGCTTGTGCATTCAGCACCCACGATTCATGACCCCAGCGTTGTGCGGAGCGTTCGCGCGCAAGTCTGACTCGATGAGCGATCACTTCACTACTTTCAACCTCACGCATGCGCATATGAGCCTTTGTTGGCTTTGAAAGCAGCAGTCGAATGTCGATGCGATCCATAAGCGGCCCTGAAAGCTTTTGCATGTATCTGCGTTTCGATGCGGAATCACATGTGCAGCTACTCCCTGTTCCAATCGCCTTGCCGCAAGGACATGGATTTGCTGCTAGTAAAAGTTGAAACTGTGCGGGTGCGACTACGACTTGACCTACGCGCATCAAGGAGAGCGTGCCAAGCTCCAACGGCTGTCTCATCCCTTCAAGACAAGGCCGGGCAAATTCTGGAGCTTCGTCGAGAAAGAGCACACCGTGATTCGCCAAACTCAAAGCACCTGGCTGCAACACTCCTGCACGTACAGATCCGACCATCGCACCAGTTGAAATCGAATGGTGTGGAGCGATAAGCGGTGGCCTTCGCATCAAGCCTTGCCCCGGAACAATGCGTCCAGCCAGCGAATGCATGGATGTGACATCGAGTGCTTGTTGATGCGTGAGGTCAGGAAGGATGCTGACGAAGCGCTGGGCCAACATTGTTTTACCAACACCTGGCTCACCAATCATCGCGAGGTGATGCCCGCCAGCAGCAGCCACTTCAAGAGCGAACCGTGATTGTTCATGCCCACGTACTTCATCAAAATCACCAAGTTCATTCAGGACAGCGCTCGCTTCTTCTGCTTGTATCTGAACACCGACATCGTCACCTGAAAGCACCTGAGCCAGGTGTCGCAAATTTCGAACCGCAACAACAACCAGCCCGTCAATCTCACGCAATTCACGCGCATTTTCTGCACTCGCCAGGATACGAGTGGTTCCATGCCGTTGGGCAGAAATGCCCACCGCTAAGGCACCCGCGACAGGCTTGATGACCCCATCAAGCCCAAGTTCACCTAAGAATGAGTTCTCCGGATCCCCAGCGTCCAACTGGCCTGACGCTACGAGAATCCCCACGGCGATTGGGAGATCTAAGGAAGTTCCCGTTTTCGGCAGATCAGCAGGGCTCAGTCCTATGGTGATTCGCGAATTCGGCCAAGTGAAACCTGAATTCACAATGGCAGATCTGGCTCGCCAGCGAGACTCAGCAACGGAAGCTTGCGCGAGTCCAACAACTCCAACAGTTGGTAGGCCTTGCGCAACATCGACTTCAACGCGAACCATCACTCCACCCACACCCGAAGGGACCGCACCCCACACTTGAGCGAGGCTCATGACAAATCCCGTAGGTGCTCAACTACTGGACCACCCCATGCAGGTTGCGTGACACTGACTAAATCAATGCGCACATCAGGGATATAAACGTGATGTGCTTCTAGCCATCGATAGGCCAATCCACGCAACCGCCGCAATTTGCGAGCAGTAATGGCTTCTGCCGGCGTGCCGGCCTGATGCGAACTGCGAGTTTTCACTTCGCAAATGACTAACGTGCCTGCGTCTCTGGCGACAATGTCAATCTCACCTGCATTGCACCGCCAATTGCGTTCCAAGATATGCATTCCAGCCTGGAGCAAAAACTGCTCGGCAAGGTCTTCGCCATACTTGCCTAATGCTTGATTTCGTCGCATCTCTACCTCCCAGCACCAATGTGGGATAAAGACACCTACGCTGCCAACGATTCAATTCAATCTGTGGACAGGATCCGCAAGCATTAAAGGCTGGGGATAACTAGTGTTCCCCTATTCCAGGAAGCTTCCAACTACGGCGATGTTCTGCACACGCACCTCGCTCTGCCAGTGCAGCGATATGTCCCGGCGATGCGTATCCCTTGTTATCTTCCCAGCCATAGGCCGGATACTCACTCGAGAGCTTGACCATGATCGAATCTCGCTCCACTTTCGCCAGCACACTTGCTGCAGAAACGGACACGCAAGTTCGATCAGCTTTCACTTTTGTTATCACTGGCGGGACATTGCTCAGTACGTCACTACTTAATTCAAGTAAGGAAGATTGCTCAGGTGGCGTAAACCAATCATGACTGCCATCAAGAAGCACGACATCGGGTTGGACTGCTAATTGACTCAAGGCCCGATGCCCAGCCAAACGCAAAGCGCCAATGATCCCGAAGTCATCAATCTCTTGCGGACTTGCATGACCAACAGCGCAATCAACAGCCCACTGGCGAATCTTGGGAATAAAGGCATTGCGCACTGAAGGAGATAACTCTTTACTGTCCCGTACTCCCTGAAGTGAATTGCGCACGGAATTATCGATCACGACGATGCCAACGCTTACTGGGCCAGCAAGTGAGCCTCTACCTACTTCATCTACTCCGGCGAGACGGGCATACCCGTCTTTGAGGAGTCCTCGCTCGATCCGAAGTGTTGGCCCTGTCATCGAACGATCTATTGACCGGAAACCGTGGTGTGACTATTCAATGCCGGATTACCGAAGGTTTCAGGAATTGGCAAGGTGGTAAATCTCTTTAGTGGCCACAACACAACAAATGCACGACCTACAACGTTGTCAACTGGTACACCACCACTGTTGACCTCGAGGTGATAACGAGAGTCGCGTGAGTTGCCTCGATTGTCACCCATGACAAAAATTGAATTCGCGGGGACCGTGATATCAAACTGAATCTGATTCGTTGGCTGAACGACATACGGTTCATCAAGAGGTACGTCGTTCAACACAATGCGTTGCTGGGCATCACAACACATCACATGGTCGCCAGCTACACCGATCGCACGTTTGACGAGATCACTACCGCTATCGCTGGGAACCAAACCAATGAAGGTCATCACACTATTGATCGTTCCGCGCAAACCGGTTGGACCGGGCTCCGGAGCTCCAAGCCAACCTCCCGGATCACGGAACACCATAACTTCGCCTCGCGAAATTCCGCCGAAGTGAGTCGTGATCTTGGAAGCAACGATGCGATCATTGGGCAGCAACGTGTTTTCCATTGATTCACTGGGAACATAAAACGCCTGCACAAGGAATGCGCGAACGAGAGCCGACAACACCAGAGCGCTCACCACAATGACGCCAAATTCACGAAGACCAGCCAGGAATCCGGACTTCTTTGATTCCGCTGGAGTTACGTCTTCGTCGATCTGCTCATCGGTGCTCACTGAGCCACCTTTGCATACGAGTCAGGAATTGCCACGGTGCCCCAGTGAGCCGGTGGCCAAACAATGGACATCACTCGACCGACAACCTTGGACGTGGACACCATTCCCCCACCTGGATCCCCAAGGTGAGCACGCGAATCAGCACTGTTTGATCGATGATCACCCATCACCCAAAGTTTGCCCTGCGGAACTACCGCATCGAAGGCAACATCGCTGGGAATGTCTCCATCGTACAAATAATGCTCGTCAAGTGGCTTGTCATTAATGAGCAATCGGCCTTTGGCATCACAACACTGCACATGGTCTCCAGCAACACCCACAACACGCTTCACGAAATCACTGCCATCAGGCGGGACTACCCCAAGGGCCTGACCAAGATTGACGAACAAAGCCGAAATCGGATCGCGGGTTGGGACCGAACTCGCCGGCACAAAAGAATCAGTACCGTCAAAGACCACCACATCACCGCGCTCAATTGCACGCGAGTGATACACCAATCGATTAACTAATACGCGATCGCCAATATTCAGGGTGCTCTCCATCGAACCCGATGGAATTGAAAATGGTTTCGCAATAAATGCTGAAACAAGCAACACCAGCACAACTGCACCCAACAGGGTCAGTGGCAGATCCCACCGAGAATGTTTGGGCACAGCGCGAGGACTAGTCCTCTGACTTGGTAGGTGCGTTGTCGCGCTTCTCGCGGATCTTGGCCTTCTTGCCACGAAGATCACGGAGGTAGTAAAGCTTGGCGCGACGCACATCGCCACGGCTCACAACTTCGATCTTTTCAATGATCGGGGTGTGCAGTGGGAACTTACGTTCAACACCGGTGCCGTATGACACCTTGCGGACCGTGAAGGTCTCGCCAATTCCTGATCCGGAAATGCCAATCACAACGCCCTGGAACAACTGGACACGAGTCTTGTTGCCTTCAACGACCTTCACGTGCACCTTGAGGGTGTCGCCGGCGCGGAATGCTGGGATGTCGGTACGCAGGCTGGCTACGTCAACAATGTCGAGCGTCTTCATGATCATTCACTTCCTGCAGGAGCCACAGGTCTCCCACGGTGGGGTTAGAGGAAATTGCTACCCATGCATCCGAGTCCCCTGTGGCAGAGCACCGGCGCGGTGGGCTGGAGAAGTGTGCCACAGTCGGGCGCCAGACCCCAACTCGCCTCACGGCTTGGCTCCTTGCAAGGCTAGGGCCCATCACTCTTGTAAGGGGAATGCCATGAGTCTGCATCCACGAGCTGGTCAGAGCGCCCAACACAGCGACCTCGTCTTGATCCCCAACTTGATCACCGCTTATTACACGATGCACCCCGATGTCGTGGATCCCTCACAGCAAGTTGCCTTTGGCACCTCAGGACATCGTGGCAGCGCCTTCGCCGGGTCCTTTAACGAAGACCACATCGCCGCCATTGCTCAGGCTATTTGTGACCATCGAGCCACCAAAGACATCCAGGGCCCTCTTTATATGGGAAGTGACCCGCACGCTCTCAGCGCGCCAGCCTGGTCAACTGCAATTGGGGTCTTCGCTGCCAATGGCGTGAAGGTGACGATCGATGTTGAATTCAATTCTGGAATGGGCCATACCCCAACGCCAGCAATTTCCCTGGCGATCTTGATGCATAACAAAAGCCTGGCTGCCAACGACCCGGCTCGCGCAGATGGCGTCGTAATCACGCCATCACATAACCCACCAAAAGACGGTGGCTTTAAATACAACCCACCAAACGGTGGACCAGCAGGATCAGATATCACGACCGATATCCAAAACCGGGCTAATGCCTATCTTGCTACTGCATTGCAAGGCGTGAAGACCATGCACGTTCGATCAGCAATCGCTGCATCAACGACAGGCTTCATTAACTACCGCGAGTTATATGTCAACGAACTCAAGAATGTCATCGACATGGATGCGATCCGTGGAGCAAACATACGCATTGCGGCAGATCCACTAGGTGGAGCGAGCGTTGATTACTGGCCTCTCATTGCGTCGACATACGGCATCGACATCACCGTTGTACATCCCTATGTTGACCCAACTTGGTCGTTTATGACCTTGGATTGGGATGGACAGATTCGGATGGACTGTTCCTCACCACATGCCATGGCATCACTGATCATCAATCGCTCAAATTTCGACATCGCAACCGGAAATGACGCAGATTCAGATCGGCACGGCATCGTTACGCCTGATGGCCTGATGAATCCGAATCACTACCTCGCTGTGAGCATTGATTATCTGTTTAATCATCGCGATGCCTGGTCACCAAATTCTGGCATTGGAAAAACTGTCGTGAGCTCAAGCATGATTGATCGCGTCGCAGCGTCACTTGGTCGACCACTGTTGGAAGTCCCAGTCGGGTTTAAGTGGTTTGTCGATGGCTTGGTTGACGGGAGTCTTGGCTTCGGTGGCGAAGAAAGCGCAGGCGCATCCTTCCTTCGCCGAAATGGCGAAGTTTGGACAACAGACAAAGACGGAATCATTGCGGCATTACTCGCCTCCGAAATGCTTGCGGTCACTGGAATTTCACCATCACAGCGATACATCCAGTTAACTGAACAATTTGGTAATCCGGTGTATGAGCGCATTGACGCGCCCGCGACCCGTGAACAAAAAGCCACGCTCGGAAAACTCTCACCAAGCGATGTCACCGCAACTGAACTCGCCGGTGAAGCAATCACTTCTATCCTGACCAACGCTCCTGGCAATGGTGCGGCAATTGGTGGCCTCAAAGTCACTACCGAAAATGGCTGGTTTGCTGCCCGACCTTCAGGAACTGAAGACGTGTACAAGATCTATGCAGAATCCTTCATTGGATCCGATCACCTTTCTGCGATCCAAAATGAAGCGCAGACTTTGGTGAATACCACGATCGGTTAAAGATCTGGGCGCATCTCATTCGTGCGGGACTGTGCCTGTTCGCTGCGCCATTTGGCGATCTTGCCGTGATGACCGCTCATGAGGACTTCAGGTACGTCAATTCCTCGCCACTGCTGAGGTTTGGTGAATACGGGGCCTTCAACAAGAGCGCCATCCTGAGTTAACGAAAAAGAATCGTCGAGCGCACTCATCTGATTACCTAGAACCCCGGGGATGAGTCGACCCACCGCTTCAACGATCACCATGGCAGCAACCTCACCACCGGCAAGTACGTAGTCACCGATCGTTACTTCAGCAACACCATTCCAATCGTCACGAGATGCATAGTGCTGCATCACGCGCGAATCAATGCCTTCATAACGCCCACATGCGAAAACCAACCATGAGTCATCACTCCAACGTTGAGCCAAGTGCTGTGTGAACCGCACCCCCGAAGGTGTTGGTACAACAAGTGTTGGATTTACCTCGCCGGACGCGCGAATCTCATCGAGCGCTAATCCCCAGGGTTCGGGCAACATCACCATCCCTGGGCCACCGCCATAAGGCGTGTCATCAACAGTGTTGTGACGGTCATGCGTCCAAGAGCGCAAGTCATGAAGTCGAAGGTCGATGAGTCCCGAATCAACTGCTTTGCCGATGAGTGAAAGTTTGAGCGGTGCTAGGTATTCGGGAAAAATAGAAACGATGTCAATACGCATAATTACTCAGCGATTTCGGGGTCGAGCTCATCGAGTAAACCTGGTGGCGGATCAATCACGATGCGCTTGCCTACAACGTCAACCGTCGGCACAAACTGGCCGATAAAAGGAATCAACACTTCTGATGTATCGGCTCTCGTGACACTCAACATGTCTTGACTTGGTAAGTGCACAACTTCAGTGACTAGCCCAACCACGCTGCCATCAAGCATTTCAACCTGGCAACCCTCAAGTTGGTCGTCGTAAAACTCATCAGGATCTTCGGGAAGCGCTGTGGGGTCACGATCAATTTCAAGCAAGGTGTTGCGCAGTGACTCAGCCCATGTTCGGTCGTGAATGCCTTCGAACTTGATTAACAAGCGACCAGAATGCCAATGGACCGCCTCAACTGTTAAGAGTTGAAGCGGTCCATCAATAACAAACTGTGCGCCAGGAGCGAATCGCAGATCTGGTTCGTCAGTACGAGGCTCAACGGTTACTTGACCGCGAATCCCGTGTGGCTTACCGATGCGTCCGACAACGACGCGCATGGTCAGTTAGCGCTCGGCTACGTCGAGGAAGTCGATACGCACGCCGCGGCCACCATTGAGGGCAGCCAAGACATTGCGCAGCGCAGTCGCTGTGCGACCGCCACGACCAATGACGCGCCCCATGTCTTCTGGATTCACACTCACATTGAGCGTGGTTCCGCGACGCTGGGACTTTTCTGAAACGTTGACATCATCAGGATGATCAACGATGCCACGCACGAGGTGACCTAGGGCCTCTTCGAGCATTAGGCCGAAGCCTCTTCTGCAGCAACCTCTTCAGCCACAACTTCAACAGTTGTTTCAGCAACTTCAGCTTCAACAACAGCCTCGGCTACAGCTTCTGCGACTGCCTCTTCTGCAACAACCTCAGCTGCGACTACTTCAGCCACAACTTCAACGGGTGTTTCCAACTTTGGCTTCTTCACGAGCTTTGGCTCGTTCGCTGCTTCTGCAACTGCGGCTTCGTACACCGAAAGCTTGTTCACCTTTGGAGGAGCAACCTGAAGGGTTCCTTCGCTGCCTGGAAGGCCCTTGAACTTCTGCCAGTCACCAGTGACCTTGAGGATGGCTTCAACTGCTGGGGTTGGAAGTGCTCCAACGCCGAGCCAGTACAGCACACGCTCGCTCTTCACCTGAATGATGCTTGGGTTTTGCAGTGGCTGGTAGATGCCGATCTCTTCAATAGCGCGACCATTACGTGCGGTGCGTGAGTCGGCAACAACAATGCGGTACTGCGGTGCATGGGTCTTGCCCAAGCGCTTCAACTTGATCTTTACGGCCACGGCGGGCTTGTCTCCTGTTGTGTAAGGCGGTGCAAGTTCACGTCTGCGTGGGGACACGTCGGTGAACGAAAACCTTGCGGACTGCTGAGCCTTGGGTTGAGAGGGTCCCTCGGTTCAACAAGTGCTCGCATAGTCTGCCAGATCCTTCGCCCCACCCCGACCACGGCTACCCATACGGGCAGTTACTGGCCTAGGAGCTTCTTCAGCTCTGGTGGCAGGGAACCCAAGTCTGGTGGAGTCAGGCCCCCAGAATCGCCATCAATGGGACCCAATCCAGCCCGCTTTGCTGGGTTTCCACTGCGACCCTTGGCACCCTTAGCGGTTTTTTGTTGCTTAGGCATCTTGCCCTTGGACTTCTTGCCGCCACCCATACCAAACCCGGGCATTCCTGGCATGGCTGGCATTCCACCCTTGCCCATCTGCTTCATCATCACCTGAGCTTGAGTAAATCGCTCCATCAACGAGTTGACCTCGTGGACCTGTGTACCCGAACCCTTGGCGATGCGAGCTCGGCGCGAACCATTGAGCAATTTAGGATCCTGGCGTTCTGCCGGGGTCATGGACTGAATGATCGCTGCAACGCGATCCAGGTCCTTGTCGTTTACCTGATCAAGCTGAGCCTTCATCTCGCCCATACCTGGCAGCATGCCTAGAACCTTGCCGAGCGAGCCCATCTTCTTGACGGCCTGCATCTGCTCAAGAAAGTCATCAAGGGTGAAGCTCTCCCCCTTTGCAACCTTGGCAGCCATCCGTTCGGTCTGCTCCGAATCAAATGCACGTTCTGCTTGCTCAATAAGAGTCAGTACGTCACCCATATCCAGAATGCGGCTAGCCATGCGCTCTGGATGGAAGGTTTCAAAATCTTCAAGCTTTTCGCCGGTCGAAGCGAACATGATCGGTGCACCGGTGACGTTCTTCACTGACAGTGCTGCACCGCCGCGTGCATCACCATCAAGTTTGGTCAGCACGACACCATCGAAGCCAACACTGTTCATGAACTCTTGCGCAACGCGAACCGCGTCTTGACCAATCATCGCGTCAACAACAAATAGAACTTCGTCAGGATCAGCAGCAGCCTTGACCTGACGCAATTGCTCCATCAATTCAGCATCAATAGCCAGACGGCCTGCAGTGTCAACGATGACGACATCGTGAAGTTTTTGTTCAGCAAAGGCTCGCGCGTCACGCGTGACCTTGACCGGGTCGCCCACACCACTGCCAGGTTCGGGAGCAAACACAGGAACGCCAGCGCGTTCACCAATAACCTTGAGTTGATCCACAGCATTTGGACGCTGCAAGTCAGCAGCAACCAGCATTGGCGTGTGGCCATCGCGCTTCAATTGCATCGCTAATTTGCCAGCAAGTGTTGTCTTGCCTGCACCTTGAAGACCTGCGAGCAAAATCACGGTTGGCGGATTCTTTGCGAAGCGAATCGTGCGCGTTTCGCCGCCAAGAATTGCCACCAACTCTTCGTGGACGATCTTGACTACTTCTTGGGCTGGGTTCAGGGCGCCAGACGCCGTGGCTTCCAGAGCACGCGTTTTTACAGCAGCGCAGAATTCGCGAACAACGGGTAGGGCAACATCTGCTTCAAGGAGCGCAATTCGAATCTCGCGAACGGTGGCGTCAACATCTGCCTCTGAGAG